>NZ_JBOBDR010000005.1:0-307895 GCF_050586545.1 Pseudomonas sp. WC2 | reverse complement strand
GGAGCGACGGTGCGACGATTCGACCTGCTCGCGAAAGCGGTATTACTGAAGTAACCCGGTATCAAGGACTTTGGACGACTCGCCAAGCACGCTCTCCGCCAGTTGCACAAACGCTGTGGTACTCACCGCCCCCAAATGCATCGCACCCCGCAACACATCATCCAGCGAACGCTTGTTGCGCGTCTTCAAGCGAATCTCGCGATCCAGCTCCTGCAACAACACCACCGCTTTTGACACCTGCGCCGGGCTGATCTGAGCGCCGCGCAAGGTCGTGACTTTCTCGCCGTCCTTGGCCAGTTTCGCCTGCAGCGCCTGATAACGCTCATCGCTCATGCCACCGGCGCGGCGCACCAGTTCGATGGCGTAATACTCGGCAAAGCCTTCGCTGATCCAGTCGCTGCGCTGCTCGTCATTGATCCGTCCGAACACCTGCGCCAACTCCCGCACCAATGCACTGCTGCCGCTTTCACTGACCAGCGGCAATCGGCTGTTCACGAAGATCGATTCATGCGCACCGAGGCTGCCGCGCCACATCGGGTCGTTGGCGCCGACAATCAGCAGCTTGGTCGGATGGCGCGGGTAAACCGCCTGCACCTGCGGCCAGACAAAGGTCAGCAACGTCAACACATCCATGCGGCGCATGCCCTGCCCTTGTGGAGACGCCACGGTGACTTCGGTTTCGCCCAGACGCGTGCGGCGGCTGCCAAGGTGCCCCGCGAGCACCCAGCCAGCCGGGCGGTCGAACAGACGCGAGGGATTGTCGATGCGGAATTTGTTCTTGCCGATCCGTGGCCATACCGTCTCGACGCTTTTCCAGCCGTCGGGCAATTCGAATTGCAGACGCGCGACCAGTTCCGTGTCGTCCTGCTGATCGAGTTTGGCCGGCGGTACGAGTTCATCGCCGCGCATCAGCGCCCAGGTCGGCGTCATGCGTGTGTCGAAGCTGCCGTTCTTGCGTCCGTGGCTGATGCGCACGCGGTAGGTCAGGCTGGCCTTGTCGCTGGAGGGACGCCAGACACCGCGCGCCTGTTTGCCCGGAGTCAGCAACCATTGGCCGTCGGCCTTGAAATCACTGTAATGGCTGCCGTCGCCGAGGTCGAAATCAAGACTGCGCACCGCTTCGCCTTTGGCCAGGGTCAGGCGCACTTCGGCCTGATCGCTCTGCGGCAACAGACGCACGTGGTAATCCAGATCGACTTTCTTCGCCGCCAATACCGGGGCGCTCAGCGCCAGCAACGCGATCATCAACGCTCGCTGCAATCCGACAGCCATACACACTCCTTGGTAAAGCTCGATCCGGCGGACGCTCAGCCCGCGCGAAAAATCAGGTGATCTTCCCAGTCATCCTCTGGCACGCTGCCTTCGGCGAGCATGCGCCCGGACTGGGAAATCCGTTCGCGATGCACAGCGTCGCGATCGCCGCAGACCAAGTGATGCCACAACGGCAGATCCTTGCCCTCGCTGACCAGACGATAACCGCAGGTCGGCGGCAGCCATTTGAATTCTTCGGCCTGGCCCGGGGTGAGCTGAATGCAGTCCGGGACAAACTTGATGCGATTCGGGTAATCGCTGCACTGGCAGGTGTTCAGGTCCAGCAGTTTGCAGGCGATGCGCGTGTAATAGACGCTGTTGTCTTCTTCATCCTCGAGCTTTTGCAGGCAGCACAGACCACAGCCGTCGCACAGCGATTCCCATTCCTGGTGATTCAGCTGATCGAGGGTTTTGCGTTTCCAGAACGGTTCGACTTCGGCGGCCATGGCTCAAGCATCAACATCAGGTGGTGAAAAGGCCGCCAGTCTAGTGCTCAAGGCCCTGCGGGCCAAGCGTTGGCGACTGCCGGTTCCGCGGGGCTTGTCAGTTTTTCTGCCGGCGCGTAGCTTTGCCAGTCGCAAGGAGCCTTGCCCGCAAGCCATTAACGCTCGACCGCGTTGCATTGTGGTGAACCCTCAGGCTCGGAAAACCCCATCGTTCAGCGCAACTGATCCCGCCGGGTTTTCATTCGAATGTCCGACTCAAACCTAGCAAGGAATCTCTCGATGAGTGCCAACCCTCGCGTTGCCGATTACGCCATTCACCCGCAATTCACCGACCGCTGGTCGCCGCGCGCCTTCACCGGCGAAGCGATCCCGGAAGAAACCCTGCTGAGCTTCTTCGAAGCCGCGCGCTGGGCGCCGTCGGCGTACAACTCGCAGCCATGGCGCTTTCTTTATGCACGTCGCGATACGCCGAACTGGGAGCGTTATCTGGGGCTGTTGAACGAGTTCAACCGTAGCTGGGCGCAGCATGCGTCGGCACTGGTGATCGTGATTTCGAAAACCACCTTCACTGCACCGGGCGCCACTGAAGAAACTCCGGCGTTGTGGCACACCTTCGACACGGGTTCGGCGTGGGGCCATCTGGCGCTGCAGGCGAGCATCAGCGGCTGGCACACCCACGGCATGGCTGGTTTCGATCAGGAACTGACGCGCAAAGAGCTGAATATTCCGGAAGGTTATGCGCTGCACGCGGCAGTCGCAGTCGGCAAGCTGGGCGACAAGGCAACCTTGGCCGAGTACCTGCAAGCCCGCGAAGAGCCGAGCCCGCGCCGTCCGCTGAGCGAACTGGCGGCTGAAGGCGACTTCACCCTCTAAGCCACAGCGCATGATCGTTCCCACGCTCTGCGTGGGAATGACTCAAGGGACGCTCCGCGTTCCAATGGGACGCAGAGCGTCCCGGGCTGCATTCCCACGCGGAGCGTGGGAATGATCTGAAGCGAGGAGATCAATAACCGCGGTTGAAATCCACTTCCCCGCGCAACGCCTCGCTCGCCTGATACGCCTTCAGGTTGTCGACAAACAGCTGCACCATCAACGCCGGTGAAGTGGGCGCCGAGCTGTGCCCGGTCAGCAACAAGCCCCACGCGGTCCAGAACGGATGACGTTGCGGCAACGGCTCCTGACGGCAAACGTCGATCACCGCCCCCGCCAAATGCCCTTCCTTCAACGCTTCCACCAGATCCGCATCGACGACTGCAACGCCACGTCCGGCATTGATGAACAACCCGGTCGGTTTGAATTGCTTGAACAGCGCCGCGTCGTAGATATCGTGGGTGTGCTCGGTGTTCGGCAGCAGATTGACCACGTAATCCACCTCGCCGACCAGTCGCGGAAGATCCGCCATCGAACCGACTTCGACAAACGGCGTCTGCTCGCGGGCGCTGCTGGCGATGCCGTACAACTCGACGCCAAACGGCCGCAGGAACTGCGCCACGCTCTGGCCAATGTAGCCGGTGCCGACGATCAGCACCTTGCGTCCGACCAGGCTCTGGCCTGTGCGGTTGTCCCATTTGCGCTCGACCTGGCTGACCAGTCGCGCCAGCACTTCGCGCTCATGGCCGAGCATGTAGGTGAGGACGTATTCGGCCATGACCTGACCAAAAATCCCCACCGCACGGGTCAAGCGGTAATCGCGACGCAAACCATCGGCGAGCAGCGGCGTGATGCCGGCCCAAGTCGATTGCAGCCATTGCGGTTGATGGCCCTGACGCAGCAGGGTCGCCAGCAGATCCGGCTGGCCCAGCCACACCGGGCAGTCGGCCGCCTGACGGGCCAGTTCGGCCGAGTCGCCGCTGGTCAGCACTTCGAGTTCCGGCGCTGCCTGACGCAGCAGTCGGGCGTATATCGCGTGGTCGTGTTCGGCAATCAGAACGCGCATCTTCAAACCTTTCGCAAACCGTGCAGAAGGCCGCCGGATTCAGGGCGACCATCGCGGTAAAAACAGTTCCAGGGTTAACCAAGGCCCAGAACAGGGCCTTGCAGATCAGACCGGATCGTTGCGTCGCAGCAATTCTTCGGGCAAGTGCTCGATGTACTCGTCCTCGGCCGGCGGCATTTGCAGGTGATAACCCTGCTTGTCGAGGTTTTCGAGGACCACGACGATGTCTTCGCTGGCCAGTTTGCGCTCGGGCGAGAGCACCAGATCAAACGAATGCTTCGGCTTGCCGAAGGCCAGCATCAGCGCTTCCGGCACGCGTTCAAGCGCGTCACTTTTGAGCACATAAAGGTACATGCCACTGCGCTTGGAGCTTTGGTAGATGGAGCAAATACGTTTCAAGGCTGTTCTCCGGCGGTGGCCAGGCTGTCGAGCAGCTTCTGGCCCATGAGTTCGCGGCGCCAGCCACGCAACGACTCAGGCAATTGGTAAGGACCCTCGGGGTAGCCGCTTTTGACCAGGGCTTCGAGGGTTTTCTTGCGCAGCATCAGCTCCGGCGCGATGTCCAGGCGTTCAGCTTCGGCCTGACCGAGGGCGCGCAGTTGTTTGATCAACGCAGCGGCTTCGATCGGCAATGGCTCCGGCACGGCGGGCGGCCATTGATCAGGCCCCACACTGCCAGAGCGCTTGATCAGATCAAGCAGAAATTGACCGTCCTGACGCACGGTACGCGGGTGCATGTCTTCGATCTTGCCCAGCGCAGCGAGGTTGTCCGGTTGCGTGCGAGCGAGCGGCCACAGCGAATGCTCGCGGACGATGCGGTTGCGCGGCAGATCCCGGGCGCGGGCCTCGGTTTCACGCCAGGCGCACAGTTCACGCAGGACCGCCAATTGCGCACGAGAGAGTTTCCACGCCAGTTTGGCCTCGCGGTACACCTCGTACGGATCGGTTTCGCGGCGCAGGTTAGCGACCAGTTCGGCACCGTCCTCAAGCACCCAGGCGAATTTGTCGTCGGACAGTTTCGGACGCAGCTGTACGAAAACTTCCGCCAGATGCACGGCATCTTCGGCGGCATAGCTGATCTGCGTTTCGGACAGTGGGCGCTGCAACCAGTCGGAACGGGTTTCGCCCTTCGGCAGTTCGATGCCCAGCACCGATTGCACCAGGCGCGAATAGCCCATGGAGAAACCGAGGTTCAGATAAGCCGCGCCCAATTGAGTGTCAAACATCGGCGCCGGCAGGCTCCCGGTCAGGCGCAACAGGACTTCGAGATCTTCGCTGCAGGCGTGCAGGACTTTGAGCACCGCCGGGTTTTCCAGCAACGCGGCCAGTGGCTGCCAGGCATTGATGGTCAGCGGATCGATCAGGTAAGCGCGTTTGCCGTCGCCAACCTGCAACAGGCCGGCAATCGGGTAGAAGGTGTCGACCCGCATGAATTCGGTGTCGAGGGCAACGAACGGCAGCTGCTGCCACTCGGCGCAAAACTGCGCGAGGCTTTCGTTGTCGCGAATCCAGTGAATATCGATGGCCACACGGCTCTCCCTTGAAGAATGGCGCGCAGTATATATCGGCACCGGCGATTTACGCGCCTGCGAAGGGCAAGAGCTGTAACGAAATGTCCTGCCCAAGGGAAAGAATAGTCTGACAGAGGAAACGGACAGGCCCGAAGCAGCTCAGTCCTTGGCCAGCACGCCGTCGATCACCGCACCGCGGCAACCGGCAAACATGTCCAGATCTGGCTGATAGACCGAGCTTTTGACCTCCAGCAGACCCAGCATCGAGTGAAACAGGTTGTCCTGACTCAGCGGTTTGTCACGGCTCATTTGCAGGCAATGGGTATCGACCGAGTAGGACTTCTGATAGTTGTCAGAGAACCACGCCAACATCGCTACATGCTTTTGTTGCTCCGGCGCCATCATGTAAGGCGTGCCATGCAGGAACAGGTTGTACTCGCCCAGCGACTCGCCGTGGTCCGACAGGTACAACATGGCGGTATCGACTTTGTCCTGATTATTGCGCAAGACATCAATCAGACTCGACAGCACATGGTCGGTGTAGACCAGCGTGTTGTCGTAGCCGTTGACGATACTTTCGCGGCTGCAATTGTTCAGCGCATTACTTTCACAAACCGGAGTGAAGTGTTCGTATTCCTTGGGATAGCGTTTGAAGTATTCCGGGCCGTGACTGCCCATCTGGTGCAGAACCAGAACGGTGTCCTTGTCCAGATGATCGATAAAACTTTGCAGCCCCTGCAGCAGAATTTCGTCGCGGCATTCGCTGTTGGCGCACAGTGTCGGGTCTTTCAGGTTACTGACATCTTGCAGTGTCACCCGATCACAAGTGCCTTTGCAGCCAGACTGGTTATCACGCCAGATCACGTCGATACCAGCACGTTTGAGTACATCCAGCAGGCCCTCTTCATTCTTTGCCTTGCTGGCGTCGTAATTCTTGCGACCCATGTTGGAGAACATGCATGGCACCGACACGGCGGTTTCCGTGCCGCAGGAGTGCACGTCGGTAAAAGCGATCAGCCCCGTCTCCTTGTCGAGTTGCGGCGTGGTATCACGGTCATAACCGAGGATGCCGAAGTTCTCGGCCCGGGCACTTTCACCCACCACTAAGACGGTCAGGGATTTGCGTGGCTGGAGTTGCACATCGGGATTGCGCTGCGCATCTTCACCGATCTTGATGAACGGTTGCTGCGCCGAGACCACTTGTTCACGCAGGTAGCCGAATGAAGCGCCGATGTAATTGCTCGGAACCAGCATCAAGCGGATTTCATGGTGATTGCGAAACAACGAGGACAAGCCTTGATAATTGGCCAATGCCACACCACCGATTACCGCCACCGACGCCACACTCACAATAACTTTACTGAATAACTCGCGGTGCCAGCGGCGGTAATTGACGGGGACTTTCCAAAGCAACCAGCACGGCATAACACCCAGCAACAGGATATAAGCAAACAACTTCAACGACAGCAGATCGCGCACTTCCGTGGTATTGGTTTCGGCAAAGTTGCGAAACATGCCGGCATCAATCATCACGCCATACTGGCTCATAAAATAAGCGACGCCGGCGCTGATCATGAATATCAGCATCAGCACCGGTTTAAGCAGCGGACGGAAGGCCAGAAATGTCAGCACCATGTTGAACGCCGCGAAGATCATCACCGCGAACGCCACGCGCATGGCGAGGCCTTTGCCATCGGCTGCGGTGATGTCGAACAGGTGCTGCCAGAGCACGAGATTGAACCCGATCAAAAGAAAGGCACTGGCCACCAACGTCACCCATTCCGGGCGCACGGCTTTTAACTTCAACATAGAGAAGGGCAATTCCTGAAGAGAACAACCTTGGGCAATTATGAAAAATTCGTTTGTGAAATTTTCGTTAACTAAGGCATGACAAACTTTAGGCAGGCAAGCATCAATTTTTTGTGAAAAAGACGCCAATGATTAGTTGGCTTTCGGCAATACCGTGAAACTTGCCAAGTATTTGGGAATGGTTCAGCTTTTATTCAGAAATACTGCACACTTCTCTTTGTGGGAGCGAGCCTGATCGCAAAGGTGTTGGCACATTCGATATTTGCGGCGACTGGTAAGCCGCTTTCGCGAGCAGGCTCGCTCCCACAAGGGATTCGCGCAGTTATCGAATTATTGAATAGGCCGATGGATTTTTCGGTTTGCCCGCCACAAGCAGATCCGCGCCTAATCGTCAGCCCCGCTCAAAGGTCTGAAGATGGAAAATCCCCGCGCCACCACCCGCCCCGCTGTCTGGCTGATGCTCGCCATCGTCCTCGTCGCGCTCAACCTGCGCCCTTCGATGGCGGCAATCGGGCCGCTGCTGTCGGCGATCCGCGACGATATTCCATTGAGTTTCAGCCTCGCCTCGCTATTGACGATGCTGCCGGTGATGGCCATGGGACTGGCGATGTTTTTCGGCATTGGCGTCAGTCGACGGCTGGGCGACCAGCGCACGGTCATGTTGTCGCTGCTGATCATCGGCGTGGCGACGTTCTCGCGCTTGTTTGTCGACTCCGCCGCCGAGTTGATTGTCAGCGCGGTAATGGCCGGAATAGGCATCGCGCTGATTCAGGCGTTGATGCCGGCGCTGATCAAATCCCGCTTCCCCGACCACATGGCGCTGTGCATGGGGTTGTATGTGACGTCGATCATGGGTGGCGCGGCGCTTGCCGCATCGTTCGCACCCTCGGTGATGCTGCGAACCGGCAGTTGGCGCAGCGCGCTGGCCGTGTGGGCGACGCTGACATTGCTCGCGCTGGTGTTCTGGTGGTCGCAACGCAATAGCCTGTCGTCTCCGACGATGGCGAACGCCCCGAAGAAATATTCCTTCTTCAACAATTCCCGCGCCTGGTTACTCGCCCTCTTCTTCGGCTTGGGCACCGCGTCCTACACCTGCGTGCTCGCCTGGCTCGCGCCGTACTATGTGGAAAAAGGCTGGAGCGAACAAAACGCCGGGTTGTTGTTAGGTTTTCTGACAGCCATGGAGGTGATTTCCGGTCTGGTGGTGCCCGCCATCGCTAATCGCAGCCGTGATCGGCGCTCGGTATTGACGGTGCTACTCGGTTTGATCATCGGCGGTTTCTGCGGGCTGGTTCTGAGTCCGCAACACCTCAGCCTGCTCTGGCCGTGCCTGTTGGGCTTGGGGATCGGCGGACTGTTTCCGATGAGCCTGATCGTTTCGCTGGATCACCTCGACAACCCGCAGCAAGCGGGCGCTCTGACCGCTTTTGTGCAGGGGATCGGCTATCTGATCGCAGGCCTGTCGCCACTGATGGCCGGGATGATTCGCGACCGGCTGGGCAGTTTCGAGTGGGCGTGGTGGTCGCTGAGCTTGGTGATGGTGGTCATGCTGTTGATGGTCCGGCGCTTCAATCCCGGGCATTACGCACGACACTTTTGGCGTACCTGACTAGAGGCCTCTGGCCATGTTTTAGCGCTTTATCGGACGACGTCGTGTTGCTAAAACTTTCTGTCCCACAACTGTCCGTGAAATGTCCTACAGGCCTTTGTCCTGGCACCATCGTTCCGTTAGGATCGTTCGCACACGTTTGCGCGGATTCAGCGCAAGGAGCACAGCGGGACGGAACGGATGCTGAACAGTAACTTGCTTCGCAAGCTCGACATGCAGGATCTCATGGTGTTTATCGCCGTGTATGAACAGAGCAGTGTGACCGATGTGTCGGAAACGCTGTTTGTCAGCCAGTCGACCGTTAGTTACTGCCTGAAGAAATTACGCACCAGTTTTGAAGATGAGTTGTTCATCAATACGCGGACCGGCATGCGTCCGACCTACAAGGCCAGCAGCATGTATGGCCATGTGCAGAAGATCCTCGAGAGCATCAACCTGTGCCACGCCGGCGCCCCGGCGTTCGATCCGACGCAACAGGCCGTCACGTTCAATATCTGTGCTCCGGAATACTTCGAGCAATTGATCCTGCCGCGCCTGTTGAAGCGTTTCGACTTCGACGATTTGCCGGTGATGGTCAATATGCACAAGTTTGAAACCGACGTACCGGCCGACGAGTTGCGCGACGGCAGCCTCGACCTGGTGATCAGCTTCGGCCCCAACTTCCATCGCAACCACACCGACCTGAAGTCGCGCATGCTGCTGGAGGACGATCTGGTCTGTGTGTTCGACAAGCGCGCTACGCCGCTGGAACCGCGTCTGAGCCTGCAAGCGTTTACCGAGCGCCGACATGTGTTCCCGACGCCATGGACATCCAGCACCAACATGGTCGATGGCTGGTTGGCGCGACAGGCGCAGAAACGTCAGATCGTCGCGCGCTCAAACAGCTACAGCGCCGCGTTGAAAATGATCACCGGCACCGACTTCATCCTCACCCTGCCCCGGCGCATCCAGCGTTTACTGACCAACGAAGCGGTGTTTAATCACTGTGAGGCGCCGAACGGCTTGCCGGGGTTCACCCTCGACATGCAATGGAGCCAGAGCGTGGATCAGGACAGCGCCAACGTCTGGCTGCGCGAGCAAGTGATCAAGGTCTGCAGCGAAATGCAGGACGCGTAATTCCTACACGCCGATGGCGGTTTTGCTGTAGGACTCACGATCGATGTCGACCAGTTCGACGCACAACTGCACTTCGACCCCGGCCGGCCATTCGCAGAGATCCTGCAACACCGCCAGCAGGCTTTGCGACAGTTGCTTTTTGGTCTCCGGCGAACGCCCGCTGAGCAGCGCCAGCTTCAGGTAAATGAAGGCGCGCTCGCTCATGGCGGTGCCGACCTTGAAGGTCTCGACCTTGATCGCGCGGCTCTTGATATCGAACTCCGCCGCAAACTGACCGGAGCCCACCAACGTATTGTTGAGCCGGATCAACGCGACATCGGCGTTCAACTGCGGCAGGTTGGCGGTGTATTCCATGTGCAGGTGTGGCATCGGGAGGCTCCAGTCAGATGGCGGAAAGTTCCTACATATAACACAGCGCTCCTCCCCTCCTGTGGACGTTCACATCTCAATGTGGGAGCGAGCTGCGACAAATAAGTGTGATGTTCGTCAGGCGGGTGTCACTGGCCGTTCGCTCATGAACTGCTCCAGCCTGGAGCGCAACCAGCGCTCCGCCGGGTCGCTGTCGACATGACTGAGCCAGACCATGGACAAATCCAGCGTCGGTGTCTTGAACGGAAACGGTTCCTTGAACAGCAGCCCGGAAGTGGCCATGGCCGCCGCCGTGTAGTCCGGCAGGCTGGCGATCAGGTCAGTGCCGGCCAGCAACGCGGGCAATGCGCTGTATTGCGGGACTGACAGGACAACCTGGCGGGTGCGCCCCAATTCCGCCAGCCACTCGTCAGCAAAGCCGCTGACATTCGCCGTGTGGGAAACCAGCACGTGTGGCCGTGCGCAATATTCATCCAGTGTAAGCGGTGTGTCGCTGGCATCGGCGCGCAGGATGCTCGGCTGAATGTGCCGCAGCAGTTTGCGTTTGGCATTGGCCGGCAGGCCCCGGGTCTGGCTGATGCCAACCGTGATATCACCGGCCGCAAGCAGATCGGGAATCCGCCAGTAATCGACATGCTGCACCACAAACACCACGTTCGGCGCTTCCTGGCGCAATGCCCGCAACAGCGGCGGCAGCAAGCCGAACTCGACGTCATCGGACAGACCGATGCGAAAAGTCATGGTGCTGACGGCGGGATCGAAATCGCGGGTCAGGCTCAGCGCCACTGACAAAGAGTCCAAAGCAGGCTTGAGATGGCGAAAGATATCTTCGGCGCGGGCGGTCGGCTCCATGCGATGGCCGACGCGGATGAACAGCGGATCGTTGAGCATGGTGCGCAAGCGATTGAGCGCCGAACTGATGGTCGGCTGGCCGAGAAACAGTTTCTCCGCCGCCCGGGTCACGTTACGTTCGAGCATCAAGGTCTCGAACACCACCATCAGGTTGATGTCGGCCTTGCGAAGTTCATTGCGGTTCATCCATTGCTCCCCGATCCCCAGACTGCCAGCAGTGTAGAAAGCCCTTGGGGGCGGCGTCCATCGCTACGACGCTTCAGTTCACCGTCAGCCGCTTGAGTCCCAGTCCCATAACCCTCGAATCATCGTTGAGGCCCAGTTGCTCGGGACTGATCGCGTCGGGCAATTGCAGCTCCAGCGTCAGCCGATCATCCTCCGCCAAGCGCTGGCGGATCGCGGCGCTGATCGGAATCTGCAGCTGATTGTCCTGCTGCTGCGTCAGACGCGTGACCAGCACCTGCTCACCATTGAGACTGATCACGACGCGTTGCGCGGGGTGGTCTGGCGGTACAAACGCCACAACGTCGAGCACGATCAAACGCGCCTGAGGCGTCACGCGCAAGTCGATCTGCGCCTGGCGCCCCTGCGACCACGTCCCCCAACTTTCCGCAGACGACCAACCGCTGACCAGTTGCCGGCTGGGGTAATTGAACGTCAGCGCCTGCCCTGGACGCATCAGCTCAAGCGGTGAAATGCGTCGCCCTTCATCGTGCATGGCGACGCACTGCGTACAACTTTTCCAGCCCGGCGCCAGTACCACCAGACCATCGATCCGGGTCAGCAGATCGGTTGCGCTGTTGACGTTTCTGGCAGCATCGGCCAACACCGTGTCGTCAATGATGTACATCGAATCCGCGTCGTATTGCCCCGACTCAAGCATGCGTTGAGCTTTTTTCCGAGCTTGGTCCAACGCGCTGGAACTCATGCGCCCCAAGTAAACGGCGTCGGTTTTCAAACCATGGGTCGCCGCAAAATCTGCAAGCATCTGCCAGCGCACGGATTGATTCTGTGGCATCAGGCTACGGATGTTCGAATAATGCTTCGCCGCACTCGCCCAAAACGGGTCAACCATCGGGCTCGCCCAGACCGAGGACGGCGTGAGCATTTTGCTTTGACGCACATTCAGCCAGCCATTGCGGGTGTCGACGACCTGGAGCGTCAGCGCCAACACCAGCAACGTGAGGACGATGCGGGGACGAAAGCCGCGCACCAGCAGGAAGATCACCAGCAGAACAAGCGCATACAGTACAGGCCAGAACATCCGGCCCGAGGCGCGGAAAATACTCGCCAGACTGATTGCCCATCCTGGCAACGGATAGCTGAATGTCTGCGCGCCGACACCGATCTGGTTCGACAATGCAAACAGGAACAGCCCGGCCAATGCCACCAACAACCAAGGTCGGGCACACAACGCGTCCTTCAATGGCTGGCGGTTCCTCAGCCAGGCGATTGCCGCCAGCGGGATCAGCAACAGCACACCCGATCCCAGGTAGTTGAACCCTTCGTAATCGTCGCCAGCTTTTGGCAGGTTGGGCAAGATCAACGACCAACCCGCCGGGTCGAACGGTGACAACAGGTTCATCCGGTACAGACCAAATCCGCCGGACGTTACGCCGTCACTGATGGCGAAGTAACCGGCCTGCCAGCAACACACGCCTACCAAAGCAAACAACATCACGCCTTCGATCAGGCCCTGACGCCGAGTCAGGTGTCGGCCGAAAGTTTTAGCCAACAGATCAGCCACCCAGATCAGCGCCACCATGGCCAGCAGGTACGCATGCACCATGGCCGTCGACGCCAATAACGCCCCCCATGCCAACCTACGTCGAGTTAAATTCGGCAGCAAGGCCAGGTACAACGCCGCCAGAATCAGAAAATGCCCTGCCAGAGAAAGGTGCCCGCCCATGCGCAAAAACATCGGTGGCGAAAACACTAGCAACCCGCAGCCCAACAAGCGGATCAGCGAATGGCTGGTGATCAATCCGATCAGTTTCCAGGCAAACCAGGCTTGCAGAATGAAACACGCCAGCAACCAGAGCCCGAAATACTGAAAGGTTTGCGGCAACCACGCATCAAACGGCTTGAACAGCAGCGCAAGCAGCGGATTGGAGTCAGAAAAAATGATCGAGCTGCTCAGTTCCAGCCCATAGGACGGGTTCAGGCCAAGAGGAAACGTCCACGGCGAATGTCGGAAAAATTGCCACCCGAGGTAATGCGTCGCCGGATCACCCTGTTCCAGCCAAGTGATATTTTGCGGATCGAGTGCTTGCGGACCGATGACACAAAAGAACGCCAGCACACCGAGCAGCACAGGTATCAGGGACATCGCCGAAGGGTGCCGCGAAGCCGTCATCGATACGTCCAGAAATTGTGCAAAACAAAGGTGAAGGCTGGAATGGTCAGCGCCACGGCAACGATCCCCAGCAGATAATTCAACCCGGCCATCTGTGCTGCCCAGGCCACGAACATGGCCATTAGAAATCCACCCGCCGACACCAACAGAAAACGCAGCAACGTTCTGCCATGCAAGCGTGCCGAAAAACTCCAGGTGGTATTGATCAGATAGGAAACCACCGTCGCTACGATGAATGCCACGCCGTTGGCCAAGGGTGGCTGCGCGACAATGAAATGGATGAACAGCACGGCGACCAGCGCATGCAGCGCCGTGACAAACAAACCGGTCACCGCGAAGCGCAAACCGCGCTGGATCAGCGCTGATTTTTCAGCTGAGGTCACGGTTTTTGCGCCAACACGAACACACTCAAACCCGCCAGACGGTTCATGCCCATCAAGGGCAGTTCAAGGCTGCACAGCGCTTTGAGTGTGCGGTTCACCAGTGGATGGTGGCGCTTGAGTTGGGAACGCGGGGCTTGCGCGGAAGAGCCTTGTGGCAACAAGCGCAACGCCGCCGCAAGCGGGAACACCGCACCGAAATAATAGGCGCCGCGCTGCACCGTCAAACCGGCATCGCGGGCCAATGTTTCGAATTGCTTGAGGGTGTAACGGCGCTTGTGTTCAAGGAAGTCATCGTGACCACTCCAGAGGAACTGAAACGCCGGGACGGTCATCAGAAAACGGCTGCCGGAAGGTACTTTGTCGACATACATCTTGAGCAGACCGAGGTCGTCATCGACATGCTCCAGCACGTCCATCAGCAGCACCAGATCGGCGTCGAGGCTTTCTATGCCGCGACGGTAGTGCACCGGTTTGCCGGCGGTGGTCGCGCTGGAGTCGGCCGGGTAACTGATATCGACACACCACGCCTCCTGCGCATCAGTATGCGTCAGCAGGTGGTGCGAGAAAAATCCGGAACCGGCGCCCACGTCGAGGATTCGCTTGATCGGTGCATCACCCAGCCAACGCGTGGTGGCAGCCGCTTTCGAGCGGTAATACCAATGCTCGTGGATGTTGTCGCCGAGGATGTCGGTTTCCTTGAGATCCATGCTTCAGTCCTTGCGGTCGTAGACGCGGCGCACCAGAAAAACCGGTCGGCGTTTGGATTCAATGTACGTGCGGCCCAGGTATTCACCCAGTACCCCGATGCCAATCAATTGCAGCCCACCGAGGAAGGTCACGGCCACCATGAGAGAGGCATAACCGGGCAAGTCGACACCGTGGATCAATGTGCGCACGACAATGAAGATGGCGAAGGCAAAAGACACGAGCGACACCAGCGCGCCCACATACGTCCAGACCCGCAGAGGCTCAGTGCTGAAACTGGTGATGCCCTCCAGCGCGAAATTCCACAGGCGCCAGCCATTGAATTTGCTCTGCCCCGCCGCTCGCTCCGGGCGTTCGTAATCGACGTGGGTGGTGCGAAAGCCGACCCAGGCGAACAGGCCTTTCATGAACCGCCGGGATTCAGGCAAGGTCAGCAACGCATCGACCACGCAGCGATCCATCAGGCGGAAGTCGCCGACATTCTCCGGTAACGGTTGTTCGGCGATCTTGTTGTGCAGACGATAGAACCAGTGGGCCGACCTTTGCTTGGCCCAAGTGTCACTGCGGCGGCTGATACGATGGCCGAGCACGACTTCGTAGCCTTCGCGCCAGCGCTCGATCATCTGCAGAATGACTTCGGGCGGGTCCTGCAGATCCGCGTCGATCGGCACAACGATCTGCCCGGTCGCCATCTGCAAACCGGCCGACAACGCCGCCTCTTTGCCGAAATTGCGACTCAGGTCGACGATACGCAGGCGCGCATCCTGTTGCTGACGCTCTAGCAGACGCTCAAGCGTGGCATCGGTGCTGCCGTCGTTGACGAATACCAGCTCAAGATCGATCAGCGTCTGCTGCTCAAAGACTTCATCGAGGCGCAGCAGAAACGTGTCGAGGCTGTCCTCTTCGTTAAAAACGGGGACCACCAGCGATAACGTCACCTGCCCGGCCTGTTGCGTTCCGTGCTCAGTCAAAGGAGTGCTCTTTTTTATAGTGATTGTCGGTCGCCGAACGCTGTTCGACGCCATGAGCCGTCCGGTATTAAGCAGGAGCGTCGCCAGCGTTGCAAGGATCAGGCGACGTCATATTGGCCAATCCAAAGGCCATTGCCGCGCTCTAGATCGCGGCCCTCGGAAACATCCGCGAACGATTGGATACAAATGTCCGATGGCCAAAAAAACCGCCTGCGCTAGGCTTGCGTCGATGCGCCACACAGGCTGTCGCACTTATAAATCGCATGGAGCGAACTGAATGTATTTCGAGATTTACAGGCAATCCAGAGGCACCCCAAGCACTGGCAAAGGGCAATGGCGCTGGAGGCTGAGGGCGGGTAACCACGAGACCATCGCCAGTGGCGAGTCTTATGTGAACAAAGCGGATTGCTTGCATGTGATCGAGTTGATCAAGGGTGTGCAGGGGGAGACGCCGGTTAAGGAGATTTAAAGCGCTGGTCCAAAAAAGAGCCGTTCACTCAACAGTGTTTGGAAACGTGCAGCAATGTAGATAATGCAGAAATTGGGAGCCCCACAGCTTTTGTGTCTGTGGGGCTTTTTTCATTTGGAGAGACCTGGATTCGGCCGAGGGGCATACCCGTCGAACAAGGTTCAAGACAAGGAGTAGCCAGACGGCTACAATTCGAATGACCAAGGAAGAAAAGAAAAAATTCACCATCGACAAAACGCCGGAGTTTGATAGATGGCTCACGGGAATGAGAAATACCGAAGCCAAAGCCACCGTTCTAGCTCGGCTGGATCGGGCGGAAGACGGTAATTTCGGCGATTGCGAACCCGTAGGCGACGGCATCAGTGAAATGCGCGTTTTTGTCGGCCCTGGCTATCGAATTTACTTTGTGCGCACAGGTAGAACTGCGTTTTTGATGCTTTGGGGAAGTGATAAATCAGACCAGAAACGTGGCATCAAGCACGCAAGAGCCATCCTGGAAAACTTGAAAGGTAAATGACATGAACGACAGAAATTTCAATCCCGAGGATATGCCGATCCTCGACCTCGACACTGGCGGCACCAGTCGCTACGAGGCTTCACGCTTCCTCGACACCCCTGAAATCATCAGCGCCTATCTGACTGAAAGCATGAAAGCTCAGGACCCGCACATCCTGATGCAAGCGTTGGCTGAGGTGGCCAAAGCACGGGGCGTAAACAAGGTCGCCCAGGATGCAGGGATCAATCGTGAGAGCCTCTATAAATCATTCAAAGGGGGGGCTCACACGCGCTTTGAGACGATTAACAGACTGATGCGTGCGCTGGGTGTAGAACTGATCGTGCAACCCATTCCAGCGGTCGGCGCCGCTGCACTGCCAGCAGCCCCTACGACAGCTGCCACAGTCCCACGGAGTCCGCGCTTAGCGAAAACCCAAAAAACGCAGCAAGAAGCAATCACTGCCGTGGCCAAAAAAGGTAATAAGGCAGTAGCTACCAAAGATCGCACTGCTACGGCTTGAGATTCATCGCCCGATAAGCGATGAAATCTGAATTGACCTTGAAATGAGTGTTTCGTGGAGTTTGATTCGTGCATATGCAAAAAAGCCCCGTAACTTCTCAGCTACGGGGCTTTTTCTATGTAATGGCGGAGAGATAGGGATTCGAACCCTAGGTACCGGTGAAGGTACAACGGATTTCGAATCCGTCCCATTCGGCCACTCTGGCATCTCTCCAACGGCGCGCATCATAACAACACTTTTACTGAAAGCAAACCCTCTTTCGAAAATTTGTTCGTGCTATCAGATGCTTGCGTCGATTAAAGCGGTACGCCCAGACGATTGGCGACTTCTTCGTAGGCTTCGATGACGTCACCGAGGCCTTGGCGGAAGCGGTCTTTGTCCATCTTCTTCTTGGTGTCCTTGTCCCACAGACGGCAGCCGTCCGGGCTGAACTCGTCACCGAGGACGATGGAGCCGTCGCTGAACACGCCGAACTCGAGCTTGAAGTCGACCAGCAACAGGCCAGCGTCGTCAAACAGCTTGGTCAGTACTTCGTTGACCTTGAGCGACAGCTCTTTCATGCGAACCAGTTGCTCGGCGGTGCCCCAACCGAATGCCACGACGTGGGATTCGTTGATGAACGGGTCGCCCTTGGCGTCGTCTTTCAGGAACAATTCGAAGGTGTAAGGGTTGAGCTTCAAACCTTCTTCGACGCCCAGACGCTTGACCAGGCTGCCGGCAGCATAGTTACGCACGACGCACTCGACCGGAATCATGTCGAGCTTCTTGACCAGCACTTCGTTGTCGGCCAGCAGTTTGTCGAATTGGGTCGGTACGCCGGCCGCTTCGAGCTTCTGCATGATGAAGGCGTTGAACTTGTTGTTGACCATGCCTTTGCGGTCTAGCTGCTCGATGCGCTTGCCATCGAACGCCGAGGTGTCGTTGCGAAACAGCAGGATCAAGCGGTCAGCGTCGTCGGTCTTGTAAACCGATTTGGCTTTGCCGCGGTAGAGTTCTTCACGTTTTTCCATGATGGGCTCCGCTTGCTAAGTAGTTGGGCTAGGCGATGTGGCGCCAGTCGAGCCCTGAATCTTGATCGGCCAGTTGCAGCCAGTCCGGGTCGCACCCGAGGGTGTCGACAAAACATTGCCGGGCCAGCTGCGGCAGGTTGTTCTTGCTGCTCAGGTGGGCCAGAACCAGGTGTTGCAAACCTTGCCAGCCCAACTCGGACACCAGGAATGCCGCCTGATGGTTGTTCAAATGTCCCAGCTCGCCGCCTACCCGCTGCTTGAGAAAGTACGGGTAATGACCACGGGCCAGCATGTCGCGACAATGGTTGGACTCGATCATCAATGCATCGAGGTCCCGATAACCGTCCAGCACCCGCTCGCAGTAGGAACCCAGGTCGGTCAGCAGGCCGAAGCGCCGCTGTTCGTTATCACTGAAGACATACTGGGTCGGTTCCTGCGCATCGTGGGCCACGGCAATGACCCCGATGTTCAGTGCGCCGATCTGCAGTTGCTCGCCGCCGGCCAGAAAGCCTGCGGGTTCAATCGGTTTGCGCATCCCGCGCAGTGTGCCGCGACTGAGGTAGACCGGTAGATTGTAGCGCCGAGACAGCAAACCCACGCCATGCACGTGGTCGGCATGTTCGTGGGTTACGAGTATCGCGCTCAGTTGCGCCGGGTTCACACCCAGGCGCAACAGGCGTTTTTCGGTTTCCCGCAGGGAAAAACCACAATCCACCAGCACATACGTATCAGCACTGGCGATCAGCGTGCCGTTCCCTTGGCTACCGCTGCCGAGAACGGCAAAACGCATGGTTGATCAGCCCAGATTGTCCTGAATCACGCTCAACACTTTGCGTGCCACGTCAGCCGGCGCGACGGTGTTGATGTTTTTCTCGACGGTTACCTGAATGTTCTCGCCAACCTTGCTCAGGCGAACCTGATAACGCTCGGCACGGGATTCAACTTCTTCCTTGGTCGGCGCACTGCCGAACAGGCTGCTGAAGAAACCAGGCTTGTCGTCTTTCTTCTCGGCTTTTTCGGCCAGGTTGATGTAGTAGAGGCCCAAGCTGCGGTTGATGTCTTCAACGCGCCATTCGCCTTGTTCCAGCGCACGGCCAACGCTCGACCAGGCACGGTCAAGATCGGTGCCGACGTTCAACACAGGGTTGCCGCTGCCGTCTTCGCTGAGGCTGACACGGCTCGGCGTGTCGAAATCACGCGAGGCCAGCATCGACACCGAACCGCCCTTCTCGGAAGTCCGGCTCATGCTCGCGAGCATGTCGTCGACCAACGCTGCGTCCAGGCCAGTGTTGACCGAACGGTTGGTGAATTCGACGTCGGCAGTGCTGCCGGCAGGACGCTCGGCGCTGACCACGTAGATTTCACTGGTGTTGCGCTGCACGCCTGGCTCGATACGCACACGCACGCGGGCTTCGCTGTCGCTGGCGATACCGGCTGCGCTCAGGCGTTTGGCCATGGACGCGGACAGTTCGTCGGAATGCTGCCAGGTGGTGGTGAATTCGCCGGTTTGCGGACGCTGTTCATCCAGACGGAAACCGTTGTCCTGGAAGAACTGCACGGCCACTGGCCAGACTTCGGCCGGTGGATGCTGGGCCACAACCCAACGCGAATCGCCGCTCTTCTGCAGCGAGTAATCGCTGGCATCGGCCACAGCCGACAACGGCTGAGGACGCGGCACAATGTATTCACCCGTGGCGGTGTCATCGGCGACGTTACGCGGGATCGGCAACAGCGGATCCAGACGCTTGGACGTGCTGACATCCGGCGGCAGTTGCATCGGTGCAGTCTGTTGCGCTTGCAGGTAATCGCTACCACGGTCGCGGAAATAACCTTCCGGCCCCCAGACCCATCCGCAGCCACTGGTGCTGGAGATAATCAAGGCAAGTGCGGAAAGTCCGGCCATTCGCTTCATGCGTTGTACTTCCTCAATTAAACCAGGACGCTGCATTGGCGCAGGGCCGAGCGCAGCGTTTCATGACAAGGTGTGCTCAGCCAGGTCAGTGGCAAGCGGATGCCTTCGTGCATCAGGCCCATTTCAACCAGAGCCCACTTCACCGGAATCGGGTTGGCTTCGACGAACAGGTCTTTGTGCAGCGGCATCAGTTTTTCGTTGATCGCCCGTGCGGTGTCGGCGTCGCCCTTCAGGGCGGCCTCGCACAGGTCGGCCATTTCGCGCGGCGCAACGTTGGCGGTAACAGAGATGTTGCCTTTGCCACCCAGCAGGATCAGCTCGACAGCGGTCGGATCATCGCCGGACAGCACGATGAATTCCTTGCTCACGCCATCGATGATCGCCTTGGCACGCTTCAGGTCGCCAGTGGCTTCCTTGATACCGATGATGTTCGGCACGGTGGACAGGCGAATCACGGTCTCGGCCTGCATGTCGCAAGAGGTGCGGCCCGGAACGTTGTAGAGAATCTGTGGAATGTCGACCGCTTCAGCGATGTGCTTGAAGTGCTGGTACAGACCTTCCTGAGTCGGCTTGTTGTAGTACGGAACGACCAGCAGGCAGGCATCGGCGCCGGCTTCTTTGGCGTTGCGGGTCAGCTCGACGGCTTCGCGGGTCGAATTGGCGCCAGTGCCGGCGATGACCGGAATGCGCCCGGCAACCTGTTTGACCACGGCTTTGATGACGGCGATGTGTTCTTCAACATCAAGGGTTGCCGACTCGCCGGTAGTACCGACCGCGACAATGGCATGGGTGCCGTTCTTGAGGTGGAAGTCCACGAGTTTGCTGAGGCTGTCCCAGTCAAGACGCCCTTGTGCATCCATGGGAGTGACCAGTGCCACCATACTGCCCGCAATCATGAAACCGCTCCTGCCGGAAAAAGAGAGCGGTAATGGTACTGGCGCCAAGATGCTTGCACAAGCGAAGTACTGCGCCACCGCCATTCCCCTTGGCGCCGCTTTTCGCTACCCTTCAGACTTTGATCGGTACTGATCAGCTTGTACGCCGGGTTTCAGCCTCCCTTTTCGGCCTCCCAGACCCCGTTCCTGCGTCGCATCGACGCGCTCCCGCTATAGTGGAGCGAGCCGCGAGCGCTTGCCGGGCCTCTCTGTAAGGACAGCCAGAACAGGCGCTCCCGGCGGCAAACGTCCGTAACCTACCGACCGCTCATCGCTTTAGGAATGCTGCATGTCCACCCCCACAGTTCGCGAACAATTCCTTGTCATCAGTGCCCTTGGCGCCAACCCCATGGAGCTGACTAACGTCCTGTGCCGCGCCAGCCATGAAAATCGCTGCGCCGTCGTCACCTCCCGCCTGACCCGCCACGGCGAGTGCAGCGCGCTCATCCTTGAGATCTCCGGCAGCTGGGACGCCCTCGCCCGCCTCGAAGGCAGCCTGCCGAGCCTGGCGAAGAAACACGCTTTCACCGTCAATGTGGTGCGCAGCGCGCCGCTGGAAAATCGTCCGCAGGCGCTGCCTTACGTGGCGTATGTCAGCTCGGCGTATCGCCCGGACATCATCAATGAGCTGTGCCAGTTCTTCATGGACCACAACGTCGAACTGGAAAACCTGACCTGCGACACCTATCAGGCGCCACAGACCGGCGGCACCATGCTCAACGCCACGTTCACCGTGACCCTGCCGGCCGGCACCCAGATCAGCTGGCTGCGCGATCAGTTCCTCGATTTCTCCGATGCGATGAACCTGGACGCACTGATCGAGCCTTGGCGCCCACAAAACCCAATGTAAGGAAGCTTTCATGGCCGTTGTCATCGACCAACCGGTTGCGGATTTCGAAGCCCCTGCCACCAGCGGGCAAACTGTCAGCCTGTCTGCGCTGAAGGGCAAACAAGTGGTGATCTACTTCTACCCGAAGGACAGCACACCGGGCTGCACGACTCAGGGTCAGGGCTTTCGTGATCAACATGAAGCGTTCAAGGCTGCCAACACGGAAGTCTTCGGCATTTCACGAGATAGCCTGAAGTCCCATGAGAACTTCAAGGCCAAGCAAGCCTTTCCGTTCGAGTTGATCAGCGACAAGGACGAGGCGGTTTGCCAGCTGTTCGACGTGATCAAGTTGAAGAAGCTGTACGGCAAGGAATACCTGGGCGTTGATCGCAGCACTTTCCTGATCGACAAGAACGGTGTGCTGCGTCAGGAATGGCGCGGTGTGAAAGTACCGGGGCATGTGGATGCGGTTTTGGCTGCTGCTCAGGATCTGAATAAAGGCTGATGTTTTTGCGTCGGTCTCACTGACGCCTTCGCGAGCAAGCTCGCTCCCACATTGGATTTGTGAACGTCACAGCTCCAATGTGGGAGCGAGCTTGCTCGCGAATGGGACCTAAGTGTCTCCAACCAATTTGGATCAACCGCTATAGCAAAGGCGCCACCGCCGGCTCTTGGCGCGGCCACGCATCCAGCACGGCTTTGAACAGTGTCGCCAGCGGGATCGCAAAGAACACACCCCAGAATCCCCACAACCCGCCAAACAATAGCACCGCACAGATGATTGCTACCGGGTGCAAGTTAACTGCCTCCGAGAACAGCAACGGCACCAGCACGTTGCCATCCAGTGTCTGAATAATCCCGTAGACCGCCATCAGATAAATGAACTGATCGCTCCAGCCCCACTGGAACAGCGCAATCAACAGCACCGGCACGGTCACGACCACCGCGCCGACATACGGCACCACCACCGACACGCCCACCAACAACGCCAGCAGCGCCGCATAGTTGAGCCCGAGCGCGACAAACGCGATGTAGGTCACGCCACCACAAATCACGATCTCGATGACTTTGCCGCGAATGTAATTGGCGATCTGTCGGTTCATCTCCTGCGCGACCCGCGTAATCAGCGCGCGCTCACGGGGCAAGTAGCCGCGCACCCATTCGCCGATCATCAACCGATCCTTGAGGAAGAAGAACACCAGAATCGGCACCAGCACCAGATAGATCATGACGTTGACGAGCAGCGGCAGGCTCGACAGTGAGAACGTCAGCGCCCATTGCCCAAACTTGCCGATCTCGCCGCGCGCCGCCTCGATGGCTTGCAGCACTTGCTCGTCAGAGACCAGGTGCGGGTAGCGCTCCGGCAACAACAGCAGCAGCGATTGCCACTTGGCGAGCATGCCCGGCAGCTCGTTGAACAGCGTGATCAACTGGTGCCAGAGCAACGGCAGCACGACGACGATAAACAGCATCAGCACGCCCATGAACAGCGCAAACACCAAACCTACCGCCGCTCCGCCGGGCACGCGGAGGCGTTCGAGAGTGACGACCAGCCCTTGCATCAGATACGCCAGCACCATCCCCGCAAGCACTGGCGCAAGCATGCCACCGAGGGTCAGCACCGCGGTGAAGGCGAGAAACAGCAGGACCGCCAGCACCACGGCTTCTTCGTCGGAGAAGTAGCGCTGAATCCAGTCGCGTAACACTTTGAACATCAATAATCCTTAAGTTTTGTACGCTGCAGTTCTCAGGCTTTTTTCAACCAGTAACGGTAAACGCCCGCCTCTTCTTCTTCGAGCAGCAGCGTATGACCGGCCAATTTGGCAAAGGTGCGGAAGTCGCGTTGCGAGCCGGCATCGGTGGCGATCACCTTAAGCACTGCGCCGCTCTGGAGTTTGTTCAGCTCCATTTTTGCCTTGAGCAATGGCAACGGACAATTCAGGCCACTGGCGTCCAGTTCAACGTCATGGGCTACAGCGTCAGTCATTGCGTCACTCCGGTTCGGGTCATCGAGCTGCCTAGAATATCTGGTCGCAGGCCCGGTGTCCGGCTACAGTAAGGTCTTTGTCTTCTAAGGCTTTGTGCATGACTTTTCTGCGCCCTACCCTGCTGACGCTCGCTTGCCTGCTCGCCTCACCGGGCTTTGCCGACGATCTACCGTCACTTGGCGACGCCAGTTCTGCCATTGTCTCGCCGCAACAGGAATATCAGCTTGGCCGCGCCTGGCTGGCGATGTTGCGCAGCCAGGTTTCACAGCTTAACGATCCGCAGCTCAAAGACTATGTCGAGTCCAGCGTTTATAAGCTGGTCGAGACCAGCCAGGTCACCGACCGACGCCTCGAATTCATTCTGATCAACAGCCCGCAACTCAACGCCTTCGCCGCACCGGGCGGCGTGGTCGGCGTCAACGGCGGCCTGTTCCTCAACGCGCAGACCGAGGGCGAATACGCGTCGGTACTGGCGCACGAACTGGCTCACTTGTCGCAGCGCCACTTCGCTCGCGGCGTCGAAGCCTCGCAGCGCATGCAGGTGCCAATGATGGCCGCGCTGTTGGCCGGTATCGTCATCGCGGCGGCCGGTGGCGGCGATGCCGGAATCGCGGCCATCGCTGGCTCTCAGGCTGCAGCAATTCAGGCGCAACGAACCTTCTCGCGCCAGAACGAACAGGAAGCCGACCGCATCGGCATCCTCAATCTGGAAAAGGCCGGCTACGATCCACGCTCGATGCCGACCATGTTCGAACGCTTGATGCGTCAGTACCGGTTCGACGCCAAGCCGCCGGAATTCCTGCTGACTCACCCGGTCACCGAATCGCGTATCGCTGACACCCGCAACCGCGCCGAGCAAGCAAAACCGGGGGGCATCGAAGACTCCAAGCGCTATCAATTGATCCGTGCGCGCGTGCAACTGATCTATGAAGAAACCCCGGGCATGGGCGCCAAGCGCTTCCGTGCGCAGCTGGATGAGAACCCGAAAAACGACGTGGCGCGCTACGGTCTGGCGATCGCGCAGATCAAGGGTGGCCAGTTGAATGAGGCGCGCGAGAATCTCAAGCAATTGCTGACGACGTCACCGAACGAAATCATCTACAACCTCGCCCAGGTCGACCTGGACATCACCAACAATCGCCTGCCGGATGCACAGTCGCGCGTCGAGCGGATGCTCACGCAGTATCCGGGCAACTACCCGCTGAATCAGGTGCGCGTCGATCTGTTGCTCAAGCAGAATCGCGCGGCAGATGCCGAGAAAGCATTGGAAGGCCTGCTCAAATCGCGTCCGGATGATCCGGACGTCTGGTATCAGGTCGCCGAGACTCGCGGTTTGTCGGGCAACATCATCGGTCTGCATCAGGCGCGCGCTGAATATTTCGCGCTGGTCGGCGATTACCGTCAGGCGATCCAGCAACTGGACTTCGCCAAGCGCAAGGCTGGCAGCAACTTCCCGCTGTCCTCGCGGATCGATGCCCGTCAGCGTGAACTGATGGAGCAGGAACGCATGATCAAGGACATGATGGGCTGAGTTTTTATCGGTTTTGCAAAAACTTCAGGCACAAAAAAACCGCCTCTTTCGAGGCGGTTTCTTTTTTACCTTACCGCTGGATTACTCAGCCAGTTTGAAGGTGATGAAGCTGGCACGGCCTTGACGCAGAACCCGCATCGATACCGAGCGATTCTTCGGCAGCGCTTTGGCGATCTCGCCGAATTCCTTAGCCGAACCGATAGCCTGATTGTTCAAGTGCGTAATGACGTCACCCGGCTGCAGACCGATCAGCGCTGCAGGACCGTCCTGCACCTCCTTGATCACCACACCACCTTTAAGGTCGTAGGTTTTCTTCTGCTCGGCGGTCAATTCGCCCACCGAAACACCGAGGCGATTGCTGGTGCTTTCCGCACCGGACTTCGGCAGTGCATCGAGCTCTTTGTCTTCGTCCGGGATCGAGCCGACCGTCAGTTCGACGTTCTTGCGCTTGCCTTCACGAATCACTTCCAGATTGGCTTTGGCGCCAGCCTTGAGTGCGCCGACCAGATGCGGCAGGTCAGCGGACATCACGATCGGCTGGCCATTCATGCTCAGAATCACGTCGCCGACTTGCAGGCCACCTTTGGCGGCAGGACCGTCATCCTGAATCTGTGCAACCAGCGCACCCGCCGGCTTATCCAGACCGAACGACTCAGCCAGATCCTTGTTCACTTCCTGGATGACCACGCCCAGCCAGCCACGGCTGACTTTGCCACCGCTCTTGAGCTGATTGGAGACGTCCATCGCCACGTCGATCGGGATCGCGAACGAAACGCCCATGAAGCCGCCGGAACGGGTGTAGATCTGCGAGTTGATGCCGACCACTTCACCGTTCAGGTTGAACAACGGGCCACCGGAGTTGCCCGGGTTGATCGGCACGTCGGTCTGGATGAACGGCACATAGTTTTCGTTCGGCAGGCTACGACCGACGGCGCTGACGATGCCTTGGGTCACCGTGTGGTCAAAGCCGAATGGCGAGCCGATTGCCACAACCCACTGGCCGGCTTTCAGGTCCTGGGATTTGCCGAGCTTGAGCACCGGCAGATCCTTGCCTTCGATTTTCAGCAGCGCCACGTCGGAACGCGGATCGGTGCCGATCAACTTGGCTTTCATTTCACTGCGATCAGCGAGGCGAACGAGGATTTCGTCGGCATCGGCAATCACGTGGTTGTTGGTGAGGATGTAACCGTCCGGGGAAATGATGAAGCCCGAACCCAGCGATTGCGCTTCACGCTGACGACCACCGCCCGGTGAACGCTGCTGAGGCGGCATGCCGCGCTCGAAGAACTCGCGCAGCATCGGCGGCAGGCCTTCCAGATCAGGCATCTGCTGGTTCACTTTGCGATCCGGCAGCTTCTGCGTGGTACTGATGTTCACGACCGCAGGTGAGGCTTGCTCAACCAACTGGGTGAAATCAGGCAGATCGGCCGCTTGCGCAGCAGGGATCGCCTGACCGAGCAGCAGCACCGTGGCAAAGATGGAGAGATAAGACTTCAAGCTAGGTATCGACATACAGCTCCCGTTACGACGAGCAGGGTTAAGCGATATGGAGCAAGGAACACCGGAAACCACCCACCGGTATTTTTGTTCCGGCAACAACAAACAAGGCCAGAGCCGTGAGGCTCTGACCTATAAAAAATTTTTGGGGTATTTGCAAATGAAAATGCTCAGCAAACATTTCATCTACGTCTCGAAGAAGAAGTGGAAATGACTGAAAACAGCTCACTGCTTGCTGGTTGCAGCGCCATCGTTGTTACGCATGGATAAGGCAATTCGCTCGGCGGTGCCGATCGGAATTTCGCCGACCACGGTCACCATCATTTCGCCTTGCGGCGTGGTCAGGCGTCGGGAAACCGCGACAGTTGGACCCAGCTGTGTGCGCGTATCGGTGACGGTCGCGCCGTTCAACGGCTCGAGAAAAACCGAGAAACGCGCCAAGCCATCGTCGTACATCAGGCTGTTGACCTGGGTCTTGGTTTCCGGATCTTTGCGCGAGGTGCTGCTGGTGAGTTCAAAACCTGGGGGTAGCCAATCCGAACGCCAGACTTGGACAGTTTTCACCGCAGAAGCCTTATCGCTATCAAGCGTAATAGGCTTGCAGTCAGCGTCGGCCAGCAGATCCTTATCAGCAGGAACGTCATCAGTATTTAGACTGGTGAACTGGAAACGTTCGAGCAACTGCCCTTTGTCGTTCAACAACAACGACTTCAATGTCAGGCCGGTCTGTCTGTCCAGGTGCAACTCAAAACCGTAACGATGCTGATCGCGAGGCGTAAGCGCTACGATGACCGCATCCCGCCCGGCCACGCGCGACTTGCCAATGACGGCAAGGTCATACCAATTTTTCAGCTTTTTGGGATCGAGAGGACGAGCGGCAGAGTTCGGAGAATCTCCCAGCCCGGCAATCAGGGTGCCGCTGACGCATTGAGTATGCCCATCAATACGCACGACTTCCTGAGCCGAACCGTCGAGCTGCATTAAGCGCTCGCGGACCTGGCCATTCTGGACACGATGCCAGATGTTGTGGGTAGAAAAACTACCGTTACGCTCGTAAACGAAAGTACCGTGAAAGCTTTGCTGCTGCTCGGCCTGGCCCAGACGGATCAACCAGTCTTGGGCCTCGTCGGCGTGGGCTGGAACAATGAACCAGCCACTAAGCAGAAGCGAAAGTAGAGGTATGGCGCGCATGATCCTCCTTAGCGGTTTTCCAGGCTTGCTGCGCGCGCGTATGGCAGTGCGCTTTCAGTACCTTTGAGTGCAGCCTGTTGCGCATGCTGGCGCAGATAGCCTGGCAGACGCTGATCGTGCCAGCCTGGCTGACCTTGCAGTACGCCGTTGGCCATCGGGCCGGTGGCTTCCGAACTCTCACTGTAGCCTGCCAACACAGCCGGACCTTTGACCTGTGGGGTCGCCAGGGTTGGCTGATTGGTCTGCTGAGCCAGTTCAACACCAGCGATCTCGTCCTGGTTATACAGGCGAACACCGGCCAGAACGGCAACGGTCACCGATGCGGCAACCGCCAGACGGCCAAGGTTACGCCATGGACTGCGCGACACTTTGGCTGGCGCCGTTTCGTCTTCCAGTGCAGCAGATACTGCCGCAGCGATGTCCAGACGTGGCAGCAGCAAATCCTTGTGCATAGCTGCCCGAGCGATCTGGTAACGAGCCCAGGTCTCACGGGTATCAACATCATCCAGTGCGCTGAGCACTCGACGCAATTCCAGTTCGTCCGCTTCGTTATCCATCACTGCGGACAGCGATTCCTGCAGGGCTTCACGACTCATGGCGTTCCTCTCTTGGCTGTCGCCGCTGTCTCAGTTTTCCTGCAACAACGGCTGCAGGGCTTTATCGATGGCCTCCCGAGCGCGGAAAATCCGGGAGCGCACGGTACCCACCGGACACTGCATGACGCTCGCAATGTCCTCGTAACTCAGACCATCGAATTCACGTAAAGTTAACGCCGTACGCAAATCCTCTGGCAGTTGCTGGATGGTTCGATGGACGGTGCCTTCGATCTCATCCCGCAGCAGTGCACGTTCTGGAGATTCGAGATCCTTGAGGCCGTGATCGCCGTCGTAGAACTCCGCATCTTCTGAACTTACATCGCTATCCGGCGGCCGACGGCCGCGAGAAACCAGGTAGTTCTTTGCCGTGTTGATGGCAATACGGTACAGCCACGTATAAAACGCACTGTCGCCGCGAAAGTTTCCAAGTGCTCGATACGCCTTGATAAAGGCTTCCTGAGCCACGTCCTGGGCTTCATGGGTGTCGTGCACAAAACGCACGATCAACCCGAGAATCTTGTGCTGATACTTCAGCACCAACAGATCGAAAGCTCGCTTGTCGCCGCGTTGAACGCGTTCGACCAGCTGCTGATCCTCTTCCTGGGTTAGCATGAACACTCCTCGATAAGCCCGGAGGAGACTTGCATAACTAAACGACCAGACTTGCAAACATAGACTCGGGCTTTTCGCAAAAGTTCTCCCCCTCCAAGCAAGTTTCCTGCGGGCTCTGATTTGGCACGCACGAAAAACGCAGCGCGGGATAAACCGGCTGCGCGAATAATCTTGTTATCGGTTTCGCCGGCAGGAACCCAACCACAGATTCCGCACTGAAGCCGACACTGTCCCTTGTTTCTGGCACGACCTATTGATCTTGGGCCTTTAGCAAAAGTTCCAAATATTTATAGCCTCACCCCACCGACATTGGGCGACACCGTGGCGAAAAGTCTGTTTCAGCGGCGATACAGTGGTCTTTTCCCGGAACAGGCAGAAAAACCTTCCGACGAATCACCCGATTTTTCCCGTCACAGTAGTTTCACAATGCCATATGTGGTCGGCTATTGTGCCGCCCAACCCCTCTATATACTAGTGGGCTGTGTGGCTGTCTTGACTCGCCGATCCAGCTGTCGTGCGCCACCCCCCTACCCGGGTCGCTTTGAGCGGAATCCTGTAATGAGCCAACAATTCCAACATGATGTTCTGGTCATAGGCAGCGGCGCTGCCGGTTTGAGTCTCGCGCTGACCCTGCCGGGTCATTTGCGCATTGCCGTATTGAGCAAAGGCGATCTCGCCAACGGTTCGACTTTCTGGGCTCAGGGCGGCGTCGCTGCCGTGCTGGATGATACCGACACTGTCGAATCCCACGTCGATGACACCCTGAATGCCGGCGGTGGCCTGTGCCATGAAGACGCCGTGCGCTTCACCGTCGAGCACAGCCGCGAAGCCATCCAGTGGCTGATCGACCAAGGCGTGCCGTTCACTCGCGACGAACAGTCCGGCACGGAAGACGGCGGGTTCGAATTCCACTTGACCCGCGAAGGCGGGCACAGTCACCGGCGCATCATTCACGCTGCCGATGCCACCGGCGCGGCCATCTTCAAAACCCTGCTGGCTCAAGCCAAAGAGCGTTCGAACATCGATTTGCTGGAACAGCGGGTCGCCGTTGATCTGATTACCGAACGACGCTTGGGACTCGACGGCGACCGCTGCCTGGGCGCATACGTGCTCAATCGCAAAACCGGCGAAGTCGACACCTACGGCGCACGCTTTGTGATTCTGGCCTCCGGGGGCGCCGCCAAGGTCTACCTCTATACCAGTAACCCCGACGGTGCCTGCGGCGACGGCATCGCCATGGCCTGGCGTTCCGGCTGCCGCGTGGCGAACCTGGAATTCAACCAGTTCCACCCCACCTGCCTGTATCACCCGCAAGCGAAAAGCTTCCTTATTACCGAAGCCCTGCGCGGCGAAGGCGCACATTTGAAGCTGCCCAATGGCGAGCGCTTCATGTATCGCTTCGATAAACGCGCCGAACTGGCACCGCGCGACATCGTCGCCCGCGCCATCGACCATGAGATGAAGCGTCTGGGCGTCGACTGCGTTTACCTCGACATCAGCCACATGCCCGAAGACTTCATCAAGACGCACTTCCCGACAGTCTACGAGCGCTGCCTCGGTTTCGGCATCGATATCACCAAACAACCCATTCCGGTCGTCCCGGCGGCGCACTACACCTGCGGCGGCGTGATGGTCGATCAGCACGGTCGGACCGACGTGCCCGGTTTGTATGCCATTGGCGAGACCAGCTTCACCGGCCTGCACGGCGCCAATCGCATGGCCAGCAATTCGCTGTTGGAATGTTTCGTCTATGCCCGTTCAGCGGCAGCGGACATTCTCGCCCAACTCGACGCTGTCACCGCGCCCAACACCCTGCCCGCCTGGGATGCCAGCCAGGTCACCGACTCCGACGAAGACGTGATCATCGCGCACAACTGGGATGAGCTGCGCCGCTTCATGTGGGACTACGTCGGCATCGTGCGCACCAACAAGCGCTTGCAACGGGCGCAACACCGCGTGCGCTTGCTGCTGGACGAGATCGACGAGTTCTACAGCAACTATAAAGTCAGCCGGGATTTGATCGAGCTGCGCAACCTCGCTCAGGTCGCCGAACTGATGATCGCCTCTGCCATGGAGCGTAAAGAAAGTCGCGGCCTGCATTTCACCCTCGACTATCCAGACCTGCTGCCCGAGGCGCTCGACACTATTCTGGTGCCGCCCACCTACGCCGGCTGAACTTGAGCCGCACTCGCAGGCGTCGATGCACATCGGCGACCTGCGAATCTCGAGGCACGCAGATCGACCTGACTCGCCAGTCCCCGCGCAACCGAAAACGCAACACCACGATCAACGGCAGCGCCAGGCTGTCCGGGCGTAGCTGCACGGCCTGCCAGCCGTTGGCCTGATTCCACAACTGCCAGCCATCAGGATCGCGGCGCAGCCCACAAAATGCCTGCGGATGACTCAACAGAATCTGCCGAGGCAACACCCAAAAGCCATGCAGCAGACAGGCAAGAGCCCCGAGCAGACTGGCCCAGAGTGGAATCGACAGAAGAAACAAAGCACCCAGTGCGAACGCCTGGGCCAACAGATACGCCGCCAGCAACTGCCGTGAGGCATGCCAGCGGCATTCGAACGTATTACTTGGGCTGGACACGGTCCAGGATCATGCGGACCATGCGTTGCAGCTCAGGATCTTCAGACTCGCTGCGCTCCATGAACCAGCCGAACATGTCCTGATCCTCGCACTCCAGCAGGCGCACGTACAAATCGCGATCTACCTGATTCAGGTCTGCGTAGACCTCTTTCACGAAAGGCACCAGCAACACGTCAAGCTCAAGCATGCCGCGACGGCTGTGCCAAAAGAGGCGATTCAGTTCAACTTGTTCGACCATGGGGCCCTCCTCAAATTTGGCGGCAAGTATACAGGCCCGGCGCGGGTCGCACAGTCGGCTTTGGTCGGGCACCTTCGATCCTTTATCAACTACCCATTTCAACAACGCGCCCTTATGATGTGCCCCAGTCTATTTACCCTGCGATGACCCATGGCCGATTCTGCTTTTTTCTGCACCCTGTCTCATGAAGGCGTTCTCGCGGTTCGCGGCGCGGATGCCGGAAAATTCCTGCAAGGCCAGTTGACCTGCAACCTCAATTACCTCAGCGACAGTCGCGCCAGCCTCGGCGCCCGCTGCACGCAAAAAGGCCGGATGCAGTCGAGTTTCCGCATTCTGCTCGAAGGTGACGGCGTGGTTCTGGCGATGGCCAGCGAACTGCTGGAACCGCAACTGGCGGATCTGAAAAAGTACGCGGTGTTCTCCAAATCCAAACTGACCGACGACAGTGCCGCTTGGGCGCGCTTTGGTCTGGCGCACGCCGACGCCGCCCTGACCAGCCTCGGTCTCGACCTGCCGGCAGACACCGACAGCGTTGTGCGCAACGAAAAACTGATCGCCATTCGTGTCTCGCCGGATCGCGCCGAACTTTGGGTCCCCGCCGATCAGACTGATGCAATCAAAGCCAAACTGGCGGCAGAGCTGCCAGAAGCCGAGCTGAACCAATGGCTGCTGGGCCAGATCCGTGCCGGCATCGGTCAGGTCATGCCGAGCACCCGCGAGCTGTTCATCCCGCAGATGCTCAATCTGCAAGCCGTCGGCGGCGTGAGCTTCAAGAAAGGTTGTTACACCGGCCAGGAAATCGTCGCGCGCATGCAATACCTCGGCAAACTCAAGCGTCGCCTGTATCGCTTGAGCCTCGACGCGACCGAGCTGCCCGAGCCGGGCACGCAACTGTTCGCGCCAAGCCACAACAGTTCGATTGGTGAAGTCGTACTCGCCGCTAACGCGGAGCAAAACATTGAACTCCTGGCGGTGCTGCAGGCCGAAGCTGCCGAAGCGGGCGATCTGCACCTGGGCACCCTTGAAGGGCCTGCGTTGCAACTGCTCGATTTGCCCTACGAACTGGATCGCGACCGCGAAATCCAGCGTTGATCGCAGCCTTGTTGCAACACCCTAGAGAGTCCAAATGAGCGAACTGGCGGAAAAAGTCCAACAGGATTTGGTTGAGGCCATCGATAACGATGACCTGGTTCTGCCCACGTTGCCGGAAGTGGCCTTGCAAATTCGCAAGGCCGCTGAAGACCCGGAAATCAGCGTCAGCGACCTGAGTAAAGTCATCGGCCGCGACACGGCGCTGTCGGCGCGCCTGATCAAAGTGGTCAACAGCCCGCTACTGCGCGCCGCCCAGGAAGTCACCGACCTGCATACCGCCATCACCCGACTGGGCATCAACTACAGCAGCAACCTGGCGATTGGTCTGGTGATGGAACAGATTTTCCACGCCCGCTCTGAGGTGGTTGAGCAGAAGATGCGCGAAGTCTGGCGCAGAAGCCTGGAAATTGCGGGAGTCAGCTACGCGCTGTGCCGCCGGTACACGCAACTGAAACCTGATCAGGCGGCGCTGGGTGGACTGGTGCATCAGATCGGCGTGCTGCCGATTCTGACCTACGCCGAAGATCACTACGAACTGCTCTCCGATCCGGTCAGCCTCAACCATGTGATCGACCATATTCACCCCTTGCTGGGTGACAAGCTGCTGCGGGTCTGGGAATTTCCCGAGCGACTGGTGGAGTTGCCGGGGCGTTACCAGGACTTCAAGCGCGATTCGACGACGATTGACTACGTCGATCTGGTGCAAGTGGCCAGCCTGTATTGCCACAAGGGCACCGATCACCCGTTTGCGCGGATTGATCCGCTGAGCGTGCCGGCGTTCAGAAAGCTGGGGATCGATCAGGAGAACAAAGAGCTGTGCGCGGATCTGCAAGAGTCGCGGACGATGTTTTACTGATCCGAGACCGAGGCGCGCCGTTCGCGAGCAAGCTCGCTCCCACAGGAAAATGTATTCCAAAGTGGGAGCCAGCCCTGCTGGCGATGGCGCCAGAACAAACACTGCACATCATCCAGCAATAAAACTCACCCGCACCTTCAACCCCGCGTGCTCGCCATCATGCAAGGTGATCTGCGCCAGATGCGCCCGGCAGATTTCACCGACAATCGCCAAACCCAACCCAGACCCCGCCACCTGCTGATTGCGTCGGTAGAACCGCTCGAACACCCGGTCGCGCTCCTCCAGCGGAATCCCCGGCCCGTCATCTTCAACCTCAAGCACCGCCGGCGCCGTCACGCGCAAAATCACATTGCCGCCCGGTGGCGTGTGCGCCAAAGCGTTATCAACCAAATTGCTCAACAGTTCGTTGAGCAACGTCGGCTCGCCGCGCAGCCACACCGGCTCATCTGCTTCCAGCGCGAGCGCAACGCCGCGTTTGTGCGCCAGTGGCGCCATGGCCATGCCGAGTTCTCGGGCCAACTGGCTCAGATCCAGTAACTGCGCGCCGCCCTCGGCAATCGCCCGGGCGCCGTTCTCGACCCGCGCCAGCGACAGCAACTGATTGGCCAGGTGGGTCAGGCGATCGGTGCTCTGCGCCGAGGACTCCAGCGTCGAGCGCCAGATCTCCGGATCCTGGGAGCGCAGGCCTAGCTCAAGTCGAGCCTTGAGCGCCGCCAACGGCGTCCGCAACTCATGCGCCGCATCGGCAATGAACTGCGCTTGGCGTTCGAACTGGCCGCGCAAGCGCTCGGTGAAATGGTTGAGCCCGCGCACCAGCGGCCCCAGTTCATGCTGCACTTCAACCAAGGGCAGCGGGCGCAAGTCGTCGGGCTGACGTTCTTCCACCGCCGTGCGCAAGCGTTCCAATGGGCGCAGTGCGGCACTGACCGCAAACCACACCAGCAACAATGCGCCAATCGCCAACATGCCCAAACGCAGCAGCGTGTCCGCCGCGAGGCTGCGGGCCATGCTCACGCGCGCCTCGTCGGTTTCGGCGACGCGGATTTCCGCCATGCCGTTCATGTTCGGTTCGCTCACGGCTTTGAGCAGACTGACGACGCGTACGTTTTGCCCTTTGTAGGTGGCGTTGTAGAAACGCGCCAACGCCGGATAACTGTCGGTGCGCGGCGTGCCGGGTGGCGGTCCGGGGAGGTTTTCGTAGCCGGAAATCAACTTCTGATGGATGTCGTTGACTTGGTAGTAGATCCGCCCGGCGCTGTCGTAGGCGAAAGTATCCAGAGCCACGTAAGGCACGTCGGCGCTGAGGCTGCCATCACGTTGCGACAGGCCCGCCGCAATGGTCCGCGCCGAGGCCAGCAAGGTGCGATCGTACGCCGTGTCGGCGGCCTCGCGACCGTTCCAGTAAGCGCTCAAACCACTGGCGAGCATCAGCACCACCAACAACGACGCGAGGTTCCACAACAACCGCCAGCGCAGGCTGCTGGGCTTATGCATCGCGGCTTTCCAGCAAATAGCCGAGGCCACGGAAGGTCACGATCGCCACCGGTTGACCGTCGAGTTTCTTGCGCAAACGGTGCACGTAGATTTCGATGGCATCGGGGCTGGCTTCTTCATCGAGGCCGAAGACCTGCGCGGCCAGTTGCTCCTTGCTCATGACCCGACCGGGCCGGGCGATCAGCGCTTCCAGCACCGCTTGTTCGCGAGACGTCAGGGTGAGCAATTCTTCGCCGAGGGTGAAGCGTCGGGTGTCGAGGTCGTAAGCCAGCACGCCGCAGCGCTGTTGGCGTTCACCGCCGAGCACGCTGCGACGCAACAGAGCTTTGACCCGCGCTTCCAGCTCAGTCAGTTCGAACGGCTTGGCGAGATAATCGTCGGCACCGAGATTGAGGCCATGAACGCGATCCTTCACATCACTGCGCGCGGTCAGCATCAGCACCGGCAGATTCTTGCCCCGCGCGCGCAAACGCGCCAACACCTCGAAACCGTCCATGCGCGGCAGGCCGACGTCGAGGATCGCCACCGCGTATTCCTCGCTGCTCAATGCCAGATCGGCGGCCACGCCATCGTGCAACACATCCACGGTCAGACCGGTGCTCTTGAGCGCCTGAGCGACGCTTTCGGCCAATTGCAGATGGTCTTCGACGAGCAGAACACGCATGGATTTTTACCTCGTTCAGGGATGGCCGACGCCACGCTTTGCCGCGGAGTTTACAGCCGCAACCGCCGCTGTGAAGCCCGAAAACCGTGAAAGTCAGCTGAAAGGTTAGCGAAAGGTTAGCCGGTTAGAGTCGGCCCACGGACAGTCCCGACTGCCGTCGCTGCTGCCACACAGCGACACGAAAAACGCCACGAAGCGTTTTCGACCAATAAGAACAATAAACGGAGTACACCCGCATGCCGCCCATGCAATCCAAGGGTTTCAAACCCGCCCAGACTCCCAGCGCCCATCCCGCCCTCGCCGGTTTTTCACCGCCGGGCTACGCCGACTTCCTTTCCGATGCTCCATCGAACGCGCCCGCACCACGTCAAACTGCGCCCGCAGCTGAGCGAAGCGTTGCCCTTTGGTAATTCTGTACGTCTATAACAACAACTCCCAAGGAGACTCAGATGAACTTATCACTGCGTAAAGTTGCTCTCGCCGCTGGCGCGATGCTGTTTGCCGGCCAACTGATGGCCGAACCGAAACGTCCGGAATGCATCGCCCCGGCCTCCCCCGGCGGTGGGTTCGACCTGACCTGCAAACTGGTGCAAAGCGCACTGGTCAATCAGAAATTGCTGAGCAAACCGATGCGCGTGACGTACATGCCTGGCGGTGTCGGCGCAGTGGCGTACAACGCCGTGGTCGCACAGCGCCCTGCCGATGCCGGCACGCTGGTCGCGTGGTCGAGCGGTTCGCTATTGAACCTGGCGCAAGGCAAATTCGGCCGTTTCGACGAGACCAACGTGCGTTGGCTGGCGGCGGTTGGCACCAGCTACGGCGCCATCGCAGTGAAAAACGATTCGCCCTACAAGACCCTCGACGATCTCGTTCAGGCATTGAAGAAAGATCCGAGCTCCGTGGTGATCGGTTCCGGCGGCACCGTCGGCAGCCAGGACTGGATGCAAACCGCACTGATCGCCAAGGCTGCCGGGATCAATCCGCGTGACCTGCGTTACGTCGCCCTCGAAGGCGGCGGCGAAATCGCCACCGCTCTGCTCGGCGGTCACATCCAGGTCGGCAGTACCGACATCTCCGACTCCATGCCGCACATCCAGAGCGGTGACATGCGCCTGCTCGCGGTGTTCGCTGACAAGCGTCTCGACGAGCCGGAAATGAAAGACATCCCGACCGCGCGCGAGCAAGGCTACGACATCGTCTGGCCGGTGGTTCGCGGCTTCTACCTGGGGCCAAAAGTCAGCGACGAGGACTACGCCTGGTGGAAAGAGTCGTTCGACAAACTGCTGGCCTCCGACGAGTTCGCCAAGCTGCGCGATCAGCGTGAACTGTTTCCGTTCGCCATGACCGGCCCGGAACTCGACACCTACGTGAAGAAGCAGGTCGCGGACTACAAAGTGCTGGCCAAAGAGTTCGGCCTGATCCAGTGATCGTCTCTGTCTAGCGGCTGCGTTCCCGATTGCGGGGACGCGGCACAGGAGCTCCCATGCTTATTCAACGCATTTTCGCTTCGGTGCTGTTGCTGGTCTGTGTCGGCCTGGCACTGATGGCGTGGCCGTACCAAGCGGCTTTTTCCTACGAACCGGTCGGCCCGCGCGCCTTCCCACTGCTGATGCTCGGCCTGATGGGCGTGGCGCTGCTGTACATGGTGTTCCGCCCGGCGCCGATCAAACACAGTGAAGACGAGCCGCCACTGGACCGCGAAACCCTGACCAAAATCGCCATCTGCGTCGCGCTGCTGTTGGTGTTTGCCGGCCTGTTCGAACCGCTGGGTTTCATCCTCAGCAGCATCCTCATCGGCATTCCGATGGCGCGCCTGTACGGCGGTCGCTGGGTGCCGAGCATTGTCGTCACCTCGCTGATGGCTATCGGTCTGTACCTGCTGTTCGACCGCGTGATGGAAGTCCCGCTGCCCCTTGGCCTGCTCGACGTGCTGGAGAACTGATATGGATACCCTCGGTTATTTGGGTCAAGGGTTCGGCGTCGCGCTGAGCCCGTACAACCTGGTCACGGCCCTGACCGGCACGCTGATCGGCACCGTCGTCGGCCTGCTCCCGGGCCTCGGCCCGATCAATGGCGTGGCCTTGCTAATTCCGATCGCATTCGCCCTCGGCCTGCCACCGGAATCCGCGCTGATCCTGCTCGCAGCGGTGTATCTGGGCTGCGAATACGGCGGTCGGATCAGTTCGATCCTGTTGAACATTCCGGGCGAAGCTTCCACCGTGATGACCACCCTCGACGGTTACCCGATGGCTCGCAAAGGCCTCGCCGGTGTAGCGCTGTCGCTCTCGGCGTGGAGTTCATTTATCGGTGCGTTTATCGCCACCTGCGGCATGGTGCTGTTCGCCCCGCTGCTGGCGAAATGGGCCATTGCTTTCGGCCCGGCGGAATACTTCGTGTTGATGGTGTTTGCGATTGTCTGTCTCGGCGGCATGGCCGGTGATCGACCGTTGAAAACCTTCATCGCGGCGTTGATCGGTTTGTTCCTGTCGAGCGTCGGCATCGATGCCAACAGCGGTGTTTACCGCTTCACCGGCGACAACATTCACCTCACCGACGGCATCCAATTCGTCGTACTGGTGCTGGGCCTGTTTTCGATCAGTGAGATTCTGTTACTGCTGGAGAAAACCCATCGCGGCCAGGAAGCGGTGAAAGCCACTGGGCGGATGATGTTCAACTTCAAGGAAGCCTCGTCGGTGTTCGTGGTGAACATTCGTTGCGGCCTGCTTGGTTTCATCATGGGCGTGCTGCCGGGTGCCGGTGCGACGCTGGCCAGCGCCGTGGCTTACATGACCGAAAAACGCATCGCCGGTGCCAGCGGCAAATTCGGTCAGGGTGATGCCCGTGGCCTCGCCGCTCCGGAAACGGCCATCGGTGCTTCGGCCTGTGGCGCACTGGTGCCAATGCTGACGCTGGGCGTTCCAGGTTCGGGTACCACGGCGGTGATGATTGGCGCGCTGTCGCTGTACAACATCACCCCGGGCCCGCTGCTGTTCCAGCAACAACCGGACATCGTCTGGGGCCTGATCGCGTCGTTGTTCATTGCCAACATCATGTTGGTGATCCTCAACATTCCGATGATCCGCATCTTCACCCGCATCCTCGCCGTGCCGAACTGGGCGCTGGTGCCGGTGATCGCGATCATCACCGGGATCGGCGTTTACGCGGTCCACGCCACCACGTTCGACCTGTTCCTGATGGTCGGTATCGGCATCTTCGGTTACATCCTGCGCAAGCTCGACTTCCCGTTGTCGCCGGTGCTGCTGGGCTTCATCCTCGGCGGGCTGATGGAGCAGAACCTGCGTCGTGCGCTGTCGATTTCCAACGGTGCGCTGGACATCCTCTGGTCAAGCCCGATCACCTTCGGTGTCTGGGTGCTGACCGCGCTGATGCTGGCCTTCCCGCTGATCCGCATATGGCGCAAACGTTCGGTCGCGCGTCGCGCCATTGCCGATGTTTGATCGCGCCTCACTGAAATCCTGGTGGGGAACCCCGCTGGTCGGTCTGCTTGGCGGTTACCTCGCCAGCCAGATCGGCTGGCCGCTGCCATGGATGGTCGGCTCGTTGCTGGCGATCATCCTCGTGCGCTGCCTGACCCCGTGGCAACTCACCGAAATCCCGGGCGGCCGCAAGTGCGGCCAGTGGATCGTCGGCATCGGCATCGGCCTGCATTTCACGCCGGTGGTGATGGAGCAGGTGCTCAGTCATTTCGGTTTGATCTTCTTCGGTGCGCTGGTCACCAGTGTGTCGGCGGTGGTCGGCGTGTGGCTGATGCGCCGTACCGGCGAGGATCGCGCCACGGCGTTTTTCTCCAGCATGCCCGGCGGTTCCGGCGAGATGGTCAACCTCGGTGCGCGCAATGGCGCGATGCTCAGCCACGTTGCGGCGGGGCAGAGTTTGCGCGTGCTGGTGGTGGTGCTGTGTGTGCCGGCGGCGTTTAAATATCTGCTCGGGGATGGCAGCCCGATTTCTCACGCCGGCAGCGTCGATTGGCGCTGGCTGGCAGTTCTGTTTCCGGCAGGCGGTTTGCTCGCATGGCTCTGGCAGCGTTTGCGTCAACCCAATCCGTGGCTGTTCGGGCCGTTGTTGGTGAGTGCGGCGGTGAGTATTGGTTGGGATTTGCACATCGGTTTACCCAATGGCGGCAGTCAGATTGGCCAGTGGTTGATTGGCAGCGGTTTGGGCTGTCACTTCAACCGGCAGTTCTTCCGTCGCGCGCCTTCGTTCATGGGGCGGACGTTGATCGGCACGGCGTTGACCATGTTGATTGCAAGCCTCGCGGCGTTGGGCTTGAGTGCGTTGACCCATCTGGATCTGCGCTCGTTGACGCTGGGCATGATGCCCGGCGGGATCGCCGAAATGAGCCTGACGGCGGAGACCCTGCAACTGTCGGTGCCGCTGGTGACGGCGATGCAGGTGATGCGGCTGTTGTTTGTGCTGTTTCTGGCGGAGCCGTTGTTTAAGTACTGGAATCGGAATCCTGAATAAGACTGCAAGCTGATCGTTCCCACGCTCTGCGTGGGAACGAGATTAACCGATCAAATCGGCGGCAATCGCCATTCAATCGGCGTCTCACCATTCTGCTCAAGAAACTTGTTAGTCCGGCCAAAGTGCCCGCAACCCAAAAACCCACGATAAGCCGACAGCGGCGACGGATGCACCGACGTCAGCACCAGATGCTTGGTCGCATCAATCAACTTCTGCTTGCTTTGCGCATGCGCGCCCCAAAGCATGAACACCAGGTGTGGCTGGCGCTCGCTGACCACCTCGATGATCCGATCGGTGAAAAACTGCCAGCCCTTGTCCTTGTGCGCATTGGCGTTGGCGCGCTCGACGGTCATGGTGGTGTTGATCATCAACACGCCCTGATCGGCCCAGCTCTGCAAATAGCCGTGATCAGGAATGTCGATGTTCAGATCGCGTTTCAACTCTTTGTAGATATTGACCAACGACGGAGGAGCGGGCACGCCCGGCTGCACCGAAAAGCACAAACCGTGGGCCTGACCCGGGCCGTGATACGGGTCCTGACCGAGGATCACCACTTTCACTTTATCCAGCGGCGTCGAATTCAACGCGTTGAAAATCATCGGCCCGGGCGGATAGATTTCCTTGCCGGCCGCCCGCTCCTGCTGCAGAAACTGGCGCAACTCTGCCATGTAAGGCTGGTCGAATTCAGCACGCAGTGCCGCCTTCCAGCTCGGTTCGAGTTTGATACGGTCGTCAGCAGTCATGGTCATACCCGGCAAAAACAATGGGACGAACCCTAGGAAAGCCGACCACGCTTGTCAATTGATCTGACGCAGATCCGGCACTTTCCCACACAGCGATCATACTGATCGTTCAAATTCCCGATCGAGGTCACGATGAATCTGCACTTCGAAGAACTCACCGGCACCGACGGCGCCCGCATCGGTATCGCCAGCCTGGACGCTGAAAAGTCGCTGAACGCGCTGTCCCTGCCGATGATCAACGCCCTGAGTGACCAATTAAACGCTTGGGCCAAGGATCCACAAATCGTCTGCATACTGCTGCGCGGCAACGGCGCCAAAGCCTTCTGCGCCGGCGGCGAGGTGCGCAGCCTGGTCGAGGCCTGCCGCGCTCATCCCGGCGAAGTCCCACCGCTGGCCGCGCAGTTTTTCAGCGCGGAATACCGACTGGATTACAGCCTGCACACCTATCCAAAACCGCTGATCTGCTGGGGCCATGGTTACGTGCTCGGCGGCGGCATGGGCCTGCTGCAAGGCGCGAGCACGCGGATCGTCACGCCCAGCAGCCGTTTGGCCATGCCGGAGATCACCATTGGTCTGTATCCCGACGTCGGCGCCAGTTGGTTTCTCGCGCGGCTGCCGGGCAAGCTCGGTTTGTTTTTGGGCCTGACCGGCGCGCACATGAATGGCCGTGATGCCATTGATCTGGATCTGGCGGATCGCTTCCTGCTCGATGAACAACAGCCAGACCTGATCGAAGGCCTGTTGCAGCTCAACTGGCAGGAACAGACCGACGTGCAGCTCAACAGTTTGTTGAAGGCGTTGCAGCAGGAGGCCGTGGCACAAATGCCCGAAGCACAGTGGCTGCCGCGTCGTCAGCAGATCGACGAGCTGCTCGACGTCAGCGACGTCACTTGCGCCTGGAAAGCCATCAGCCTGCAACGCGACAGCAGCGACCCGCTGATCGCCCGCGCGGCGAAAACCATGAGCGAAGGCTCACCGTTGACCGCGCATCTGGTCTGGGAACAGATCATCCGCGCCCGGCACCTGTCGCTGGCCGAAGTCTTCCAGATGGAATACACCCTGAGCCTCAATTGCTGCCGACACCCGGAATTCAGCGAAGGGGTGCGCGCACGGCTGATCGACAAGGATCAGAAGCCGCACTGGCATTGGCCGGATATCAACAATGTGCCGGATGCGGTGGTTGAGGCGCACTTTCATAAAGTCTGGGAGGGGCGGCATCCGTTGGCGGATTTGACGCAGTATCAACCTGCCAGCTAAATCGCAGGCACAAAAAAGCGGCGCTCAATGCGCCGCTTATCATTTGCGGTTTGTTACCAGCGGTTGCCACGTCCACCATGGTCGCGCCGTCCGCTGTGGCGATCGTAATTGCCACGACCGCGATGATCGTTATCCCAACCGCCGCGACGATGGCCGTCCCAGTTGCCTCGATCATTACCGTGCCAGCGGCGGCTTTCGTAATGGCGTGGGGCCGGTTGATAGTAACGCGGCGCCGATTGGTAATAGCGCGGTTGCTGGTAGTAGCGCGGTTGCGGTTGGTAGTAACGCGGCTGCGCGTAATAGGTGCTGCCGCCTCGGTAGTAGGTGCCGCCAGTGTTGTAGTAAGCCGGTGCAGGTGATGTGTAGACCTCGGAGCTGTAATACGAGTCCGCATACGAGTACGGGGCGCAACCGGCAACGGAAAACATCAACGCAGCAAGCAGAAGAATTCGTCTATACATGGCGGCCTCCTGGACCGCGGGTTGGCCTCACCAGCGACGCTGGCAGGCGACAGTCAATTAATCGATGACTGTCGAAAAATCAGACAGCATTTTCGGCATCTGGTGCGTTCCTGCAACAAGTTGAAACAAGTGCTCAGTGAAACCTTGTTCATCCGCAAACGCCGTCATTCAGCCGCTGATTAATGGTGCCCACCATGATATCCGCCGCCGTGATAACCCCGTCCGTAACCGCCGCGATAACCGTAGCCACCGTAGTAATAACGGGCGCCGCCGTAGTAGCGCGGGCCGTAATAACCACCGTAGTAATTGGGCGAGTAGTAGCCGGGATAGTAGTAGGTGGCAGGATAAGCATCGTAAGGGCCGGCGTAGTAATAACAACCGGACATACCGAAAACCAGAACTGCACCGAGCAACATCTTTTGAACACGCATGGCGGCCTCCTGAAAGACCCACGGCCGCAACGGAACAGAGCAGCCGACACACGTTTGACTGGGGCGAATCAATCAAGTGCCCGGTTCCGCTGGGCTTCAGATCAGCGGTGGCCGCCCCATCGCCCCCACAGGTTCATGCCCATCCTTCAAGAGAGACAGGAACGACCATTCGCGCCGCACATGGAGCAGTTATTTCCCCGCGGTGCCATTAGAATGCATGCCATCGGGCCACTGCCAACGGAACTGCCATGCCGCATCGATCTGCGCTGTACTCCCAACGCTCGCTGGTATTGACGCTGATCGCCCTGCTCGGCGCAGGGTTCCTCGCCACGTCCCTGCTGAGTTACTACGCCTCCCGCGCATCGATCCGCGACAACATCGTCAACACCGAACTGCCGCTGACATCCGACACGGTCTACTCGGAAATCCAGAAAGACCTCGTCAGACCGATCCTCATTTCATCGATGATGTCCCGCGACACCTTCATGCGCGATTGGGTGGTCAACGGCGAACAAAACCCCGAGCAGATGACCCGTTACCTCAACGAAGTCATGACCCATTACGGCGCCTACACGGCTTTTTTCGTTTCCAATAGCACCCTCACCTACTACCACGCCAAAGGCGTGCTCAAGCAGATCAAAGTGGAAGAACCGCGCGACGCCTGGTACTTCCGCGTGCGCGATATGAAGGATCCCTACGAGATCAACGTCGACCCGGATCTGGCCAACAAGGACAACCTGACCTTCTTCATCAACTACAAGGTCTACGACTACCACGACCGTTTCATCGGCGCGGCCGGCGTCGGTCTGACCGTGGATGCAGTGATCAAGCTGATCGACAAATATCAACAGCGCTATCAACGCAGCGTGTACTTCGTTGACACCTTTGGCCGACTGGTGCTGACCGGCGCCGAGGGGGGACCGCAAGGCGCCCATATCGGCCAGAGCCTCGGCGAAATCGAAAGCATGAAGAGCTTGGTCACTCAGTTGCCCAAACCGCACAGCGGCAGCTACGAATATTCCGCTCACGGCCAGGGGCATTTTCTCAACGTGCGGTTTATTCCAGAGCTGAACTGGTACTTGTTTGTTGATAAACGTGAAGACGGCGCGCTGAGCGAAATCCGTCAGTCGCTTTATCTGAACCTGTTGATCTGTTTGCTGGTGACGTTGATTGTGCTGGCATTGCTCAACCGCGTGATCAGGCGCTATCAAACCAAAATCCAGGCCCAGGCGACCCTCGACAGCCTCACTGAACTGCCCAACCGTCGCGGCTTCGACCTGCTCGCCGCCCAAGCCCTGCACGAAGCGCAACGCGAGACCAAACCGCTGACCGCGTTGTTGATTGATCTCGACCACTTCAAGGCGTTAAACGACACCTACGGGCACATGGCCGGCGATCAGGTGCTGATTGGTTTTGCCCGCGATCTGCAAAGTTGCCTGCGCCACGCCGACATCGTCTGCCGTTGGGGCGGTGAAGAATTCATCGTGTTGTTGAAAGACACTGACGGTGACACCGCTCAGAACATCGCCGAGAAGATCCGCCAACATGTCGAGCAGCAGGAATACGCCTACAACGGTCACAGCCTCCATCTGACGGTGAGCATCGGCGCGACCACCCTGCAACGCGATGACACCTTGCACAGCCTGCTGTCGCGGGCAGATCATGCGATGTACCGAGCCAAACAAACCGGCCGCAATCGCACCTGCGTGGAAATGCCTCACTCGACTTATGCCTGATTCCGACGTTAAACCCGACCATTGCCCGGCCTGTGGCGCGCGCAACGACTGCAGCCTCGCCGACCCGCGCACCGCCGACCGCGAGTGCTGGTGCTATGGCGTGAGCATCGACCCGGCCGTGCTTGAGGCGCTGCCGCCAGCGCAGCGCAATCAATCCTGCCTGTGCCCGCGTTGCGCGCAGGTCGAGGCGCAACTGCAAGCGGCCAAGCGCCCGATCCCGTAAGATGCGCCGCCCTTTACTCATCGAACTCTGAACATGCGTGTCGACCGTTTCCTCAGCAACTTGCCCCGCTACAACCGTCAGCAGGTTCGCCTGTTGCTGGTGGAAAAGCGCGTGCGGATTGACGGAAAAGTCGTCAGCGATCCGCACAGTGAAGTGCTGGAGTTCAGTCGCGTCGAAGTCGACGACGAAGTGCTGCAAAGCGGCAAACCGGCACGCTACTTCATGCTGTACAAGCCGCCGGGCTGTGTCAGCGCCACTCGCGATCCGCAGCATCCGACCGTGCTCGACCTGATCGATGAACCGGACAAGGACGACCTGCACATCGCCGGACGCTTGGACTTCAACACCACCGGGCTGATGCTGATCACCAACGACGGCGCGTGGTCGCGCCGCCTGACTCAGCCGCAGACCAAACTGCCGAAGGTCTACTACGTCGAGACCGAGCAGGAGATTGGCGCGGAATATGCGATCACCTTTGCCGAGGGGATTTACTTCGCGTTCGAGGACCTGACCACGCAACCGGCGCAGCTGGAGCTACTCGGGCCACGTGCCGCGCGGTTGAGCATCGTCGAGGGTCGTTACCATCAGGTGAAGCGCATGTTTGGTTTCTTCAACAACAAAGTCCTGCGCCTGCACCGCGAATCCATGGGTCTTTTACACCTTGATGACGCGCTAAAACCGGGCGAGTACCGCGCTTTGCGCACCGAAGAGATTCATTTGTTCTAAGCCCGCGACCGCTCAGCAGAAGTTGTCGAACAATTTACCAACGGCACTTGCGCGATCCCGACTCCCCTGCTTGAATCAGGACGTCGGCCAAATTGTGACCGACGAGTCACAACATACTTCTAAGAAACTTTTTGTCGGTCGTCAGCCCTCAGGGCTGCGCCTCAGCCGACAGACTGCCCGCCAATAACAATACCCGTCGACCTGCCGTAACGGATCGACATGGGCCAAGCAAATTCCAGGCGTATGCCTACCTGTCACAAAGCTCGTGCAATCTCTATTTGCGCGCATACCCGCTTGCTTGCCAGGAGTCTTATGACATGAGGCCAGAAATCGCTGTGCTGGATATACAGGGTCAGTATCGGGTTTACACGGAGTTCTATCGCGCAGACGCCGCAGAAAAGACCATCATCCTGGTCAACGGCTCGATGGCCACGACTGCGTCGTTTGCACAGACTGTGAAAAACCTGCATCCGCAATTCAACGTGGTTTGCTATGACCAGCCGTACGCAGGCCGGTCAAAGGCGCACAACCGCCACGAGAAACACCTGACCAAGGACGTCGAAGGGCAGATTCTGCTGGAGTTGATCGACCACTTCGCCGCCGAACACGTGCTGTCGTTTTCCTGGGGCGGCGCCGCGACCCTGGTTGCCCTCGCCCACCAGCCACGGCGTATCGAACGGGCAGTGATCAGCTCGTTCTCTCCGGTGATCAACGCGCACATGCTCGATTACCTCGAACGCGGCGTCGATTACCTCGGCCAACGCGACGGCGATCGCGTCGGCCATCTGGTCAACAACACCATCGGCAAACACCTGCCATCACTGTTTAAACGCTTCAACTATCGCCACGTCAGCAGCCTCGCCGAGCACGAATACGGACAGATGCATTTCCACATCAGCGACGTGCTGCACAGCGATCGGCAGTGCTATTTGAATGCGGCGAAAAAGATCAACGTGCCGGTGCTGTTCTTAAACGGCGAATGGGACGAATACACCGCAGCCGAAGACGCACGGTTGTTCGGCAACCATGTGGCACAGAGCACGTTCACCACGCTGCAAGCCACCGGACATTTTCTCGACATGGAACACAAATCGGCGTGCCGCGATAGCCAGAATGCCTTGCTCGGCTTTCTGAAACCGGCGCAGCAGACCAGCCGAACGCGTTACTCGTTTGTTCAGGATCAACATGCATTCGCCATTTGAAAAAGTGTCATCGCGCGCGAGCCTGTAGGGCTGAGGTATTGGTATTCTCACCCACAGTGCTCGTCCGCGATTGACCGATTTCAGCGATTTAAAGCGCTCATGCGTAAAAGAAAAACTTCAAATCCGTGGCCGAGTCTGGTACAAAGTCAGCCGCTCTGAGCGGGTATAGTTTAATGGTAGAACAGTAGCTTCCCAAGCTTCCGACGAGGGTTCGATTCCCTCTACCCGCTCCACTCAAATTTTGTCTCACGTTGTGTTTTTTGACGGGGGATGCAGGAATAGAAAAAACCGGCCTATAAGGCCGGTTTTTTTGTGCCCGCTACAAATCGACGACGTTGAGATCCCCCCGGCTCGCCTTACCTTTTAATAAGGCCGCAACCGATCTCGCTACTAAACGAATGGGTGGCAGCTGTGCGCAAGTTAGTAGACCGGACCCCAAACCCTAAATCCGGCGCACCCGAGGGCGCCATGCGCACAGCCACCATCGAGTACAAGCGTTCGCCTGTTTGAATGGTACTTATGCAGCCATTTAGGGGGGATTGCGGGCTACTAAACCCGATCACTGAAAATCAGTGACGCGAACCAAGTTACCGACCGCCTCCCAAGCGCACAAGCCGGCGGATTCTGGTGTACCGGTAGGCAAAGGCGCAAGGTTTTGTAGGCTTCAGGACGTAACTCCGCAGGCCTTTAAACACCTCACTCGGAAGACGCTTACTCGGCGATAAACCATAGCGATTTACCCGACATTACAGATCCACAACACTCGACCGGTTTTCACCTCCCGCCCAACCGACTAGCATTTCCCCATCGACCACCACCCTCCCCCTGCGCGGCCATCGACGAATACGCGCCACCACTTTCGAGGGATTCCATCGCGGCCACCGCGCCGCTGACGACCGAACTCAAAAGAGCCCTTCACCATGACGCAAAATATTTACGACGATCCCGAATTTTTCCAGGGTTACAGCCAGATGAACCGCTCCATCGGCGGCCTCGACGCGGCGCCGGAGTGGCCGGCACTCAAGGCACTGCTGCCGTCCATGCACGGCTTGAACGTGGTGGATCTGGGTTGCGGTTATGGCTGGTTCAGCCGTTGGGCCATCGAGAGTGGCGCAGCGAGCGTGCTGGGGCTGGATGTCTCGGAGAAAATGCTGGACCGAGCGCGGGAGACCACGACGGCGGCGAACATTCGCTATGAGCGCGCCGACCTGGAACAACCCGACTTGCCCGCCTGCAGTTTCGGTCTGGCTTACAGTTCACTGGCGCTGCATTACATCAAGAATCTGCCGGGGCTGTTTGCTCATCTGTATGCCGCGCTGAAACCGGGGTCGCACTTTGTCTTTTCCATCGAACACCCAATCTTCATGGCACCGCGTAATCCGGGCTGGTTGGTTGATAGCGAAGGCAACAAACGCTGGCCGCTGGACAGCTATCAATTGGAGGGCGAACGGGTAACCAACTGGCTGGCTGAAGGCGTGATCAAACAGCATCGAACGGTCGGCACATTGCTCAATTCGCTGATCGACGCGGGGTTCACGATTCGACACGTCAACGAGTGGGGGCCGAGCGATGCCGAAGTCGCCGCGCAACCGGCGCTGGCGGAAGAGCGGGAACGGCCGATGATGATGTTGGTCGCCGTGCAGCGATAGGTTGAACAGGGCCGAGGTGATCGGCCCTTTTCTATTTCAGCGAGTTGCGACGATGAACAACCGTGGGAACGGCAACAGCACCGACCCATCCGCCAATGCCGGATAAGCTTTTCCGACCTCCGCCAGATACTGCTCCAGGTACTGCGCCTTTTCCGTCTCTGTCAGCGGACTCAAAAACGGAATCAACCCGCTACCCTTGAACCACTCCACCACCCCCGCCGCCCCGCCAGACAGCTGATGGTGATAAGTCGTGCGCCACACATCGACCCGTGCGCAGTGCGGTCGCAGCATCGAGAAATAATCACTGGCACTGGCCATGTCGGTCCGTTGCCCCGCAGCGCCTGAAAGCTTGCTTGCCCATGGGCCATTCGCAGCGACTTCTCGCATCAATCGATGGGACGGTTCATTGAGGTTGTCCGGCATCTGGATCGCCAGACTGCCACCCACCGACAACTTGCTGGCCAACGCCGGCAACAACGTCGCATGATCCGGCACCCACTGCAGCACGGCGTTAGCGAAGATCACATCGAACGGCCCTGCAGCGGCCCATTTATCAATCTCGGCCACCTCGAACTGCAAATCCGGCAGGCGCTTGCGTGCCGCGTCGATCATGTCTGCCGAACTGTCCAACCCACCGACCTTCGCACCGGGAAAACGCTGCACCAGCAACTCCGTCGAATTGCCGGGGCCACAACCAATATCGACCACTGCTCGCGCTTCTGGCGTGGGAATCGCCGCCAGCAAATCGCGGGCCGGGCGGGTGCGTTCATCTTCGAAAGCGACATATTGTTTGGCGGACCAACTCATTGCGTTCTCCTGTGCGGGACATTCCAGCGGTTCGTCACGATACCGCGATCTGGCGCGCCTGCCTGCCCTACCAACGTCCGGTGACGTGGACGGATTTGTAATTAGAATTTTCCAGCCGCGGCAGATGTCTGAATTTCAACACCCCTCCAATAAGGAACACGGCTATGAAATTCGCAAAAATCTCCCAGAAGCTCGCGATGGTGGCCGGTAGTCCCAAGACCTTCATGGGCGCCTTGATCCTGATCGGGTTGTGGGGGTTGAGCGGGCCGATTTTCAATTACAACGACACTTGGCAACTGATCATCAATACCTCGACCACGATCATCACCTTCCTGATGGTGTTCCTGATCCAGAACACCCAGAACCGCGACACTGACATTCTGCATTTGAAGATTGATGAGTTGCTGCTGGTGACCAAAGAGGCGCAAAACGCGATGCTCGGGCTGGAGGCGCTGGATCTGGAGCAGTTGGAGGCGTTGCGCAGGCACTACCGTTCGTTGGGCGAAGGGGAAGTGTTCAATCTTGAGGGGCTGGGGGAGAAGAGCAAGCCGAAGCAGGATTTGAACGAGTGCTGAAAACAGAAAACGGCGCTCATGCGCCGTTTCCTCAAACTCTGCCGATCAGCGGCTGGCTTGTAACTGGCGAGCCATCTCCAGATGGTTTTGCAGTTTAGGCAGGGTCTCATCGGCGAAGGCTTTGATCTCCGGCACGTCAGTGTTTTGCGCTTCCTGCTGGATCTGCTCGATGGCTTCTTCAGTGGCTTTGACCTGACTGGCGGCGTAGGCCTGGTCGAACGACGCACCGTCGGTCACTTGCGGCATCAATTCCTTGGCCTTGTCGGCCAGTTCTTCACGTGGAGCGACGGGCAGGTCGAGCTTCTTGGCGATTTTCGCCAGGTGCTGATTGGCCGTCGTGCGGTCGTTGATCACGACGATGGTGTAATCCTTGACCTCTTTGGATTCGGCTTTGCTGTGGGCCAGACGACTGGCCTCAATGTCGGCCATGCCTTTGGCGGAGGCATCGTTGATGAAATCGGCGGGCGACTGGGCGAAGGCGCTAGTGGCGCACAGGCCCAACAGGGATGCAAAACTGATATGACGTATACGGGTGGCCATACGGCTCATGGTCGCGCCCTCCTTACTTGCAAAATTCAAGCGGGAGCTCACGCCCCCGCCTCTCAATCAAAACTACCTTCACCGACTATTTCGACTTCTGCGCAGGCTTGCGGCCCATGTCAGGTTTTGGCTCTTTGTCGACGGTCGTGGTGGTGGTTTTCCCACCTTTGCGACCGGCTTCAGAGGCCTTCGTTCGATCGTTGGCGAAGTTTCCCGAGTTCGAGTTTCTTGAATTAGGCATGATTCTCTACCTCTTGGTAATGATCGTAGCGAGCAGGTGCCCGCCTAGATTGAGAATTTTCTTACGGACAAAGGTTTAGAAAAATTGCGATTGATGCGACGAACGGAGCATTCAGAACGGCAAGTTCAAGCCTTGTTCGGCATCAATCCCGGAAGCGCGTGCGCCAGTGCGTTGATGGCGAAACCGATGAACATGACGCCGCACAAACGGGTGATCAACAACTCGTGACGCTGATACAACGTGCGCACCCGCTGCGCGCCGACCACGCCGATGAGAATGGCGTAGGCGAGCAATCCGCCGAGGAAACTCAGGGCAATCAGGGTCGGCAGCATCGACCAGTTGAGCAGTTCGGCGCGGCTCGACAGCAGCGCGGTGAACGTTGCGACCGCCACCGGGTAGGCCTTGGGGTTGGTCAAACCGAACAGAATGCCGTGCCAAAACGGTTTGCGCGCCGCACCCTGCGGCTCGTCGCCATTGCGACGCTTGGCCCGCACTGCACGCCAGCCGAGCCAAAACAGATACAGGCCGCTGAGCACGCCCAGCACATCAAACGCCGTGCTGCCGATTTCCCGAGCGCCGACAATCGCGATCAGCGCCGTGCTGCACCAGACCACATCACCGAGCAGATGCCCGCAGAGAAACCCGGCACCCGCACGTCGCCCGTGGGCCGCGCCGATGCCGAACACCGCCAGCACGCCCGGCCCTGGCGTAATGCCGTAAATGAAACCCGAGGCCAGAACGGCCATTAGCAACGATGGAGTCATGGAGAACCTGCAACTGCCAGAACACGTGGCCGCCAGTCTATATCAGCCGATTGCGCGTGTTCACGGCTCGTCGTAAAAACGCATGCCGGCGTACGGTTTTTGCCGACACGCTGCCAGCCGCGAAGCCAGATCACCGACGTGGACTTCGAGTTTGTGGCCGTCGGGATCGAGGAAATAGAACGACGCGCCTTCGCTGCGGTTATCCCGCCATTGCGCGACATTGGCGGATTTCAGCCTCTGCACGAAAAGCGGAAAATCCGCCGCGCTCAAGCTGAACGCGTAATGGGTGTAATCGGGGTTCGGCTCGGACTTCCGCAGCGGATCCAGCGACAGGCATAACCACAGCCCGGGCAACGACAAATAAGCACCGGCATCCCACCTCGCCTCGACGTGCAGTTGCAGCACATCGCGATAGAACGTCAGGCTGCGATTCAGATCGCTGACCGCCAGGGTCAGGTGATTGAGGCCGGTGAGCATGGGATCAGTAACCTCGGAGATCTTCGGGGACGGTGTATTGTTCGCCGTCGTAGGTAAGGGTGATCTTCGTTTGCTTCAGGCGGGTGGTTTTGGATAGACACTCTTTACCCGACTGCGTGTTTTTCATTTTGCTGCCGCTGGTGGTGACGATCAAATCGGCCAGACCATGATAACTGGAAGGGCCGATTTCGACGGTTCGGCGAATCGTCTTGGTATAGCCTTCGCAATCATTGCTGAACTCACCGTTGGTCTTGGCCACCACCAAGCCTTCCAGCACAGGACGCAACTGACTGCCTTCGCGCACATACAGCGCCAGATCTGTTTTCTCGTAGGGATTGGCGCGAGAACTGTGCGCGAACTTTGAACGTAGGCCGAAAGCCCGAACGTCCGGCGCCAGACGATAGCGCGCCGTGTCGATGTGCAAATCATCAAAGCGCACGGCATCGGAGTTGTAAGCGCCCGGTTTACGGTAAGTGGCGATGGGGTTGTAAGTGCTGGCGTTGACGATCGACAGATCCAGATCGAAGACCCCGGCATCATCGCCGCCGGCGTCGGCAAGATACGTCGATTTAACCGCAATCGCCTGGTTCTGCACGGCCGGCCAGACTTTGCAGCGCGACAGGGATTTGCCGTCGAAGTCTTTGGTTTGGCATTCTGCCTGGGCTTGAGGAGCGAGGGTCAGAATACTGAGGGCAATAAGGAGTCTGGTGGGCGTGAGCATTGTTCTTCCTTGATAAGAGTCGTGTTAAGCAGGGCGGTTAAAGCCCTTTGAAACCTTGCGGCAAAACGTAAGACTTTCCGTCATAACGCAATGTTGTGAGAACGGGTGGGTAATGGGTGATTTTATCTTCACAAGCCTCTGCGTCGCCCACGCTGCTTGTGCCGGTTTGCTGAGTCTTGACGATCAGGTCCGCAAAACCATGGGAGCTTGTTTTGGCGACTTCCACCGTTCTGGTAATTTCGCTGCGTTCACCTTCGCAAACATCATTCCACTCGCCGCTGTATTGGGAGACCAGCAACTGCCTCAGGACTGGACGCAACGTTGCTCCCTCTCTCACGTAAAGCGAGAGCTGAACCTCTTCCAAAGGATTGAGACGAGATGCATTGGTGACACGGGCACGCACACCGAAAGCCCGGAAATCGGCAGCCACTTTGTAGCGTGCAGTATCGAGTGCCAGTTCCACCAAGGCTACGCCGTCAGTTTCGAAAGCAGCGGCTTGATGATAAGTGGCAACAGGAACTGATCGTCCATCCTGCAATACATACAAATCAACATCGTAAAAGCCGTGCGAGTTTCCTTCTACATAATCGGAAGCGCGCTCGAATCTGGCAGTGGCGTTGAGGGTTTGCCCGGGATACGCCGGCCAATCCTTGCAAACCGAAAAATCCAGATCCCCCGACACTTTCGGCGGAGTGCATTCGGCCACTGCCTGCCCCGCCAGCAACCATCCGCACAATGCCGCACACCCAATCCAGCCAGACTTCATTGTCACTTCCCGCTCCTTGATCACTTTTCAGCCGCGCACTATCCCCTCCTCAATCCTCCGATTCAACCAATTCAACGCCTGATCCCCACCCCGCCGCTTATGCCATGCCAAGACAAACGTAAACGGCGGTATCTCGAACGGTGGCGGCACGACGATCAATTCCTGCTGATCGATCTCCTGCACGCTGCGCGATGACACCGTAAGAATCAGATCCGTGCCACTGATGAACTGCGGCGCGACGTTCCAGTGCGGCAGGCTGATTGCGACGCGGCGGCGTTCACGCAATGAGGTCAGTGCCCGCTCGATTTCCGGCGTGCCGCTGCCGCGCATTTCGAGCAATACGTGTGGACGTGACAGGTAGGTCGGCAAGTCCAGGACGCCGTTGGCCGGCAGCGTCTGGCGGTCCAGCAGGCAGACGTAGCGTTCTTCGAACAGTACCGAGCTGCGCAGTTCGTTGGGCATCTCCGGGAAGACGCCGGCGGCGACGTCGATATCGCCATTGAGTACGCCTTCGAGCATGCCTTCGCGGCTGGCATGGCTGATTTGCAAATCGATCCCCGGGGCTTCCCGGCGCAGGGTGCGGATCAACCCCGGAAGAATGATCGCCGCGCCGTAATCCGACATCGCCACGCGAAACGTCCGACGCGCAATGGCCGGGTCGAAAGTGTTCGGCGCCAGCAGCGATTGCACTTGTGCCAGCGCTTCGGTCAACGGCGCGACCAGTTCGAGCGCCCGCGCTGTCGGCACCAGCGTCGAGCCAGCGCGCACCAGCAGCGGATCACCGAGCAGATCGCGCAATCGCGCCAGCGCATGGCTGACCGCCGGTTGACTGAGGTGCAGGCGCTCGGCGGCGCGGGTGACGTGCTGCTCGCTGAGCAAGGCGTCGAGGATCACCAACAGGTTGAGGTCGATACGGCGCAGATCATTCATCTGATGCATGTTCTGGATGACAAAATGGAATTTAAATCTGCGCGACGAATACTCTAGAGTCCAGCAAAACCTGTTGGAGTTTGATCATGAGTACCTTGCAGTGGGCCGGATTACTGGCCTTGGCGGCGTTCGCTGGCGCGGTGGTGCCGTTTCAGAGTGCGATCAACAGCAATCTGGCACGCGGGTTGGGACATCCGTTATGGGCGACCTTGGCGTCGTTGCTGGTGAGTGTGTTGGTGTTGCTGCCGGTGATTCTGGCGTTGCGGTTACCGCTGCCATCGCTGGCGTTCATCAGCAAGGCGCCGCTGTGGATGTGGGCCGGTGGTGCGTTTGGGGTTTGTTTTGTCGCGCTGGCGGTGGTGTTGCTGCCCAAGCTCGGGGCCTCTGGATTCGTGGCGCTGGCGTTGGCTGGGCAGGTGATTGCATCGATGGTGCTGGATCACTTTGGGCTGTTCGGGTTGGTGGAGAAACAGCTGACGGTGTCGCGAGCGTTGGGAGCGGTGTTGTTGATTGGCGGGGTGGTGTTGATTCAGTTTGGCGGGGTGTTTGAGAGGAATGCCGTGATAGCTGGGTAAGCCTTCAGATTATTCGGTGCCTGGAAGTCCGTTTTCGCGAGCAGGCTCGCTCCCACATTTTAATCGCGTTTCAGATGAGAAAATGCGATTCCCTGTGGGAGCGAGCTTGCTCGCGAAGGCGTCATGCCAAACACCGAAAATCTCAAAACGCGTTACGGAAAATCTCCTCGATTTGCCGTTGATCCGCCGCACGCGGGTTGGTCAGGCCGCAGGCGTCTTTCAGGGCATTGCCGGCGAGGATCGGGATGTCGCTGAGCTTGGCGCCGAGCTCGCGCAAGCCGCCGGGAATATCGACATCCCTGGCCAGACAACGGATCGCATTGATCGCCGCTTGCGCTCCCTCCTCCGGGCTGAAGCCACGAATGTCGGCGCCCATTGCATGAGCCACATCGGTCAGGCGCTCGGCGCACACCAGCGCATTGAACGTCTGCACATGGGGCAGCAAAACCGCATTGCACACGCCGTGGGGCAAATCATAAAAACCGCCCAACTGATGCGCCATCGCATGCACATAACCGAGGGAGGCATTGTTGAAGGCCATGCCGGCGAGGAACTGCGCGTACGCCATGTTTTCCCGCGCGGCGAGATCGCTACCGTCGCGCACGGCCAGGCGCAGGTTGTTGCTGATCAAAGTTATCGCCTTCAACGCGCAGGCATCGGTGATTGGGTTGGCAGCGGTCGAGACGTAGGCTTCGATGGCGTGGGTCAATGCGTCCATGCCAGTGGCGGCAGTCAGGCCTTTGGGCATGGCGACCATCAATTCCGGGTCATTGACCGACAGCAGCGGCGTAACGTTGCGGTCAACAATGGCCATTTTCACGTGGCGCGATTCGTCGGTGATGATGCAGAACCGGGTCATTTCGCTGGCGGTGCCGGCGGTGGTGTTGATCGCGATCAGCGGCAGTTGCGGTTTGCTCGATTGATCGACGCCTTCGTAGTCGCCGATCTGCCCGCCATTGGTCGCACACAGGGCGATACCTTTGGCGCAGTCGTGGGGAGAACCGCCACCGAGGGACACGACGAAATCGCAGCGACTTTCCTTGAGCAAGCCCAGACCCGACTCGACGTTAGCGGTGCTCGGATTGGGTTTGGCGCCGTCGAAGATCACCGAGTCGATGTCCTGCATCGCCAGTTTCTCGGCGACCATCGAGGCCACGCCGGCCTTGGCCAACCCGGCGTCGGTGACGATCAGCGCCTTGCGAAAACCGTAGTTGCGGATCGCGACCATGGCTTCGTCGAGGCAGCCGTTGCCCATGATGTTGACCGCCGGAATGAAAAAGGTGCTGCTCATCGTGCGTCTCCTGACTGGGCCGAATCGACTGTGGCGAACCGGCGGGTGCACACAGGATCGACCGATCGGTCACGGACGATGTTGATCTGGCTCAATGCTCGCTCGTGATAAAGTCGCCGCCCATCAGCCCTTTGTTTTGAGACCTCCTACGCAATGACCGATTTTCTGGATGTCGACGCCAGCCTTGAAGACTGGAACACCCTGCGCGCCGCGACCGAGTTCAACGGTCTGCTGGTGGGCAATGGCGCCAGCCGCGCCGTGTGGGACGACTTCGGCTACGACTCGCTGTTCGAAAACGCCCGCACCGTGGAAGAAAAACCGCTGAGCCCGTCGGAACTGGCGGTGTTCGATGCCATGCAGACGCGCAGCTTCGAGCAGGTGCTCGGCGCGCTGAAAACCACCAGTCGGGTCAACAAGGCCCTGGCCGTCAGCTCGGCAGCGCCGCGCAATCGCTATTACGCGATCAAGGAAGCGCTGATCAACACCGTGCACGCGGTGCATATCCCGTGGCGTCTGGTGAAAGCCTCGACCCTGGCGACGCTGAACGGAGAACTGGCGCGGTATAGCACGGTGTTCACCACCAACTACGACTTGCTCAACTACTGGGCGCTGCAACACAACAGCGAAGCCATCGATGATTTGTTTAACGGCCCGAGTGCCAGTTTCGACCTGAGTGAAAGCAGCACCGACAAACCGCGTTTGCTGTATCTGCACGGCGGTCTGCATCTAGTGCGCAATCAGGACGGCACCGCGCGCAAACTGACCTCGACCGAGGGCACGCTGCTCGGCAGTTTTGCGATCAACAACACGATCAAGACGCTGGACGACGTGCCGCTGTTCGTCACCGAAGGGCCGAGTGCGGACAAGCTCAAAACCATTCGCAGTTCGGATTATCTGTCGTTCTGTTATCAGCAATTGCTGGGGCATTCGCAGAGTCTGTGCATCTTCGGCCATGCGTTGGGCGAGCAGGATGCGCACATTGTGCGGGGGCTTCGGTTGGCAAAACCGAGGACCGTGGCGATCTCGATTTACCCGCGCAGTGCGGCGTTTGTTCAGCACCAAAAGCGGCATTACGCGAAGGTGTTTGAAGGGACCGGGGTTGAGTTGCGGTTTTTTGATGCGAAGACGCATGCGCTTGGTAGCCCGAAATTGTCGGTGCCGGTCGAGGTTTGATGCAGGCCTGACCGACGCTTCCGCGATGCATTTACCTGTGGGAGCGAGCCTGCTCGCGAAGACGGTGTATCAGTCGATGATGATGTTGACTGATAGATTGCTTTCGCGAGCAGGCTCGCTCCCACAGGAATGGCGCTGGATTTGAAAGTGAGGTCAGAGCACCCGCAATGTCTTGTCCTTGATAACTTTCGTCGGCCCATTGGTCTTGACGCTGGCGATGCCTTTGTCACACGCCGAATCCGATGAATACGACTCGCTGCTGCCGATGATCTGGTGATTGGCAGCCTTGAGGTTGAAGTACGGATGACCGTCCTTGGTGGTCTTTTTCTCGTAGCGTTCATCCAGCGGACTGTTGGTCTGCACCGAAGCAATGCCGCCGTCCGCCGCCGCGCGGGTGGTGTACAGCTCACTGCTCAAAATGGTTTCGGCATTCGCTGCTTTCAACACGAACCTGAACTGGCCGTTGCTGCTTTTACTCACTTCGTACCATCCGGACATGCTCGTTGCTCCTTGGCGGTTGAGAGGTTTTTCGCCAATGAGTAAAGACCAGCCGTAGCCTTCTGTCGCCTGTGCCGGCCTCTGCGCGAGCAAGCTCGCTCCCACAGGGGACAGCATTGCAGTTGCAGAACGCGGTCGAGAGTGGGAGCGACCCTGCTCGCGATTGAGGCAACCCGGTGTCAGCTATTTCACCACCGCGCGCACCACCGAAAGCTCAGGCGCACTCACCCGCCGCTGACTCAGATAACGCATGCAACTCACCCGCAGGAACGAGGCGAAATTCACCACTTCGCCGCGATAATCCATCACCTCTTCATACAGTTTGGCGATCAGTTGGTTGGTGGTCATGCCATCGACTTCGGCGATCTCGCTGAGGATGTCCCAGAACTGATTCTCCAGGCGCAACGTCGTCACCACGCCGCAAATGCGCAACGAACGCGAGCGCGATTCGTAGAGAATCGGGTCAGCCTGGACGTAGAGCTCGCACATCGACGAATCCTCGTTACAAAGTGATTTTGGTGCCGAGCAGACCGAGAAATCCGGCCAGCCAGTTCGGGTGCGCCGGCCACGCCGGGGCAGTGGCCAGATTGCCTTGAACGTGGCCATCCGTCACGGGGATGTCGATGTACGTACCACCCGCCAGTCGAACTTCCGGGGCGCAGGCCGGATAGGCGCTGCATCCGCGACCTTCCAGCACACCCGCCGCCGCTAGCAGTTGTGCGCCGTGGCAGACCGCCGCAATCGGCTTGCCGGCCTTGTCGAAGGCACGCACCAGGTCGAGGACTTTTTCGTTGAGACGCAGGTATTCCGGGGCACGACCGCCGGGAATCACCAGCGCGTCGTAGTCGGCTTCGCTGGCCTTGGCGAAGTCGAAGTTGAGGGCGAACAGATGACCGGGTTTTTCGCTGTAGGTCTGGTCGCCTTCGAAATCATGGATCGCGGTGCGCACGGTCTGGCCGGCAGCCTTGTCCGGGCACACGGCGTGGACGCTGTGACCAACCATTTGCAGGGCCTGGAACGGCACCATCACTTCGTAATCTTCGACGTAATCGCCGACCAGCATCAGGATCTTTTTCGCGGCCATGGGGAGGACTCCTCTGGAGAATGCTTGGGAGTATTGAAGGTAGACCTTATCCGCAAGGTCGGGTAACAACCGGCTACTACCTGACAACCGTGTCATCGTTCTTCGCGAGCAAGCTCGCTCCCGCATTTGCAATGCATTCCCCTGTGGGAGCGAGCCTGCTCGCGAAGGGGCCCTGAAACTGTACGCCTAAGTCTGCGCCTAGCTGTAACAGCCCGAACTCCGAAGATTATGGCTAGATGAGGACACCTTCCAGCCACCTCAACATCGGGTCCCCCCTCATGTCCTCGCGCGAAAACACCGGCATGGCCCTCGGCCTGCTCGGCGTGGTGATTTTCAGCCTCACCCTGCCCTTCACCCGCATCGTGGTGCAGGAACTGCATCCGCTGCTCAACGGTTTGGGCCGTGCGTTGTTCGCGGCGATTCCGGCGGCGATGTTGTTGTTATGGCGCCGCGAGAAATGGCCGACGTGGCGGCAGGTCAAAGGCCTGAGCATGGTGATCGCCGGGGTGATTCTGGGTTTCCCGGTGCTGTCGGCGTGGGCCATGCAAACTCTGCCGGCGTCCCACGGAGCGCTGGTCAACGGCCTGCAACCGCTGTGCGTGGCGCTGTATGCCGCGTGGTTGTCCCATGAGCGTCCGTCAAAAGCCTTCTGGGCCTGCGCCGCTTTAGGCAGTGCGTTGGTGCTCGGTTATGCGCTGTACACCGGAGCCGGCAGTATTCAGGCCGGTGATCTGTTGATGCTCGGCGCGATTGCCGTAGGTGGTCTGGGTTACGCCGAAGGTGGCCGGTTGGCCAAGGAGATGGGCGGCTGGCAGGTGATCTGCTGGGCGCTGGTGCTGTCAACGCCGCTGTTGATCGGGCCGGTGCTGTATCTGGCACTGCAACATCAAGGCGCGGTGTCGGCCAAGACCTGGTGGGCGTTTGGTTATGTGGCGCTGTTTTCGCAGTTTCTCGGATTTTTCGCGTGGTACGCGGGGCTGGCCATGGGCGGGATTTCCCGGGTCAGTCAGGTCCAGTTGTTGCAGATCTTCTTCACTATCGCGTTCTCGGCGCTGTTCTTCGGTGAACACGTCGAGCCTATTACCTGGGTGTTTGCCTGCGGAGTCATCGCCACTGTCATGCTCGGGCGCAAAACCGCGGTGAAATCAAATGTGGGAGCGACGGTGCGACCGTCGCTCCCACAGAGTCAGAGGTAACCGTCAGCGCGCAGCAGGGTTTCCAGGCAGTGTTCGCTGATGTGGTAGAACGCCTTCAACTCTTCAATCTTCACCAACAACTGCGCCGGGTCCACCGGCTCGGCGCGCTTCACCGCGAGAATCATTTTGTTCTTGTTGGTGTGTTCCAGCGAGATGAACTCGAACACTTTCGTTTCATACCCGCAGGCTTCCAGGAACAGCGCGCGCAAGCTGTCAGTGACCATTTCTGCCTGCTGGCCGAGGTGCAAACCGTATTGCAGCATCGGCTTGAGCAGCGCCGGGCTCTGGATCTGCAGGCGGATCTGTTTGTGGCAGCACGGCGAGCACATGATGATCGACGCGCCGGAACGAATCCCGGTGTGGATCGCGTAATCGGTAGCGATGTCGCAGGCATGCAGGGCGATCATCACGTCCAGCTCGCTCGGCGCCACGCTGCGCACATCACCGCACTTGAACACCAATCCCGGATGATCGAGTTTCGCGGCAGCTGCGTTGCACAGGTTGACCATCTCTTCGCGCAACTCGACGCCGGTGACTTCGCCCTCGGCCTTCAAGGTGTTGCGCAGGTAGTCGTGAATCGCAAAGGTCAGGTAACCCTTGCCCGAACCGAAATCCGCCACGCGCACCGGTTTGTCCAGCGCCAGCGGCGAAGAGGTCAGGGCATGGCTGAACACTTCGATGAACTTGTTGATCTGCTTCCACTTGCGCGACATCGCCGGGATCAGCTCGTGCTGGGCGTTGGTCACGCCCAGGTCCTTGAGGAACGGGCGGCTCAGGTCAAGGAAACGGTTTTTCTCGCGGTTATGCTCGGCGGACGGCGCTTCGCGCAATTGCTGAGGTTTGCTCTTGAACAGCGAAGACTTGCCCTTTTTGCTGTATTCCAGCTGGGCTTCGTCGCTTACAGCGAGCAAATGCGCATTTTTGAACGACGCCGGCAACAGCGCGGCAATCGTCGCCACCCCCTCGCTCAACGGCAGATTCTTGGTGATGTCGCGGGTTTTGTAGCGATAGACGAAGGACAGATTCGGCTGCGCTTTGACGGTGACCGCTTTGATGATGACCCGCTGCAGCTCCGCCTCTTCACCGACGTACTTGGCCAGCACCAGTTTGATGAAGCCGTTCTGGTCGAGGCTGGTTTGCAGCAGCTCGATGAACTGGGCGTGGTGATCGGACGCGGGCTGGGTGGCAGGAGCAGTAACGGACATGAAAAAGCGGCCTCGGACGGGCGAAATCGGGAATGGCGGGTATTTTAGGGGGGATGCGGGTTGGGGACACGCTCTTATTTACCCAACGGTTGTTAGAAGCACCCTCACCCTAGCCCTCTCCCGGAGGGAGAGGGGACTGACCGAGGTGTTTTCACGAATTACGCCGACTTGAAATACCGAGTCGAACTCAGGTTTGAAGGGCCCCCGATCTGCTCCCTTTCCCCCTCTTCCATTGGGAGAGAGCTGGGGTGAGGGGCTGGATCTCAGCGTCGACGAATAATCCAGGTGTTACCCCAGCACAATCAACCGATTCGGCAACTCATTCCTGACCTGCGTCACCGGCACATGCACCTTGAGCAATTCCCCACACGCCTCGATGCACGTCACAAATCCCTCCAGCGTGCGCCCCTGCCGCACCTGCTCAGTAAACGAGGCGACAATCGCATCCCAACTCTTGTTGTCCAGCCGCTTGGAAATCCCTTCATCCACCAGAATTTCCACATACCGCTCTGCCTCGCAGACAAAAATCAGCATCCCCGTACTGCCCACAGTGTGGTGCAGGTTCTGCTCGAGAAACTGCCGCCGCGCCAGGTTCGAAGCGCGCCAGTGGCGCACGCGGCGCGGGATCAGATGGGTAGTGATTTTCGGCAGACGAAACAGCAGGCACAGCACGATGAATGCGCCCCACTGCACCAGCAACAGACTGCGCAGGGTCAGCCAGCCAGTCAGGTAATGCACGACGCCCGGCACCACCAGCGCCAGCAGGCTGGCCCAGAGCAACGGGATGTAAGCGTAATCGTCGGCACGAGCCGCCAGCACCGTCACCAGTTCGGCGTCGGTGTCGCGCTCGACCCGGGCGATCGCCTCGGCGACTTTGCGTTGTTCGTGTTCAGTCAGTAATGCCATGTTGAAAAGTGCCTGCTCATTATTCTTTTAAGGTCACCAGCCGCCGGATGAACCACCGCCGCCGAAACTGCCCCCGCCGCCGCTGAAGCCCCCGCCTCCACCGCCGCCGCCACCAAAACCGCCGCCACCGCCGAAGCCTCCACCGCCCCCCGAGCCGCCACGGCCGGCGGGCAGGATACCGAGCATCTGGCAGACAAACACCGTCAGGATGAACAACATCACTAAAAACACGAAGACGCTGGGGTGCCGCGAGATGAAATCATCGGACGGATCACCGCTCGATTCATACACCGTGGACGGTTCATCCAGCGGATTACCGCCGAGCACCACCAGCATCGCCGCGACGCCATCGCTGATGCCTTTGCTGAAATTGCCGGTCTTGAACGCGGGTGTGATGACTTGATGGATGATCACGGAACTCTGCGCATCGGTCAGCCGATCTTCCAGGCCATAACCGACTTCAATACGCAGTTTGCGCTCGTCACGGGCGACGATCAGCAGCGCGCCGTTGTTCTTGTCCTTCTGGCCGATGGCCCAGTGGCGCCCGAGCTGAACGCCATAATCCTCGATGGTCGTGCCCTGTAGATCCGGCACGGTGACCACGACCAGTTGCTCACCGGTCGCCTGCTCGTGGGCCTGCAACTGCTGGCTCAGTTGCGCGCGCACCGACGGCTCGAGCATCTGCGCTTCGTCCACCACTCGCCCGCTCAGCGCCGGGAACGTCAACTCGGCCCGAGCGCTGACGGCAAACAGCCACAGCATCAGCACCAGGCTCATTTTCAACACGCGCATGGACAACCTCGAATCAGAATTTCACTTCCGGGGCCTTTTCCGCGCCGGGCGTGGTGGCTTCGAAGGTTTCGCGAATCGGCAGATCGCTGTACATCACGCTGTGCCAGAGGCGACCGGGGAAGGTGCGGATTTCGGTGTTGTATTTCTGCACCGCCAGAATGAAATCGCGGCGCGCCACGGCGATGCGGTTTTCCGTGCCTTCAAGTTGTGATTGCAAGGCGAGGAAGTTCTGGTTGGCCTTCAAATCCGGATAACGCTCGGAGACTACCATCAAGCGGCTCAACGCACCGGTCAACTGATCCTGCGCCTGCTGGAACTGCTTGAGCTTCTCAGGGTTATCGAGGGTGCTGGCATCGACCTGGATCGACGTCGCTTTCGCCCGTGCTTCGATCACCGCGGTCAGGGTTTCTTCCTCATGCTTGGCATAACCCTTCACGGTTTCCACCAGGTTAGGGATCAGGTCAGCGCGGCGCTGGTACTGGTTCTGCACTTGGCCCCACGCGGCTTTGGCCTGCTCGTCGAGGGTCGGGATATTGTTGATACCGCACGCCGTCAGCAATGTGGCGAACACCAACAACGTGGCGACCTGCAAGCGCGAGCGGTAGGTTGGACTGACATTCATCGGAGTGATGCTCCCTGGCACATTTAATTAAAAAACCGGCGGTGAAACATTCGGGCCCGGCTCTTCGGGCATAATCGGCCGCGCCACTGGATTGCTGCGGGCTAATGGGCTAAAAAGTGCCCTGCGCGATCACGCTGTCGATGCTCGGCGGTCGTGTTTGGTTCGATCTTTTTTGAGCCTGCACCCGAACAACAATAGTCGCTCCCTAAATTTTGGCTGGCCGGCATTGCATTGCCGTTTGTGCCCTTGAGAAAAATATTCATGAAGAAGCTGTGTTTGCTGGGCCTGTTCGTCAGCCTGGCCAGTCATCAAGTATTGGCCGCCACGACCCCGGTACCCCTGGAAAACAAGGACGCGTTCATCACCAACCTGATGAACCAGATGACCCTCGACGAGAAGATCGGCCAGTTGCGCCTGATCAGCATCGGCCCGGAAATGCCCCGCGAACTGATCCGCAAAGAGATCGCCGCCGGCAACATCGGCGGCACGTTCAACTCGATCACTCGCCCGGAAAACCGTCCGATGCAGGACGCTGCCATGCGCAGCCGCCTGAAGATCCCGATGTTTTTCGCCTACGACGTGATCCACGGTCACCGGACTATTTTCCCGATTCCGCTGGCCCTCGCCTCGAGCTGGGACATGGACGCCATCGGCCAGTCCGGCCGTGTTGCCGCCAAAGAAGCCGCCGCCGACAGCCTTGACATCACTTTCGCGCCGATGGTCGATATCTCCCGCGACCCGCGCTGGGGCCGCAGCTCCGAAGGTTTCGGTGAAGACACCTACCTGACCTCGCGCATTGCCGGCGTGATGGTCCGGGCCTATCAGGGCGCCACTCCGAGCGCGGCCGACAGCATCATGGCCAGCGTCAAGCACTTCGCCCTGTACGGCGCCGTTGAAGGTGGCCGCGACTACAACACCGTCGACATGAGTCCGGTGAAGATGTATCAGGATTACCTGCCGCCGTACCGCGCCGCGATTGATGCCGGCGCCGGCGGTGTGATGGTCGCGTTGAACTCGATCAACGGCATTCCGGCCACGGCCAACACGTGGTTGATGAACGATCTGCTGCGCAAGGACTGGGGCTTCAAGGGCCTGGCGGTCAGCGACCACGGCGCGATCTTCGAACTGATCAAGCACGGCGTCGCCCGCGACGGTCGTGAAGCGGCGAAACTGGCGATCAAGGCCGGCATCGACATGAGCATGAACGACACCCTCTACGGCAAAGAACTGCCGGGGCTGCTCAAGGCCGGTGAGATCGAACAGAAAGACATCGACAACGCCGTGCGCGAAGTGCTCGCCGCCAAGTACGACATGGGCCTGTTCAAAGACCCGTACCTGCGTATCGGCAAGGCTGAAGATGATCCGGCCGACACCTACGCCGAAAGCCGTCTGCACCGCGCCGAAGCCCGCGAAGTCGCGCGTCGCAGTATGGTGTTGCTGAAGAATCAGAACGAAACCCTGCCGCTGAAGAAAGACGCGAAAGTCATGCTGGTCGGTCCATTGGCCAAAGCTCCCATCGACATGATGGGCAGTTGGGCCGCCGCCGGTAAGCCAGCGCAATCGGTGACCCTGTTCGACGGCATGAGCTCGCTGATCGGCAACAAGTCGAACCTGATCTACGCCCGTGGCGCCAACATCACCAGCGACAAGAAAGTCCTCGACTACCTGAACTTCCTCAACTTCGATGCCCCGGAAGTGGTCGATGACCCGCGCCCGGCCAACGTGCTGATTGACGAAGCAGTGAAAGCTGCCAAGGACGCTGACGTGATCGTTGCAGCCGTTGGCGAGTCCCGTGGCATGTCCCACGAATCGTCCAGCCGTACTGATCTGAACATCCCGGAAAACCAGCGCGAGCTGATCCGTGCGCTGAAAGCCACCGGCAAACCGCTGGTACTGGTGCTCATGAACGGCCGTCCGCTGACCATTCTCGAAGAGAACCAGTCGGCTGACGCGATTCTGGAAACCTGGTTCAGCGGCACCGAGGGCGGCAACGCGATCGCCGACGTGCTGTTCGGCGATTACAACCCTTCGGGCAAACTGCCGGTAACCTTCCCGCGCTCCGTGGGTCAGATCCCAACCTACTACAACCACCTGAGCATTGGTCGGCCATTCACGCCGGGCAAACCGGGCAACTACACCTCGCAGTATTTCGATGACACCACCGGGCCGCTGTTCCCGTTCGGTTATGGCCTGAGCTACACCAACTTCGCCCTGAGCGATATGGCGCTGTCGTCGACCACGCTGAACGCCACCGGCAAGCTCGACGCCAGTGTCATGCTGAAAAACACTGGCAAGCGTGACGGCGAAACCGTGGTGCAGCTTTACATTCAGGACGTCACCGGTTCGATGATCCGCCCGGTGAAAGAACTGAAGAACTTCCAGAAGATCCTGCTCAAGGCCGGCGAACAGAAAGTCGTGCACTTCACCATCACCGAAGATGACCTGAAGTTCTACAACGCCCAGCTCAAGTACGCGGCGGAGCCTGGCAAGTTCAACGTGCAGATCGGCCTGGATTCACAGGACGTGACGCAGCAGAGCTTTGAATTGCTGTAACCCCCCCGCGCCCCTGATCGTTCCCACGCTCCGCGTGGGAATGCCTCAAGGGACGCTCCGCGTCCAGTGACGCGGAGCGTCACGGGCTGCGTTCCCACGCAGAGCGTGGGAACGATCATCAGGTGAGCGACTAGCCGCGGCGGTCGAGGATATTGACCACCACCCGATCCACCCAGCCCCAAATCCGCTGCTTGACCCGCCGCCACAAGGGCCGGCGCTGCCACTCTTCCAGACTCACCTGCTGACTCAGCCCGAAGTCCTTCACGAAGCTCGCCTCCACCGCTGCCGTCAACGACGCGTCCAGCGCCTCCAGATTCGCCTCGAGATTGAAGCGCAAATTCCAGTGATCGAAGTTGCATGAACCGATGCTCACCCAATCGTCCACCAGCACCATTTTCAGGTGCAGGAAACACGGTTGGTATTCGAAGATCTGCACCCCGGCCTTGAGCAGTCGCGGGTAGTACCGATGCCCGGCATAGCGCACCGACGGGTGATCGGTGCGCGGGCCGGTCAGCAGCAAGCGCACGTCGACGCCGCGCGCGGCAGCCTTGCGCAACGAGCGACGGATTTTCCAGGTTGGCAGGAAGTACGGCGTGGCCATCCAGATGCGTTTTTGTCCGCTGTTCAGCGCGCGGAACAGCGATTGCAAAATGTCCCGGTGCTGGCGGGCATCGGCATACGCCACGCGGCCCATGCCCTCGCCTTTGTCCGGCACGCGCGGCAAACGCGGCAGACCGAAATGCGCGGCCGGGCGCCAGGCGCGGCGGTAGCGGTTGGCAATCCATTGGCGATCGAAGAGCAATTGCCAGTCGATCACCAACGGGCCGCTGATCTCGACCATCACTTCGTGCCACTCGCTGGTGTCGTGGCCCGGCGTCCAGAATTCGTCGGTGACACCGGTGCCGCCAACCACGGCCACGCATTGATCCACCAACAACAATTTACGGTGATCGCGGTAAAAGTTGCCGACCCAACGGCGCCAGCTCAACCGATTGTAGAACCGCAGCTCGACACCGGCCTGCGTCAGGCGCTGACGCAACGTGAGCGTAAACGCCAGACTGCCGTAATCATCGAACAGGCACCGCACACGCACGCCGCGCTCGGCCGCCAGCACCAGCGCCTGGACAATGGTTTCAGCACAGGCGCCGGCCTCGACCAGATACAGCTCAAGCTCGATCTGCTCCTGCGCACCCGCAATCTGCTCAAGCATGCGCGGGAAGAATTGCGGGCCGTCGATCAATAACTCGAATCGATTGCCGTCACGCCACGGGAACACCGCGCCGCGCATGTCAGCGCGCCGTGAAAATCAGCACCGCACCCACCGGCACCGACAGACTGATGGCCGACAGGTCGGCGAGTTTGCGCAGACTTTCCAGCCCCGGCACCAGATCGAAATCCTCGGCGTTGATCACCAGCGGTTCCAGTGTCACCACTTGAAAGCGCCGGTCATCGAGGCGCGTCGCCAGCAGTTCGGCGGGGTACTCGTGTTGCTTGCCGTGCAGGTTGACGGTCAGCGGCAGGCGCAATTCCAGCTGCGCGCCGGGGGCCAAGTCGTTGATCGGGCGCAGGTCGATCTGGGTGGTGATGGTCGCTTCGGGGAATTGCTCGATCTGAAACAGCTCCTTGCGCATGCGCTCGTCGCGCAGCGGGATGCCGCTGTTGATCGAGTCCAGCTCGACTTCGACTTCGGCGCGACCGTTAGGATCGACCTTGCCGTGCAGCACCAGAAAGCGCTGCACTTCGGAAATGTGGGCGTTTTTCGTGCTGACGAACGACAGCCGCGACGACTCGCCGTCCAGATACCAATTGGCCTGCGCCGGCAGCGCGACGGCGGCGAGCAGCAGACTGGACAGGGTTGCACAGAGAGAGCGGTTGAACATTGAACACTCGTGGGGCCGATAAACCTGCACGAACCTTAACCGCCCACGCGGTTATTGCAAACTGCGGATCACACCCGGTGGGAGCGAGCCTGCTCGCGAAGACGTCGACGGCCTCAATAGAGAGGGTGCGTCGACTATTGCATTCGCGAGCAGGCTCGCTCCCACAATGAGTCCGCTGTGCGTCATGGGTTGAGGCGGCAGCCTTGGCGTTCGCTCAACCACTGGGCGCGGTTGCTGCGGCCCATGCCGCTGACCGTAATGGTTTTGCTGGCGGGGTCATCGGTGAACTGGCTGGTCGGCAGCCACTGTTTCACGTAGCCACGGCAGTACTTGGCGTCGTTGTTCATCACGTACCGGCACGAACAATATTCCTTGGCGGTGTAGGCACTGATGATGTCCGGGAAAGCCCACAGGTTTTCGCGTTCGTAGACAATCCAGCCCAGCAGAAGAACTAGCAGCAACAGCAAAAAGCGCTTCATGGCCGCACCGCCTTCAGCACACGTTTGAGCAACTCGTTATGACGGTAGCTGCCATCGCGATCATCGCCATAACGGACGATCACCAGTTTCTCGCTGGGAATCACATACAGCGCCTGCCCCCAGTGGCCGAGGGCGGCGAAAGTGTCGGGCGGTGCATCGGGCCACGGCAATGCTACGCCATCGGCCGGGCGATTGAGCCACCACTGTCCGCCGGGCACGGCTTCGTCCTGATGGGCCTTGTAACCGGCGAACGGTTTCAGGTTGAACGCGAGCCAATCCTTGGGCAGCAACTGCTGGTCATCCCAACGCCCGTCGCGGGCCATCAACAGCCCGACTCGCGCCAGATCGCGCGCGGTGAGATAGGCGTAAGACGAGGCGACAAAGGTGCCCGTCGCATCGGTTTCCCATACGGCGTGGTGAATGCCCAGCGGCTCGAACAAAGCCGTCCACGGATAATCCGGATAGCGCTGCGGGCCGACGATATTTTTCAGTGCGGCGGCGAGCAGATTGCTGTCGCCACTGGAATAACGGAACGCCTCACCCGGTTTCGCATAGGTGCCGTGCTCGGCAGTGAACGCGGCCATGTCGCTATGACCTCGGGTATACAGCATCGCCACCACCGAGGATTTCAGCGGGGCGTATTCGTAGTCTTCCTGCCAGTCGATACCGGAGGCCCAGTGCAACAGATCGGCGATTTTTATCTGCGGGTGTTTAGCGAGTGCCGGGTAGAACTTCGCGGCGGGGTCTTCGAGCTTGAACAGGCCTTCGCCGTACGCCACACCGAGCACGGTCGCCATCAGGCTTTTGCTGATCGACCAGGTCAGGTGCGAGGTTTGTGCGGTGGTCGCGCCGGCGTAGCGTTCGTAAATGATCTGGCCGTCGCGGATGATCAGCAAGGCGTCGGTGCGGATGCCTTGGCGGGTGGAGTCGTCGCGGGGTGGGAAGGCGTAGTTTTCCAGTGCCTCGGTATGGATGATCTTTGGCCCGGTTGGCCATTCTTCGCCCGGCCATTGTTCGGCCTGGACGGTGAAGCTGATCAGCAGGAGAAACAGCGACAGGCCTTTGCACATGGTGAGGGCTCTTGGGGAAAACCTGCTGAGACTAGCCGGGGTTGATGACAGATGTGTGGTGATGCTGAGGCCGCCTTCGCGAGCAGGCTCGCTCCGACAGGGGGACCGCGTTTGTTCAATTGAAATGCGATCAAACGGTGGGAGCGAGCCTGCTCGCGAAGGGGCCGCTCAGGCCAACGCCAAAGCCTTGGCCAACCGCTTGGCCCGAGCCCCTGCGGCCAACTGCATCACACCCTGATCGCGCCGCCACATCTGCGCCCACTCCGAATCAGCCAGCGCCAGATCAACCTCAACCTTTAGCGCATCAAACTGCGCAAACAACCCACCCAGCAACACATGCCCCGCCGGATTGTTCGGCGCCTGCCGGCTCGCCTCGGCACACCCGGCCAACAGCGCCAGCAAACGCAATTGCAGCGGCTGCGGCCAGTCGCTGTCCTGCCCGACGCCATACAACCACGCGGTCATCGCGCTCAGCACATAGACATCTTCCAGCGTGCGAAACGGCTTCACATAAGCATCCCAACCATCCCCCGCCAGCAACTCACACAACGCGCCATCCAGCAGCAACCGGCCATGGCTGATGTCCGGCATCAACGGCAGCGCCGGCAGTTTTTCCACGGTCACGCCGGGTTCGCCGGGATACACCACCGCCAGACTCAGGCGCGGGGTTTCGCCGGGTTCTTCGCTGCGCGCAGCAATCAACAGCCAGTCCGCCGCATCGCCGGCGGTGACGAAATCCTTGCGTCCACTCAAGCGCAAATCGCTGAGCCGCGTCTGCATGTCCGCCGGGCGCAAGCTGCGCTGTTCGGTCGCACACAATGCGCCAAGGCTCAGCGGCGCACTCGGCCACAGCATGCGCAATGCCGCTTGGTATCCGACCAGAAACGCCAACCCCGGCGTCGCCATCCGCCGCCCGCCCGCGACCGCCAATTCGAACGGGGTGACGTTGCCCAGTTGCTGCAACAACGTCGCAAAAACCTCGGCGAGGTCAGCAACGGCGGGCAATCGGTCACGGCTGTGCAGCAGATCTGGCCAGGGCATAAGAGGCTCCTCGTGGGCTGTCATATAAGCATCACCGAACGTTCATGGCGATGACACCGGGGCTACATAGCCTGACTTTGCACAACACGGCTGCATAAAGAAAGTCGATCGGCTGCAACCCACGACGGGTTCAAGGCCCGTACGGAGATTCACATGACTCAGATCGCCCGCATCAGCGACACCGGCAATGAACGCCGTCTGCAAGCCGAACGCCTGATCGGCGCCGAGGCCTTGCAGCAAGCCCAAGCCTTGCGCTTCAACGTCTTCAGCGGCGAGTTCAACGCCAAGCTGAAAGGCGCGGAACTGGGTCTGGACATGGATGACTATGATGTTCACTGCAGCCACATCGGCGTGCGTGATCTGAACACCGGCCGTTTGGTGGCGACCACGCGTTTGCTCGACCACACCGCCGCCAGCAGTCTCGGCAAGTTCTACAGCGAAGAAGAATTCAGCCTGCACGGCCTCGCGCACCTACAAGGCCCGATCCTCGAAATCGGCCGCACCTGCGTTGACCCGGCGTACCGCAACGGCGGCACTATCGCCGTGTTGTGGGGCGAACTGGCCGAAGTGTTGAATCAGGGTGGCTACAGCTATTTGATGGGTTGCGCGAGCATCCCGATGCAGGACGGCGGCATCCAGGCCCACGCGATCATGCAGCGTCTGCGCGAACGCTATCTGTGCACCGAACACTTGCGCGCCGAGCCGAAAAATCCGCTGCCGACGCTGGATATTCCATCGAACGTAATCGCGGAAATGCCGCCGCTGCTCAAGGCCTATATGCGTCTGGGCGCGAAGATCTGCGGCGAGCCGTGCTGGGACGAAGATTTCCAGGTCGCCGACGTGTTCATCCTGCTCAAGCGCGACGAACTCTGCCCACGCTACGCCAAACACTTCAAGGCGGCGGTGTGATGAGCCGGTTGCGCGTGTACGCGCGGATCGCGCGGGTGCTGCTGGTGGTGTCACTGGGCTTGACCATGGCCAGCGTCTTCGGGGTTTTCGAACGCATTGGCCTGGCGCATTCGATGGAGCGACGTCAGCGTTGGTCGCGCTTCTTCATGGCGCGCTTGAGCAACGCCCTGCCCTTTCGCGTGACCGTGCACGGTGAGCTGCCGAAACAGCCGATGCTGTGGGTGAGCAATCACGTTTCATGGACGGATATTCCGCTGCTCGGCATGCTCACGCCGCTGTCGTTTCTGTCCAAGGCCGAAGTGCGCACCTGGCCGGTGGCCGGTTGGCTGGCGGCGAAGGCTGGCAGTCTGTTTATCCGACGCGGTTCGGGCGACAGCCAGTTGATCCGCAAACAGATGACCCGTCACCTGCAAACCGATCACGCGTTGCTGATGTTCCCGGAAGGCACCACCACCGATGGCCGCTCGCTGCGCACCTTTCATGGTCGCTTGCTGGCGGCGGCGATTGATTCCGAAGTGATGCTGCAACCGGTGGCGATCCGTTATCTGCGTGATGGCGAGATCGATGGGCTGGCGCCGTTCATTGGCGACGATGATTTGCTCTCGCATCTGATGCGTTTGTTCAGCAATGATTGCGGCGATGTTGAAGTACACCTGCTCAAGCCGATTGCCTGTCAGGGCCGTGAGCGCGCGGCATTGGCGTTTGAGGCGCAGCAGGCGGTGCAGAAGGCGTTGTTTGGTGAAGTGGCGAAACCCGCCGAACCGCGTCGAGCCGGCGAATTGATTGCCGCCTGAAATACAAAAGCCCCTGTGGGAGCAGGGCTAGCTCCCACATTAGATTTTCGGTGTCTGTGGGTTTTGCGCGAAATCCTGAAGATGTGGGTAGAAGAGCCGGAAGTCTTCGCTCAACGGCTCGTACAACCGGCGCAATTCCTCCATCGCCCCCGCCAGTTCTTCGGGCCGGCTCAAGCGCCGCGAGATCCCGCGCAACACCTGTTCCAGCACTTCAAATTCCTGATACGAACCCAGCCAGTCATTGGCGACCATGTGCGGCGCAATCTTCGCTAAGCGCTCGGGCAACTGCCGCTCGTGAGTCAGCACCCGATAAACGTCAGCGGTGAAAACCTCCAGCGGCCGATCGGCGTACAGCGTCCAGTCCCGAGCCAGGCAATGATCGAAAAACACATCGAGCACGATCCCGGCATAACGCCGCCGTGTCTCGGTAAACCGCCCCAAGGCGACATCCACCAGCGGGTGGCGATCGGTGAACACGTCAATCCGTCGATGCAGATGAATGGCCGCTTCCACCTCCGGCGCGAACTGCCCTTGCAGCCGGCCTTTGACGAAATCGCCATACAGGCTGCCGAGCAACTGACCGGGGCGCTGGCCACCGAGGTGCAAATGTGCGAGATAGTTCATGGGCGCAGCTTAGCACCGCGTCTTGCAATCGACACCTCACCATATCGTTATAACCCGATATACCGATTTATGTGGCCTTCATACCAAAATCATATTGGTATATCGCGAAGTGCCGATTTAAAGTTCGCCTCATCGCGATATAGCGTTTTACACAACCGAGCCCCACTGCCATGAACCTCGACCTCGACGAAATAATAAAAGCCCTGGCGCACCCAGTACGACGAGACATCCTCAACTGGCTGAAAGACCCGAAAGGCGAATTCCCGGAACAGTTGCACAACCACGAGTACGGCATCTGTGCCGGGCAGATCGATCAGCGCTGCGGCCTGTCGCAGTCGACCGTTTCTGCACACCTCGCGACGTTGCAAAGGGCCGGGCTGATCAGCAGCCAGAAGGCCGGTCAATGGCACTTCTTCAAACGCAACGAGGACGTGATCCAGGCGTTCCTCAGCACACTCAGTAAAGAGCTCTGACCCTTCACGTCAGCCAGCCCACAAGGAAACCCGCATGCCCCTCTCGCTACTCATCCTCGCCTTGAGCGCCTTCGCCATCGGCACCACCGAATTCGTCATCATGGGCCTGCTGCCCAATGTGGCGGCTGACCTCGGTGTGTCGATCCCCGGCGCCGGCTGGCTGGTGACCGGTTACGCCCTCGGCGTGGCCATCGGTGCGCCGTTCATGGCCATGGCCACCGCCAAACTGCCGCGTAAAGCGGCACTGGTGGCGTTGATGGGCATCTTTATCGTTGGCAACCTGCTGTGTGCGATTGCCAGTGATTACAACGTGCTGATGTTTGCCCGCGTGATCACTGCGCTGTGCCACGGTGCGTTCTTCGGTATCGGTTCGGTGGTGGCGGCCAATCTGGTACCGGCCAACAAGCGTGCGTCGGCGGTGGCCTTGATGTTCACCGGTCTGACCCTGGCCAACGTACTGGGTGTGCCGCTGGGCACTGCACTGGGTCAGCAATACGGCTGGCGCTCGACCTTCTGGGCCGTGACCGTCATCGGCGTGATCGCGCTGATTGGCCTGATCCGCTTCCTGCCGGCCAAGCGTGACGAAGAGAAACTCGACATGCGCGCCGAACTCGCGGCTCTCAAAGGCGCCGGGATATGGCTGTCGCTGAGCATGACCGCGCTGTTTGCTGCTTCCGTCTTCACCCTGTTCACCTACGTCGCGCCGCTGCTTGGCGAAGTCACCGGGGTGTCGCCGCGTGGCGTGACCTGGACGCTGATGCTGATCGGCCTCGGCCTGACCGTCGGCAACATCATCGGCGGCAAACTCGCCGACAAAGGCATGGCCGCGACGCTGATCGGCGTGTTCATCGCCATGGCCGTGATCTCCACCGTGCTGAACTGGACCAGCGTCGCGCTGATCCCGACTGAAATCACCCTGTTCCTCTGGGCCACCGCGTGTTTCGCCGCCGTGCCGGCACTGCAAGTCAACGTGGTGACCTTCGGCAAAGCCGCACCGAACCTGGTGTCGACCCTGAACATCGGCGCGTTCAACGTCGGCAACGCCCTTGGCGCCTGGGTCGGCGGCAGCGTCATCGCCCACGGCTACGGCCTGACCAGCGTACCGCTGGCCGCCGCTGCGCTGGCCGTGCTGGCGCTGGTGGTGACCCTGATTACTTTTCGTCAGAACGGCAACGCCGATCTGGCCCCGGCAACCAACTGATTAACTTTCACTTACGAGGGTTGTAGACATGGCAACTATTTTCGATCCAATCAAACTCGGCGACGTCGAACTGGCCAACCGCATCATCATGGCCCCACTGACCCGCTGCCGCGCCGACGAAGGCCGCGTGCCGAACGCGCTGATGGCTGAATATTACGTGCAGCGCGCTTCTGCCGGCCTGATCCTCAGCGAAGCCACGTCGGTGACGCCAATGGGCGTTGGCTACCCGGACACCCCGGGCATCTGGTCCAACGATCAAGTGCGTGGCTGGGCTAACGTCACCAAAGCCATTCACGGTGCGGGCGGCAAGATCTTCCTGCAACTGTGGCACGTGGGTCGCGTTTCGCACCCGTCGTACCTCAACGGTGAAGCGCCAGTCGCACCGAGCGCGATCCAGCCAAAAGGTCACGTCAGCCTGGTCCGTCCAATGGCCGACTACCCGACTCCGCGCGCACTGGAAACCGCTGAAATCGCCGACATCGTCGACGCCTATCGCACTGGCGCCGAAAACGCCAAAGCCGCCGGTTTCGATGGCGTGGAAATCCACGGCGCCAACGGCTACCTGCTTGACCAGTTCCTGCAAAGCAGCACCAACCAGCGCACCGACAGCTACGGTGGCTCACTGGAAAACCGTGCGCGTCTGCTGCTGGAAGTGACTGACGCAGCGATCGAAGTTTGGGGCGCTGGCCGCGTGGGTGTGCACCTGGCACCGCGCGCTGACTCCCACGACATGGGCGACGACAACCTGGCGGAAACCTTCACCTACGTCGCACGTGAACTGGGCAAGCGCGGTATCGCGTTTATCTGCTCCCGTGAGAAAGATGGCGCCGACAGCCTCGGCCCGCAACTGAAAGAAGCGTTCGGTGGCCCGTACATCGCCAACGAAAAATTCACCAAGGACAGCGCCAACGAATGGCTGGCCAGCGGCAAGGCTGACGCCGTGGCGTTCGGTGTGCCGTTCATTGCCAACCCAGATCTGCCGGCGCGTCTGAAGGCTGATGCACCGTTGAACGAAGCGCGTCCAGAGCTGTTCTACGCGAAAGGCCCGGTCGGTTATATCGACTACCCGACGCTGTAACGCATACCGCAGAAACACAAAAGCCCCCGACTCTCACGAGTCGGGGGCTTTTTTATTCCAAGCAACTAAACTTTCAACCGCAACACAGGGAAACCTTTTTAAACTTCCCGATAACCGTAATACGCTCTAACTTTAGAACACCGCCAACAACACCAACCTGCATATCAGGCATTCTTTATTATCTGGCGGAAACCAACTACTCAAGGAAGAAAACATGAACAACCCGAAACTTATTACAACACTCGCATTGGCCGCAACTTTCACTTTCGCTGCACTTTCGGCAAAAGCCGAGCCGACAGTCATCACCTTCACCATTGACAATAAAACCGAGCACGCCATCACTAGCTCGGTGCCCGGAGCCGAGCGCGTCGAACCCAATAGCAGCAAGACCTTCAGCTATGCCCAGGACTTGCGGATTGCCGATATGCGTGACGGTAGCAAAAGCGGCTTCGGCCGAGGCGTCGCTTTTATACTGGGCGATAAGATTTGTGGCTTCAATGCGAACATCGATCTAAGCAAAGTTAACAACCACATCAATGTAGAACGTCAAACCAAGAGCGAATCGCTGGGTAAACAACCAGTCGGCTGCATGATCGAACTCGCTGAGGAATCACAGAAAACGCCATACAACTTCAACACCAAATTGGTAATGGTAGATTTCGCCACATAAAACAGAAATGTATTCTGGACACTATTGAGTGTCCGCTTACGCCCTGTCTTTTAACAAGACGGGGCTTTCGTCATCTAGCATCTTATCAAAACAGACTTTCGCGGCGAGCGCCCTATTCGCCGCTGCTGCCCGAGGCAATGCCTTCGAGCATCGAAAGCACCAGTGGCATTGAGGCATGCGCACACGGCTTCACAACAACGACACAAATTCCCTACAAAATGCGTAGCTCGCTACGTTTAAACTCTCCGCCGCGCATCTACATAAAGGCAGGCCAATTGACATAAGCTGTGCCAATTACGCATTTTGTTTCATTTGCGCAGGCTGGGGCTCAGGCGCAGCATATCCAGCCCTGTATCGACCCAGCGCTCGGCCTCGGCATGCAGCTCAAAACTGTCTGGTGCCAGAAGCCATCCATACAGAAGGCCATCGATGTAGGCGTGAATGCTGATGGCCGCACGGGCAGTGTCGAGATCTTCCGGCAACTGGCCACGATTCACCGCATTACGCAGGGTCAGCCCGATGCGCTCATTGCAGTCGAGACTGGCCACCCGGCGCTGCTGGCGCAAATCGCACATTTCATCGGTGAACTCGCACTTATGAAACAGAATTTCGTTGATGCGGCGGGTCTTCGGGTCCAGCGCAACTTGATGAAACAAATGAATCAGCAACTGGCGCATGCAGCCCAGCGGATCGAGTTCATCCTCGCTCTCACTGGCCTTGGCCAGTTCATCCAGCGGCTCATGCAGGGAATCGAGCATGGCCTGAACCAGATCGGCCTTGTTGCTGAAATGCCAGTAAATGGCGCCGCGCGTCACGCCGGCCATCGTCGCGATATCCGCCAGAGTCGTCCGGGCGACGCCCCTTTCATAAAAAGCTTTCTCCGCCGCTTCCAGAATCTGGCTACGGGTTTCTTGAGCTTCCTCTTTGGTACGACGGACCATGGCAGTAAAACCTCAAACAGGATGTTTCAGGGATGGCTGAATATCCGCTGAATAAAGTGGGGGCGATCTCTCATGAATCGGCTCCCCGGCCTACAATTTCTAACCTTGCGACGTATTTTGTAACGGGGTGGATACGACGCCAAGGTGTTTACAAACAACCATGAACGTAAGTATATTACTTAGCAAGCTACTTATCCACCCGGTACCCTTTTTTTACCCTTACACACTTCTTGTGCGCTCTTTGCGCGCCTGACCCGAGGATCTTCATGCAATTCAAGCCAGCTGTTACCGCTCTGGTCACTGCCGTCGCCCTGGCATCGCTGCTCAGCGGATGTAAAAAGGAAGAAGCGGCACCGGCCGCTCCGCCCCCTCAGGTCGGCGTCGTCACCCTGCAACCACAAGCGTTTACCCTCACCTCCGAGCTGCCAGGTCGCACCAGTGCGTTCCGCATCGCTGAAGTGCGCCCTCAGGTCAACGGCATCATTCTCAAGCGTCTGTTCAAGGAAGGCGCCGATGTCAAAGCCGGCCAGCAGCTGTATCAGATCGATCCGTCGGTCTATGAAGCGACCCTGAAAAGCGCCGAAGCCAACCTGCGTTCGACCAAGTCGATCTCCGACCGCTACAAGCAGCTGGTCGACGAGCAAGCCGTGAGCCGTCAGGAATACGACACCGCCGTGTCCAACCGCATGGAATCGGAAGCGTCGCTGCAGACCGCACAGATCAATGTGCGTTACACCAAGGTTTATGCACCGATCTCCGGCCGTATTGGCCGCTCTTCGGTCACTGAAGGTGCGCTGGTCAGCAACGGTCAGGCCGACGCGATGGCAACGATCCAGCAACTGGACCCGATCTACGTCGACGTGACCCAATCTTCGGTTGAGCTGCTGGAACTGCGCCGCGAACTGGAAAGCGGTCGTCTGCAAAAGGCCGGTGACAACTCGGCAGCGGTCAAACTGACCCTGGAAGACGGCAGCCAGTACAAGCTCGACGGTAAGCTGGAATTCTCCGAAGTCACGGTCGACCCGACTACCGGTTCGGTGACCCTGCGTGCGGTGTTCCCGAACCCGGATCACACCCTGCTGCCGGGCATGTTCGTCCGCGCCCAGTTGCAGGCCGGCGTCAATGCCGCCGCCATTCTGGCGCCGCAGCAAGGCGTGACCCGCGACCTCAAAGGCACCCCGACCGCTCTGGTCGTCGGCGCCGACAACAAGGTTGAGCTGCGTCAGCTCAAGGCCAGCCGCACCGTCGGCAGCCAGTGGCTGATCGAAGACGGCTTGAAGGCGGGCGACCGTCTAATCACCGAAGGGCTGCAATACGTGCGTCCAGGTGTTCAAGTGAACCCGACCGAAGCCACCAATGTAGGCAACAAGAACCCGGCCCCCGCTCAGGCAGCTGACAAAGCCGCCGGCGGCAAAGGGGAGTAATTCATGTCAAAATTCTTCATCGACCGTCCGATTTTCGCCTGGGTAATTGCCCTGGTGATCATGCTGGTCGGGGCACTTTCGATCCTGAAACTGCCGATCAACCAGTACCCGAGCATTGCCCCACCGGCCATTGCGATCTCCGTGACCTACCCGGGCGCTTCGGCGCAAACCGTGCAGGACACCGTGGTTCAGGTGATCGAGCAGCAGCTCAACGGTATCGACAACCTGCGTTATGTGTCCTCGGAAAGTAACTCCGACGGCAGCATGACCATCACCGCAACCTTCGAGCAAGGCACCAACTCCGACACCGCGCAGGTACAGGTTCAGAACAAGCTGAACCTCGCCACCCCGCTGTTGCCGCAGGAAGTGCAGCAACAAGGTATCCGCGTGACCAAGGCAGTGAAGAACTTCCTGCTGGTGATCGGCGTGGTGTCGCGTGACGGCAGCATGACCAAGGACGACCTGTCCAACTACATCGTGTCGAACATGCAGGATCCGATCTCGCGAACCGCCGGTGTCGGTGACTTCCAGGTCTTCGGTGCCCAGTACGCGATGCGCATCTGGCTCGACCCGGCGAAGTTGAACAAGTACAACCTGACCCCGGGCGATGTCAGCACCGCGATCTCGGCACAGAACGTCCAGGTGTCTTCCGGTCAGCTCGGCGGCTTGCCGGCGCTGCCTGGCCAGCAACTGAACGCCACGATCATCGGCAAGACCCGTCTGCAGACGGCCGAGCAGTTCAAGGCGATCCTGCTGAAGGTTAACCAGGACGGCTCGCAAGTGCGTGTCGGCGACGTCGCTGACGTCGGTCTGGGCGGTGAAAACTCGAGCATTTCTGCGCAGTTCAACGGCAGCCCGGCGTCTGGTCTAGCGGTCAAACTGGCCAACGGTGCCAACGCCCTCGACACCGCCAAAGCACTGCGCAAGACGATTGACGACCTCAAGCCGTTCTTCCCGCAAGGCATGGAAGTGGTGTTCCCGTACGACACCACTCCGGTGGTGACCGAATCGATCAAAGGTGTGGTTGAAACCCTGGTCGAAGCGATCGTGCTGGTGTTCCTGGTGATGTTCCTGTTCCTGCAGAACTTCCGCGCCACGGTCATCACCACGATGACGGTGCCAGTGGTATTGCTGGGTACATTCGGCATCCTCGCGGCGTTCGGTTTCAGCATCAACACTCTGACCATGTTTGGTATGGTGCTGGCCATCGGTTTGCTGGTGGACGACGCCATCGTTGTGGTGGAAAACGTCGAGCGGGTGATGAGCGAAGAAGGCTTGTCACCGAAGGAAGCGACCAAGAAGTCCATGGGCCAGATCCAGGGCGCACTGGTCGGTATTGCCCTGGTTCTGTCGGCGGTACTGCTGCCGATGGCGTTCTTCAGCGGTTCCACCGGTGTGATCTACAAGCAGTTCTCGATCACCATCGTTTCCGCCATGGCCCTGTCGGTACTGGTTGCGCTGATCTTCACCCCGGCGCTGTGCGCCACCATGCTCAAGGCTATTCCGAAAGGCGAGCACGGCACGCCGAAGAAAGGTTTCTTTGGCTGGTTCAACCGCAACTTCGACCGTGGCGTGCAGAGCTACGAGCGCGGTGTCGGCAACATGCTGTCGCGCAAAGCGCCGTACCTGCTGGCCTACTTGCTGATCGTGGTCGGCATGATCTGGCTGTTCACCCGCATTCCAACCGCGTTCCTGCCGGAAGAAGACCAAGGCGTACTGTTCGCCCAGGTGCAGACCCCGGCCGGTTCGAGTGCCGAGCGTACTCAAGTGGTTATCGACGAAATGCGCAGCTACCTGCTGGATAAAGAGGCAGGCGCAGTGTCCTCGGTGTTTACCGTGAACGGCTTCAACTTCGCCGGTCGCGGTCAGAGCTCTGGCCTGGCGTTCATCATGCTCAAGCCGTGGGACGAGCGTAACTCGGACAACAGCGTGTTTGCCCTGGCCCAACGTGCCCAGCAACACTTCTTCAGTTTCCGCGATGCCATGGTGTTTGCCTTCGCCCCGCCAGCGGTACTGGAGCTGGGTAACGCCACCGGTTTCGACGTGTTCCTGCAAGACCGTGCCGGTATCGGTCACGACAAGCTGATGGAAGCGCGTAACCAGTTCCTCGGCCTCGCCGCGCAGAGCAAGGTGCTCTATCAGGTGCGTCCGAACGGCCTGAACGATGAACCGCAATACCACCTGGAAATCGATGACGAGAAAGCCCAGGCCCTTGGCTTGAGCCTCACCGACATCAACAGCACGCTGTCGATCTCTTTCGGTAGTAGCTACGTCAACGACTTCATCGACCGTGGTCGCGTGAAGAAGGTTTACGTGCAAGGTCAGGCCGGTGCTCGCATGAGCCCTGAAGACTTGAAGAAATGGTATGTGCGCAACAACGTCGGGACCATGGTGCCGTTCTCCGCGTTCGCCAAAGGCGAGTGGATCTACGGTTCGCCGAAGCTGGCCCGTTACAACGGCGTAGAGGCGATGGAAATTCTCGGTTCTCCGGCGCCGGGTTATTCCACCGGTGACGCGATGGCCGAAGTCGAAGCGATTGCCAAGAAGCTGCCGGCGGGTGTCGGTATCTCCTGGACCGGTCTGTCCTATGAGGAACGTCTGTCCGGCTCGCAAGCACCGGCGCTGTACGCCCTCTCGCTGCTGATGGTGTTCCTGTGTCTGGCGGCACTGTACGAGAGCTGGTCGATTCCGATCGCGGTTATGCTCGTAGTACCGCTGGGTATCATCGGTGCGCTGCTGGCCACCAGCCTGCGCGGTCTGTCCAACGACGTGTACTTCCAGGTGGGCCTGTTGACGACCATCGGTCTGGCGGCTAAAAACGCCATTCTGATCGTCGAGTTCGCCAAGGAACTGCATGAACAGGGACGCAGCCTGCGTGATGCGGCGATCGAAGCCTGCCGCATGCGTTTGCGTCCGATCATCATGACCTCGCTGGCCTTCGTCCTCGGTGTTGTACCGTTGGCGATTTCCACTGGCGCAGGTTCAGGCAGTCAACATGCGATCGGTACGGGCGTGATTGGCGGTATGCTCACGGCCACGATCCTGGCGATCTTCTGGGTCCCACTGTTCTTCGTTACGGTTTCGTCCATCGGCAAGCGTAAAGTCGCTGACGAGGATGAGACGACTGAAACTCCTAAAGAGGCTGGCCAATGAGCAAGTCGCTACTCTCCATCGCAGTCGCCGCCTTCGTGCTGAGCGGTTGCTCGCTGATACCTGACTATCAGCAGCCTGAGGCTCCGGTCGCAGGTCAGTACCCGCAGGGGCCGGCGTATTCGCCGGCCCAGGCTCCGGCGCAGGCCGCTGCCGAGCAGGGCTGGAAGCAGTTTTTCCATGACCCGGCGCTGCAACAGCTGATCCAGGTTTCCCTGGAAAACAACCGCGACCTGCGTGTCGCGGCGCTGAACATCGATGCCTATGCGGCTCAATACCGCATCCAGCGTGCCGATCTGTTCCCGGCGGTTTCGGCTAACGCTGCTGGCAGCCGCCAGCGCCTGCCGGCCCGTGCCTCGCAGACCGGTGAAGCGGGCATTACCAGCTCCTATTCCGCCACCGTTGGCATCAGCGCCTACGAACTCGACCTGTTCGGTCGGGTTCGCAGCCTGAGCGAACAAGCCTTGCAACAATACTTCGCCACGGAAGAAGCGCGCCGCAGCACCCAGATCAGTCTGGTCGCCAGCGTCGCCAACGCTTACCTGACCTGGCAAGCGGACAAGGAACTGCTGAAGCTGACGCAAGACACCCTCGGTGCCTTCGAAGAAAGCCTCAAGCTGACCAGCCGCAGCAACGAAGTCGGTGTGGCCTCGGCACTGGATCTGGCGCAGTCGCGCACGTCTGTGGAAAACGCCCGTGCGCAACTGGCGCGTTACACCCGCCAGGTCGCACAGGACGAAAACAGCCTGACCCTGCTGCTCGGCACCGGCATCCCGGCCAACCTGCAAGCGGCCAAACCGCTGTCCGATGACCTGCTCAGCGACGTACCGCCGGGCCTGCCTTCGGACCTGCTGCAACGCCGTCCGGACATCCTGCAAGCCGAGTACAACCTGAAAGCGGCCAACGCCAACATCGGCGCGGCCCGTGCCGCGTTCTTCCCGAGCATCAGCCTGACCGCCAACGCGGGCAGCCTGAGCCCGGACCTGTCCGGCCTGTTCAAGGGTGGCTCGGGGACATGGCTGTTCGCGCCGCAGATCAACCTGCCGATCTTCAATGCTGGCAGCCTGCGCGCCAGCCTCGATGCCGCCGAGATCCAGAAGGACATCGGCGTGGCGAACTACGAGAAGTCCATTCAGACGGCCTTCCAGGAAGTCGCCGACGGCCTGGCCGCCCGCCAGACCTACACCGAGCAGCTGCAAGCGCAGCGTGACTTCGTTCAGGCCAACCAGGATTACTACCGCCTGGCCGAACGTCGTTATCGCATCGGCGTCGACAGCAACCTGACCTTCCTCGATGCCCAGCGTCAGCTGTTCAGCGCGCAACAAGCCCTGATCACCGACCGCCTCGCGCAGCTGACCAGTGCGGTCAACCTGTACAAGGCACTGGGCGGTGGCTGGAATGCGCAAACCGCGCAGAACGAACCGCTGAAAGAAGAAGCACCGAAGATGAAGTTGTTCTGATCATCATCGAGTGAAAACGAGAAGCCCACCGATTGGTGGGCTTTTTGTTGCCTGTCAGAAAGTTGTGGTGTCTGGGCTCGCGAAGAGGCCCTCACATTCACGCAAAAATCCGCCTCAATCTTGCGTTCGATAATCGCCCAAAACCCGCTTTTCCCAATTGAATCCAAACATCTGCCCCCCGCACCATTCGCTCAACAAAATCAATAACATCAGGTTCGACACCATGCTCCCGCGCCCTGCTCCGTCCGGCTGATCGCCGCCGCTTCACGCCCTGAATCCATGCATTTCTGCACCGTAAAAAACGGCCGCAGCGCCCCCGTTCGTCCTAAAAAAACAAGAGAGACCCGAGCCCATGACCACCTCCCCTGCGCCCTACGCACTTCCGGGCCTGATCGCCCTCGCTTTGGCCGGCATTGCGCTGCCCGCTGCGGCTGAAGAAGCCGGTTTCGTCGAAGGTGCCAAGGTCAACCTCAACCTGCGCAACTTCTACATCAACCGCAACTTCACCAACCCGACCAAAGCCCAAGGCAAGGCTGAAGAGTGGACGCAGAACTTCATCCTCGACGCCAAATCCGGGTTCACCCAAGGCACCGTCGGTTTCGGCATGGACGTGTTGGGTTTGTACTCGGTGAAACTCGATGGCGGCAAAGGCACCGGCGGCACCCAATTGCTGCCGCTGGATCGCGATGGACGCCCGGCAGACAACTTCGGTCGCACCAACGTCGCCTTCAAGGCCAGGCTTTCCCAGACCGAAGTGAAGGTCGGCGAGTGGATGCCGGTGCTGCCGATCCTGCGCTCGGATGATGGTCGCTCCCTACCGCAAACCTTCCGTGGCGGGCAGATCACGTCGAAGGAAATCGACGGCCTGACCCTTTACGGCGGCCAGTTCCGCGCCAACAGCCCGCGCGACGACAGCAGCATGACGGACATGTCGATGACCGGAAAAGCAGCGTTCACCTCTGATCGTTTCAACTTTCAGGGCGGCGAATATGTGTTCAACGACAAGCGCACGCAGATCGGCGTGTGGAATGCCCAGCTCAAGGACATCTACAGCCAGCAATACGTCAATCTGATCCATAGCCAGCCTGTCGGCGACTGGACCCTCGGCGCCAATCTCGGTTTCTTCTACGGCAAGGACGACGGCAGCGCCCGCGCCGGCGATCTGGATAACAAGACCTGGTCCGGCCTGCTGTCGGCCAGACACGGCGGCAACACCTTCTACGTCGGTCTGCAAAAACTCACCGGCGACAGCGCCTGGATGCGGGTCAACGGCACCAGTGGCGGCACCCTGGCCAACGACAGCTACAACGCCAGTTACGACAACGCACAGGAACGTTCCTGGCAGTTGCGCCACGACTACAACTTCGCCGCCATGGGTGTGCCCGGCCTGACGTTGATGAACCGCTACATCAGCGGCGACAACGTACACACCGGAACCATCACCGACGGCAAGGAATGGGGCCGCGAGTCGGAACTGGGCTACACCGTGCAGAGCGGCGCGCTCAAAGACCTCAACGTCAGATGGCGCAACTCGACCATGCGTCGTGATTACAGCAATAACGAGTTCGACGAGAACCGCTTGATCGTCAGCTATCCGATCAGCCTGTTGTAAAACACTGATGTTTCCCTGTGGGAGCGAGCCTGCTCGCGAAAGCGATTTATCAGTGACATTTAAAGTGCCTGACACACCGCTATCGCGAGCAGGCGAAGGCCTACAGGGGATCTGTGCCATTGGTCAGGAGAAGTGGCGCTTCGCCGACTGCCGGGTAAAGTGAAAAAACCTGAAAGACTCAGGCGCTTCACCCTGCCCTTCCGTCGTCGTTGTTGGTCCTCAAGTCGTGCACCAGGTTGTCATCGGAAGACACCCCCGATCACTGGAGGACCGCCTCATGATCACCCGAGTCAAACCCGCCCCCGACTGGGACGCCAAGGCGTACCAGCAGTTTTCCCGTCTCAGGCGACGCCCGATCAATGAATTGCTCGACCGCGTCGACCTGCAAAATCCCGAAACCATCATCGACCTCGGCTGCGGCACCGGTATTGCCACGCAATTGCTGGCCGAGCGCTGGCCGCAGGCGCAATTGCAGGGCATCGACAGCTCAGCGCAGATGCTGGAGCAGGCCCGGTGCCTGCCGATCAAGGCCTTGTGGCGGCACTGCGACCTGCTCGACTGGCAGTCGGAACAACCGGCGGATCTGTTATTCGCCGCCGCCGTGCTGCACTTCATCGACGGCCACGAAACATTACTGCCGCGCCTGCTCGGCCAGCTCAATCCGGGCGGCTGTCTGGCCGCGCACATGCCGGATTGGCGCGACGCGTTGTGGTATCGACTGATGCTCGAAACCCTCGATGATGGCGGTATCGGCGGCACGCCATTGGGCACACCCGAGCTGCGCCAGCGCATGGCCGCGCGACCGTTGCTGGCGCTGGAGGATTACTACCGCTTGCTCGCGCCGATGACGGAGTCGCTGGATATCTGGGAGACCGAGCAATTACAGGTGGTTGACGGTAAATCGCCGGTGTATGACTGGGTGAAGGTCTCGGCGCTGCGGCCGGTGATGCAGGCGTTGAGTTCAGCAGAACAGGCGCGGTTTATTTATCACTTTCTGATGCGGGTGCACGAGGAGTATCCGCAGGAGGCGGACGGGCACACGTTGTTTGCGTTCAAGCGGGTATTTATTGTCGCCAGGGTTTGATTCGTCACGGCCACTACCGCTTTCGCGAGCAGGCTCGCTCCCACAGGGAAATGCATTCCAATGTGGGAGCGAGCTTGCTCCGGGCGGCGATCCGACGAAAGCGTCAGAAGGGGCGACAATTATTCGCGGGATTCGACTCCTAGCTCATCCCACACCGCTTCGGCCAAATGAAACGTCGCATTCGCCGCCGGAATCCCGCAGTAGATCGCGCTCTGCATGATCACTTCTTTGATCTCGCCTCGGCTCACCCCATTATTCGCCGCCGCGCGCAAATGCAGTTTCAGCTCGCCTTCACGGTTCATGCCGATCAGCATGGCGATGGTAATTAAACTGCGGGTGTGCCGCGGCAAGCCCGGGCGCGTCCAGATATCGCCCCAGGCATGCCGGGTAATCATCTCCTGGAACTCCGAGTTGAACTCGGTCAGGGTGGTCAGGCTGCGATCGACATGCGCATCGCCCAACACCGCGCGGCGTACCTGCATGCCGTCGTCGTAACGTTGTTTCTCGTCCACGAAAATCCCCTTATCAGGCGTTTAGAAACGCCAACACACGATCACTGAAATCAGCACCGGCCTGCACGTTGGACAGATGCGCCGCATAGAACTCGGCGTACTCGGCGCCGCGCACGTGCTCCTGAATGAAATGCCCACCGGCCGGCGGTGTCACTGCATCTTCGGTGCCGGCAATCACCAGCAACGGCACGTTGATCGAGGCCAGTTGCTCGCGGAAATCGGCATCACGCACCGCTGCGCAATTGGCTGCGTAACCTTCAGGCGAAGTCGCTGCGAGCATGTCGGTGATCTGCTTGGCCGCCGCCGGATGGGCCGCGGAAAAATCCGGGGTAAACCAGCGGGCAATCGACGCATCACGCAGAGCAACCATCGCCGCAGCACCATCGCGCAGCACGGTTTCAATGCGTGGGTTCCACACCGATGGATCACCGATTTTTGCCGCCGTGTTACAGACGATCAGCTTGTGCAGACGATGCCCGGCATTGATCCCCAGCCACTGGCCAATCAAGCCGCCCATCGACAGCCCGCAGAAATGCGCTTGCTCGATGTGCAGCGCATCCAGCAAGCCGAGCACGTCGTGACCGAGTTGCTCGATGCTGTACGGCCCCCGCGTCACCAGCGACTTGCCATGGCCACGGGTGTCGAAACGCAGCACGCGGAAATGCTCGGTAAATGCCGGCATCTGCGCGTCCCACATGTGCAGATCGGTGCCCAGCGAGTTGGACAGCACCAGCACCGGTGCATCGACCGGGCCCTCGATTTGATAGTGCAGTTCGCCATCGGCGAGTTGAACGAAAGCCACAGCCCTCTCCTTTCAGTCAGACAATGCGTTGTGTTCGGCCACCGCACGCTCGACCCAGGTTTGCGCCTGACCGAGGTAATGGGCGGGGTTCAAAAGATGATCGAGTTCAGCGCTGCTCAACTCGGCAGTGACTTGCGGTTCGTCACCGAGCACGGCGCGCAAGTGGCGCTGTTCGGCCACCGCGCGCTTGCAGCATTGTTCGAGCAGGTGATGCGCGGTGTCGCGGCCAACCCGTTGCGCGAGAACGATGCTCACCGCTTCGGCGAGCACCAGCCCTTGGGTCAATTCGAGGTTGCGCGCCATGCGGTCGGCGTCGACTTCCAGACCTTCGGCGAGCAATTTCGCTTGCTGCAGCGAACCCGACACCAGGCTGCAAATCTCCGGCAAGGTTTCCCATTCGGCATGCCACAGACCGAGGCTGCGTTCATGTTCCTGAGGCATGGCGCTGAACAGCGTCGAAACCAGACCCGGCACCCGCGTCGCCGCGCCGATCAACACCGCTGCGCCGACTGGATTGCGTTTGTGCGGCATGGTCGAAGAACCGCCCTTGCCCGGCGCCGATGGCTCGAAAACCTCGGCGGCTTCGGTCTGCATCAACAGGCTGATGTCGCGGCCGAATTTGCCGAGGCTGCCGGCGATCAAACCGAGCACCGCGCCGAACTCCACCACGCGATCGCGCTGGGTATGCCACGGTTGTTCCGGCAAAGTCAGTTGCAGTTCTTCGGCCAGCGCTTGGGCAATCGGCAAGGCCTGTTCGCCAAGCGCCGCCAGCGTCCCCGACGCACCGCCAAATTGCACCACCAGCAAGCGCGGTTTGAGTTCGCGCAGACGTTGGCGGCTACGTGTCACGGCGCCCAGCCAACCGGCGATTTTCATGCCGAGGGTGACCGGTGTCGCGTGTTGCAGCCAAGTGCGTCCGGCCAGCGGCGTAGCGGCGTGACGTTGTGCTTGAGTAGCAAGGGAATCAGCCAGTTGCGCCAAATCGCCTTCAATCAATTCCAGCGCCTGACGCAATTGCAGCACCAGCCCGGAATCCATCACATCCTGACTGGTCGCGCCCAAATGCACATAACGCTCGGCCTCGGCGTCGTTGGAGGCGATCTGCTTGCCCAACGCCTTGACCAACGGAATCGCCGAATTGCCCGCCGTGGCAATCGCCTCGCCGAGTGCCGCGAAGTCATACAGACCGGCGCTGCACGCCGCCGCAATCGGTGCCACCGCAGAGTCAGGAATCAAGCCGACCCGCGCCTCGGCCCGGGCCAGCGCTGCTTCGAAGTCGAGCATCGCCTGCACGCGGCCCTGATCACAGAACACCTCACGCATATCGCGGGCAGTGAAGTAGGCATCGAACAATTGATTGCCCGGTCGCTGAGTCATAAAAATCCTTGCCGGCGCGGGCCATCACGGCCCGCGCGCATCGGGTTAGAGGTCGTGGTGCAAGTACGCCGCCTGTTTCGGCAAGCGCAGACTGAACAGGAACGCGATCGCCATCATTGCCGTCACGTACCAGTAGAACGAGTTTTCCATACCGATATTCTTCAGGCTCAGGGCGACGAATTCCGCCGAACCGCCGAAGATCGCATTCGCCACCGCGTACGCCAGACCAACGCCGAGGGCGCGGACTTCCGGCGGGAACATTTCGGCTTTCACCAGGCCGCTGATCGAGGTGTAGAAACTGACGATTGCCAGCGCCACGGTGATCAACACAAACGCGAGGAACGGGCTGCTGACGCTTTTCAGGCTCAGCAGAATCGGCACGGTGAACAGCGTACCCAGCGCGCCGAACCAGAGCATCGAGTTACGACGGCCAATCTTGTCAGCGAGCATGCCGAACAGCGGCTGCATGCACATATACAGGAACAGCGCGCCGGTCATGATGTAGCTGGCGGTCTTGGCGTGCATGCCGGCGGTGTTCACCAGGTACTTCTGCATGTACGTGGTGAAGGTGTAGAAAATCAGCGAACCACCGGCGGTGTAACCGAGCACGGTGATGAACGCGGCTTTGTGATCGCGGAACAGCGCGCTGATGCTGCCGGCGTCCTTGTGGGCACGGGTTTCCTCGTTGGTGGTTTCTTTCAACGAACGACGCAGGAACAGCGAAATCAACGCCGCCACCGCACCGACCACAAACGGAATCCGCCAGCCGTAGGCGCGCAGGTCTTCTTCGGTGAGGAACTGCTGCAATACTACTACCAGCGACACCGCCAGCAATTGCCCGCCAATCAACGTCACGTATTGGAACGAAGCGAAGAAGCCGCGCTGGCCCTTGAGTGCGACTTCGCTCATGTAGGTCGCGGTGGTGCCGTACTCGCCGCCGACCGACAGGCCTTGCAGCAGACGTGCGAACAACAGCAGGACCGGCGCCCAGACGCCGATGTCTTTGTAGGTCGGCAGGCAGGCGATCAGCAACGAACCGAAGCACATCATCAGAATCGAGATGAGCATCGAATTCTTGCGACCGTGCTTGTCGGCGACGCGACCGAAAATCCAGCCACCAATCGGGCGCATCAGGAAGCCGGCGGCGAATACGCCGGCGGTGTTGACCAGTTGCACCGTGGGGTTGTCAGAGGGGAAAAACGCCGGGGCGAAATAGATCGCGCAGAAGGCGTAGACGTAGAAGTCGAACCATTCGACGAGGTTGCCGGACGAGGCGCCGACAATGGCAAAGATGCGCTTGCTGCGCTCTTCGCCGGTGTAATGGGAGGTGGTGGTTGTCATTGTTTTTCACTCGATAGGGACAGTGAGAGTCTAGACATACTTTGCAACAGTCCCGTTCCACATCCTATATCGATCGTTCCCACGCTCCGCGTGGTAACGCATCCGGTGACGCTCCGCGTCACGGTGGACGCGGAGCGTCCATGGCGGCGTTCCCACGCAGAGCGTGGGAACGATCATGTAGGCGCTGCCGCAGGCGGCGATCTTTTGATCTTAATAATCGAAGAACACCGTCTCGGCATCAGTGCCCTGCAGAATCACATTCCACTGGTAAACACCCGATTCATCTTTCTTCGCCAACAACGTATCGCGGCGTTCAGCCGGGACGCATTCCAGCAGCGGATCAGCAACGTTCGCCGGCTCACCTTCAAAGTAGATCCGCGTCAGCAAGTGCTTGACCAAGCCACGGGCAAACACCAACACGACCAAGTGCGGCGCCTGGGTCGAACCTTTCAGCCCTTCAACCATACCCGGTTTGATCGTGGTGAAACGGAAACGCCCTTCAGCGTCCACCGGCACCCGACCGAAACCTTCAAAATTAGGATCGAGCGGTTTGTTCTGCTCGTCTTCCGGGTGGTCGTACTTGCCGGCGGCGTTGGCCTGCCAGACTTCGAGCATGGCGTCGTTGACGACATCGCCATTGCCATCCACCACCTGCCCGGTGATCGCCACACGTTCGCCCAGAGTCTGTTCGACCGTGAGGTCTTCGCGGTTCAGCCAGGTCAGGCCGATGTGGTAATACGGCCCGACGGTGTGGGACGTGGTCGCAGTCAGCGTCATCTTATTTCTCCATCGGCGTGGCTTCACGCCCGCGCAGCACGATGTCCCAGCGATAACCGAGGGCGTAGGACGGAATGGTTTTTTCCAGATCGAAACTGGCGATCAGGCGTTCCTTGGCCGAGGTGTCCGGCACGCAGTTGTAGATCGGGTCGTAGGCCAGCAGCGGGTCGCCCGGGAAGTACATTTGCGTGACCAGGCGCGTAAGAATGCTCGGCCCAAACAGCGAAAAGTGGATGTGCGCCGGGCGCCACGCATTGTGGTGGTTGCCCCACGGATAGGCGCCGGGCTTGATGGTCTGGAACTGATACCAGCCGTCGGCATCAGTCACGGTGCGGCCGGTGCCGGTGAAGTTCGGGTCCAGCGGCGCATCGTGCAGGTCGCGCTTGTGGTTGTAGCGGCCGGCGGCGTTGGCCTGCCAGATCTCCACCAGAATTCCCGGTACCGGCAGACCGTTTTCGTCCAGTACACGGCCATGAATGATGATGCGTTCGCCCTGTGGCTCGCCCTCATGCTGGGCGGTCAGGTCGTTATCGGTGTCGCCTACGCGCTCGGCGCCGATGGTCGGACCGGTGATTTCCGACAGCGAATGCGGCAGAAACACCAACGGCTTCGACGGCGAACGCAGGTTGGTGGATTGATACGTCGGGTGCAGGTACTCAGGCTGCGTGCCTTCCTGCGGACGAAGATAACCAGGCTTGTCAGACATGTCGCTTTCCTCTGTACTTATTCGTCACGGCTTGCGTCAGACGCGTTCGATGGCCAGGGCCAGACCTTGGCCGACACCGACGCACATGGTCGCCAGACCTTTTTTGCCGCCGGTCTTTTCCAACTGATGCAACGCGGTCAACACCAGACGCGCACCGCTCATGCCCAACGGGTGACCCAAGGCAATGGCGCCACCGTTCGGGTTGACCTGCGCAGCGTCATCCGCCAGCCCCAACTCACGCAGCACCGCCAAGCCTTGGCTGGCAAACGCTTCGTTGAGTTCGATCACATCGAAATCGTTGACCGCTACGCCGAGGCGCTCGATCAATTTGCGCACCGCTGGCACCGGGCCAATGCCCATCACGCGCGGCGCTACACCGGCGCTGGCCATGCCGAGCACTTTGGCGCGGGCCGTCAGGCCGTGTTTTTTCACCGCTTCGGCGGAAGCCAGTATCAGTGCAGCGGCACCGTCGTTGACGCCGGAAGCATTGCCGGCGGTAACGGTTTTATCCGCGCCGTTGACAGGTTTCAACTTGGTCAACGCTTCAATCGTGGTGTCGGCGCGCGGATGTTCGTCCTGGCTGACCACGGTTTCGCCCTTCTTGTGGGCGATCCGCACTTCGACGATTTCTTCAGCGAAGTAGCCAGCAGCCTGCGCCGCGGCGGTACGTTGCTGGCTGCGCAGGGCGAACGCGTCCTGATCGGCGCGCGAGACTTGATAGTCGTCGGCGACGTTGTCAGCGGTCTGCGGCATCGCATCAACGCCGTACTGCGCCTTCATCAATGGATTGATGAAACGCCAGCCGATGGTGGTGTCTTCCAGCTTCATATTGCGCGAGAACGCCGCGTCAGCCTTGCCCATCACGAACGGTGCGCGGGACATCGACTCGACGCCGCCGGCAATCGCCAACTCCATCTCGCCGCTGGCAATCGCCCGGAACGCCGTGCCGATCGCATCCATGCCCGAAGCGCAGAGGCGATTGAGGGTCACGCCCGGCACGCTCTCCGGCAGGCCCGCCAGCAACAGCGCCATGCGCGCAACGTTGCGGTTGTCTTCGCCGGCCTGGTTGGCGCAGCCGAGGAATACTTCGTCAATGGCGTTCCAGTCCACCGAGGGATTGCGATCCATCAGGGCCTTGATCGGCACGGCGGCCAGGTCATCGGCGCGCACGGCGGACAAACCGCCGCCGAAACGGCCAATGGGTGTGCGAATCGCGTCGCAGATATAAACGTCACGCATCATGCTTCTCCAGGTGCCTGGCCGTGGGCGGCCGCGGTGCGTGCTTCGAGATCACGCAGTGCAGTCAGTTCGACTTCCGTCGGTTCAGCGGTGGCTTCAACGTGGTCGGCGAAACGAATCGCCCAACCGGTGGCCGCGACCACTTGCTCGCGGGTCACGCCCGGGTGCAGTGCGGTGACCACGAATTCGTGGGTGCCTTCTTCCGGCTCCATGATGCACAGGTCGGTAATGATCCCGACCGGCCCGGCGCCCGGCAGGCCCAGGCGTTTGCGCGAATCGCCGCCCTCGCCGTGACCGACCGAGGTGATGAAATCGAGCTTGTCGACAAACGAACGCGCCGACTGTTTAAGGATGATCAACACGCTTTTCGCCGAGCCGGCAATTTCCGGCGCGCCCCCGGCACCCGGCAGGCGCACTTTCGGCGAGAAGTAATCGCCGACCACGGTGGTGTTGATGTTGCCGAAGCGGTCGACCTGCGCGGCGCCGAGAAAACCGACGTCGATGCGGCCGCCCTGCAACCAATAGCGAAAAATCTCACCGGTCGGTACGACGGTGTCGGCGGTTTCCGCCAGCTCGCCGTCGCCGATGGACAGCGGCAGCACGCTTGGCTTGGCGCCAATCGGGCCCGATTCGTAAATCAGCACCACGTCCGGCGACGAGGTCAGGCGCGCGAGGTTGGCGGCTTTCGAAGGCAGGCCAATGCCGACGAAGCACACCGAGCCATTCTTCAGGCGACGGGCCGCCGCGACGGTCATCATTTCATGGGTGGTGTACGGCATTACTTGGCCTCCGAAGCAGCAGCCAACTTGGCCTGGAACGCGCTGAAGTCAGCGCAGCCATGGATGTATTCGTTGATCCACGCGGTAAACGTCTCACGGTCGCGGGCGATCGGATCCCACGCCTGATAGAAACGATTGTCACGCTCGGTGTAACCGTGGGCGTAGGACGGATGCGCGCCGCCGGGAACATGGCAGACCGCGCTCAGGGCCCAGGTCGGCAATACACAAGCGTTCATCGGCGCCTTTAGATCGTCGACGATCTCTTCCACGGTGACGATGCAACGCTTGGCCGCCAATGCGGCTTCTTTCTGTACGCCGAGAATGCCCCACAGCAGCACGTTGCCCTGGCGGTCGGCTTTCTGCGCGTGGATCACGGTCACGTCCGGGCGCACCGACGGCACCGCCGCCAGCACTTCACCGGTGAATGGGCAGGTCACAGTTTTGATCAGCGGGTTGACCTTCGGCAGGTCGGAGCCGGCGTAGGCACGCAGCACCGCGAACGGTAGGCCGGAGGCGCCGGCGACGTAGGCATTGGCCAGGTCGGCGTGGCTGTGTTCTTCGATTTCGAGAGCGTGCGGCCATTGTTTCTCGACCGCGTCGCGCAGACGGTGCAGCGAACCCACGCCCGGGTTACCGCCCCAAGAGAAGATCAGTTTGCGTGCGCAACCGGCGCCGATCAGTTGGTCGTAGATCAGGTCAGGCGTCATCCGCACCAGCGTCAGATCTTTCTTGCCCTGACGAATGATTTCATGACCCGCAGCGGTGGGGATCAGGTGAGTGAAGCCTTCGAGCGCGACGGTGTCACCGTCGTTGACGAACTGCTTCACCGCTTCGTGCAGCGAAAGGATCTCAGCCATGGAGCGGGCTCCTGTTTTTGTTATGAATCGCCAGTAATAAAAAGGCGCGAGGTTCAGCGCCGGAGTGACTGAAGATTAAGCCTGGGAAATGTGCCAAACAATCCGATAATCGACTGAGCGTTCGTTTATCGAACAGATTGTTGTCAGCCTAACAATGATCGTTCCCACGCTCCGCGTGGGTACGATCATGCGCTGAAACTCAGGTCGCATCCGCATGACTGACCATGCCCTTGATCAACACCGCCGCCGTCGCCAGACCCGCCGGAATCACCAACGCCGTCAGCACTTGTTCGAAATTCCAGCCCAGGCCCAACAACGTCGCGCCCATCCATGCACCGAGAATCGCGCCAAATCGGCCAATCCCCAACATCCACGAAACCCCGGTCGCCCGCCCTTGGGTCGGATAAAACCGCGCCGCCAGTGACGGCATCGCCGATTGCGCACCGTTCACGCACATCCCTGCCACCAGCACCAGCGTCGCCAGCAAGGTGATATTGCCCAGGCTCTGCCCGACGGCGTAGGCAAACACCCCGGCCAGCAGGTAGAAAATGCCGATGACCTTGTGCGGATTGAAGCGATCCATCGCCCATCCCACAGCGACCGCGCTCAATACCCCACCGAACTGGAACAACGCACCGATGAATGCCGCTTGCTCCATGCTTGCGCCGCTGTCACGCATCAGCGTCGGCAGCCAACTGGTCAGCAGATAAACAATCACCAGGCCCATGAAATAGGTCAGCCACAGCAGCAAAGTGCCGGTGCTGTAAGTGCCTGAGAAAATCACCGCGAAGACGTTGCGCGCCTTGACGGTTTTTTGTTCCGGCACACTGAAACTGGAGGCTTGGGCAACGGTGACCGGATCAATCGGCGCCAGGGTCTTGCGGACTTTGTCGGTGCCACGGTTACGCACGACCAGGTAGCGCGCCGATTCCGGCAGCCAGAACAGCAGCACCACGGCGAGGATCAGCGGCAGGATGCCGCCGATCATCAACAGACTGTGCCAGCCGAACGCCGGAATCAGCTTGGCGGAAATAAACCCGCCACCGGCCATGCCGAGGTTGAAACCGCAGAACATGCTGGTCACCAGCAGCGACTTCTTGCGCTCCGGCGTGTATTCCGAGAGCAGCGTGGTCGCATTGGGCATCCCCGCGCCCAGACCGAGGCCGGTCAGGAAGCGCAGCACCAGCAGTTGTTCAACGTTAGTGCTATAGGCCGACGCTAGGCTGAAGGCACCGAACAGCACCACAGCGCCAACGAGTACGACTTTTCGCCCGAAGCGGTCAGCCAAAGGGCCAGAACCCAGTGCGCCGAAGACCATGCCGATCAACGCGGCGCTCATCACCGGGCCGAGGCTGGCGCGGTCGATGCCCCAGTCCTGCGAGAGCGCCGGGGCAATGAAGCCCATCGCGGCGGTGTCGAGGCCATCGAGGAAGACAATCAGGAAACACAGAATCACTACACGCCACTGATAGCGCGAGATCGGTTGGGCATTGATGAAGGTCTGCACATCGAGGCAGTTACCTACAGCGGACTGAGGCTGGTTCATTATTTTTATTCCACGCAAAAAACGCAGTCGAACGGCGGCCGGCCAACGAGCGGCACGGTCACAAGAATAGAAGGTCTGGATCAGGCGTTGCGGGTCACCCGGCAACAGCGGGCGAAGCGGAGACAGTCGGAGAGCTTGCGCATGGGGAGTTGCCTCTTGTCATTATTATGAGAGTCGACAGTCCGGCGGGCTCATTCACAACAGCTCCGGATGACGCTGCCGCGACATTAATGATCCGGGGGTTTTAGCGTCAATTCGATAAACGCAACACTGTGCGTTTATCGAACAGCTTCATCAGGCAAACAACTGCGCGCTGAGGTCGCGACTGGCGCTGAGCAGGCCCGGCAGGAAGCGCTGTTCCAGCTCGGTGCGACTGACGCGACCGGCGTGGGTGCTGACGTTGAGCGCCGCCACCACTTGGCCCGAGGCGTCGTAGACCGGCACGGCAATCGAGCGCAGACCTTGCTCCAGTTCCTGATCGACGATGCACCAGCCCTGCTGCCGCACTTCCTGCAAACATTCGAGCAACGCGTCGGGGGTGTGGATCGTGCGACTGGTTTTGGCGACCAGTTCGGCGTGATCGAGGTATTCGCGCAGTGACGTGTCGTCCAGCGCTGCCAGTAGAATCCGCCCCATCGATGTGCAATAAGCCGGCAGGCGCCCGCCGACCGACAGGTCGACCGAAATAAGGCGCTGCGTGGTGGCCGAGCGAGCGATGTAGAGAATGTCGTCGCCCTCGAGCGTGGCCATGTTGCAGGCTTCGTGCAGTTGTTCGCTCATGCGGTCGAGGTACGGCTGGGCGGACACGGCCAACGGCGTCGACGACAGATAAGCGTGGCCGAGGGTCAGCACTTTGGGCAGCAAGGAATAGGTGCGGCCGTCGGTGGTGGCGTAGCCGAGTTTGATCAAGGTGTGTAGGCAACGGCGCACGGCGGCGCGGGGAATTTCCGTGCGGTGGCTGATCTGGGCGATGGTCAGATGACGCTTGCGTTCCTGAAACGCCTGGACCACCGCCAGGCCACGGGCCAGCGACGTCATGAAGTCCGGATCGCCGGTCAGCGCCTGAATCCGCTTGGCCGGCGAGGCAACGATGGGCGGCGCCACCGAAGTGAAGGAGTTGCGCATTTGATCGTTCATTTCTTGTCCTTTTATCCAGCACGGATCAACGGCTATACAAACGGCTCACGGGCTGATGCACAAGCATCAGGCCAGCGACATCGGGCGATTATCGAACCGTCGACCGATAATCGCAATCGGTCTGCTTGACCTGATGCCGCCAGTTGAGACGGTTGTGCAACTTTGGCGGGAAACTGGATCGCGGTTTAGTTGATCGACTAAATGGCGCCAAAAACTAAGCGCAGACAAGTAAACGTTTGCCTGCACTTGAACTATTCAGGAAAGTTGCGAGTAACAAAACAAACACACATCCCGAACCGTTTTTAACTTGGCAAAGATAGTCATTCCTGAATCGACCGCTATAATGCGTTCAGTGGGGCCGCGTTTTTTTATCGCCGTGGTCGCCACCTGCTGACGCGATGCCCATCGCCGACAGCCTCGGCCAGCGCTTGACGTTCATCACTCATTCAACGCCAGCGCTTGCTGAACCAGGACACTGAAGCTGCGTCAGTTTTAATCTGGTGCTGCAGCCGCCTGTAACACGGAAGTCTTGAACGCCCGCCGATGTGCTTGATGCCTTTTCAGGCATTGCGCTTTCGTCGGGGTCGTTCAATCGACTCGTTGCTGAGCGTTTCACCAGACATTTAACTCAACTCAAACAGGTAGCACTGTGACGAAAGACGAACTGCGCGCGGAACTAGAGCGCCAGGAACAACGTTACAAGGAAGTTTACGGCGGGGAAGTCACCACCTACGCCGCTCAGCCAGAACCGGAACGCAAAGCATGGCGCAAGCGCCCTACTGTTCAGGATCAGGTTTTCAAGCAGGAAATCGAAAAGATCGAGAAGGAACTCAAAACCGAAGAGCCATAAGCCCCGGTTTGATCATTATCCAGGGTCAACGCGGACATTGCCGACCAACGCGATGTCACGACGATGCCTTGCGCGCCCGCTACCCGCGGGCAGCGGCTATCTCCCCGTCCTACAGGGTGAAGGGGACCTTCCTACAGGTTTCATAGATATTTCAGACAAGCGTTTGAGCCGTCCGCGCGCCTGCAAAATCGCCTGTCAAAAAAGCGGTTTACCAATAAAATCAACAGGTTGAAAGACCTTGTAGGACACTGGGTTTTAATGCGCTGCAACAAATTAAATGAAAGAAGAGTGTTACCGATGAGCAGGGAGGGCATCGATTTCAAGACTTTTCTGGCATAATCGCGCCCCCTTACGACCGGGTCAGAAAACCTTCATGATCGATTTATTCAGCGGACTGGATGCTTGGGTGCTTGTGAGCCTCTTGCTCGCCCTGACGTTTGTCCTCGCCTTCGAGTTCATCAATGGATTTCATGACACCGCTAACGCGGTAGCCACTGTTATCTACACCAAAGCCATGCCGCCTCACCTGGCGGTATTTTTCTCCGGTGTGTTCAATTTCCTCGGCGTGCTGCTGGGTGGCGTTGGCGTGGCGTATGCCATTGTCCACTTGCTGCCAGTTGAGCTGCTGATCAATGTGAACACCGGCCATGGCCTGGCGATGGTGTTCTCGTTGCTTGCCGCGGCAATCGCCTGGAACCTTGGCACCTGGTACTTCGGTATCCCGGCGTCCAGCTCGCACACGCTGATCGGTTCGATCCTCGGTGTCGGTCTGGCCAATGCCCTGATCAACGACATTCCGTTGGCGGACGGCGTGAACTGGCAGAAAGCGATCGATATCGGCGCCTCGCTGGTGTTCTCGCCGATGGCCGGTTTCCTGATCGCGGCACTGGTACTGATCGGCCTGAAATGGTGGCGCCCACTGTCGAAAATGCACAAGACGCCCGAACAGCGCCGCAAGCTTGACGACAAGAAGCACCCGCCGTTCTGGAATCGTCTGGTCCTGGTGATCTCGGCCATGGCCGTGAGCTTCGTGCACGGTTCCAACGATGGCCAGAAAGGCATCGGCCTGATCATGCTGGTGCTGATCGGTATCGTTCCTGCGCAGTTCGTTCTCGACCTGAACAGCACCACCTACCAGATCGAGCGTACCCGCGACGCAACCCTTCACTTGAGTCAGTTCTACCAGCGCAACGCCGATTCGCTGGGCGAATTCCTCGCCCTGGGCAAAAGCGTGGAAGGCGACCTGCCGGAGAAATTCCGCTGCAACCCGCAGCAGACCGAACCGACCATCAGCGCCCTGCTGCACACCCTCAAAGGCGTTGCGGATTACCACTCGCTGTCGTCGGACAGCCGCGTAGAAGTTCGTCGCTACCTGCTGTGCCTGGACGATACCGCGAAGAAAGTCAGCAAGTTGCCGGTTCTGGATGCCCGTGAAAAGGCTGACCTCGACAAGTTGCGCAAGGATCTGACTACCACGACTGAATACGCCCCGTTCTGGGTGATTCTGGCGGTTGCACTGGCCCTGGGCCTGGGCACCATGGTCGGCTGGAAACGTGTGGTACTGACCATTGGCGAGAAGATCGGCAAGCAAGGCATGACTTATTCCCAAGGCATGTCGGCGCAGATCACGACGGCCAGTTTGATTGGCCTGGCCAACATCTTCAGCCTGCCGGTGTCGACCACTCATGTGTTGTCTTCGGGTGTGGCGGGGACCATGGTCGCCAACAAGAGCGGCCTGCAAGGTGGCACTGTTCGCACCATCCTGTTGGCTTGGGTACTGACCTTGCCGGCGACTGTGGCGCTGTCGGCCGGGTTGTTCTGGCTGGCGTCGAAGGCTTTGGGTAGTTGATAGATAGCTGTATGTAAGAAAGGCGCGATTCGAGAGGATCGCGCCTTTTTTTGTGTTTGGGTATTTGGGATTGGGATTTGGACAAAAGCCAAAGCAAGATCACAAGCCAGATCAAAAGCCCCTCAGCCTAACCCTCTCCCAAAGGGAGAGGGGACTGATTGAGGTGTTTGTCAGAGGTACGCCGACGTGCAATACCGCGTTGAACTCAGGTTTTAAAACGCCCGAAAATCGGCCCCCTCTCCCTCGGGAGAGGGCTGGGCGGGCGGCGTTCCGATGAGGGGCAGCCCCACCACAGAATCAAAGCCGACCACGCTGTGCTCTTCACCACTCAACAGGATGAGCGTTAGCTCGGCTGCGGCTTTTGATCTGTAAGGCGACGTCGGAAGGCGGAGTGGAGGGATTGATCCGGGGGTGGGAGCGTAGCGACCGTTCGACGAAGTCGAACACATCGAGAGGAGGTGCAGCGAAGCAAACCGTAGGCGATGCGCCCGGATCGATCCCGCAGCGAAGGAACCCCGAGCCCCAGCGAGCGGGCCGAACGTAGGAGCAAGCGTTTTTTGCTTACTTTTTGCTGGGCCGGCATTCCGGCGTTTGAAAAAAAGTGAGTCGCCGTAAGGGCGAAACCGCCAGTGGCACCACCCGCAAAAACGGATATACACCCAAAACCCCACCAGCCTGGTCGGCCCAAAGGCCGCCAAGGCACAAAAAAAAAGGGGCAACCGAAGTCGCCCCAAAATGCCTTGCGTGCTCATCAATCCAGAAGAATCACTTCTTACGCTTATGCGCATCCTTCCAGATAAAAAATCCAAACCCTGCAAAAAACAGAACCATCAGCCCGACAGTCAGGACCCCGGCAAACACCACGTTATCGAAAAACATGACTGGCCTCCTGGCCCCTGCTTTGCTGCGATGGGACTAAATTAGCAAACACACAGGCGCACACATTGACCAGGATCAATGTCCGCGAGGAAGGGAGAGAAAGGAGGGGAAATAACTGACCTGCATCAACGGATGCAGGGGGAGATCAACGTTTTTTCGGCTTGTTCTTCGACTTTTTCTTGGCTTTGCCCAACGGCATCGCCTGCTCGAATGCCTGGCGCACTTCGTTCAAGCGCTTCTCTTTGATGTCATGCACCCGCTTCGCGCGTTCGGTGCTGAGGTCGATCAGTTTGTCGTCTTGGCTCATGGCGCTCTGTGCATCGCTTGGAAGAATCACAACTGCCACATCACCGGCAGGGCTGTACCAATAATGCCGATTCGCCCCGACGCTGACCAGCCACCGCGTTAAACGCAATCAAACAAATCATGTAAGCCCCGCAGTTCAGATCTCGATATCGACCCACAACCCCTGACGCGGCTGATCTTCCATCAGCGGCACCACCGGCACGGTGTTGTCGGCGTTCAGCTCGGTGCCCGGCACGGCTAAGTGTTCTTCGGGATCTTCGTCGGCCTCGCGGCGCCGGCGATCGCGCTCCTGCTGTCGACGCTGTTCTTCGCGCGCGAGCAGTCGATCCTCTTCCGGATCGCGCTTTTGCAGATCGATCGTGCTTTCGTTGGAGCTTTCCTGCACCGGCACCACCGGAGGAATGTCCGGCCGCTGGCGGATCGGATCCTGCTGGGAAGTGATCGGCACAGCGCTCAGAGGGAGCATCGGTGGCAACATATAAAGGTTCTCCTGTGTGCAGGCTATCGGCTGCGGCAAAGGCGCCTTGAGCCATCCGTCGTAAATCTGTGACCTGCGTAACACTCACAAGGTGCCCTGCGCGGACAGAAAACACACACATAACGCCTTTTGTTTCAGCTTGCAGCTAGCAGCTAAAAGCTCGTCGCTGCTCCTAATCCTTTGGCCCTGAAGCCTGCATTCCGTTAAGATAGCCCGCTTTTTCAAGGTGGGAGTCAGGCAGCATGGCGCAGCAGTATCAACCGGGGCAACGCTGGATCAGTGACAGCGAAGCAGAGCTTGGTTTAGGCACCGTTCTGGCACAGGACGGCCGCTTGTTGACCGTGCTTTACCCGGCCACTGGCGAAACCCGCCAGTACGCGCTACGGAATGCGCCCCTGACCCGCGTGCGGTTCTCGCCGGGTGACAGCATCACCCACTTCGAAGGCTGGAAGATGACCGTGCAGCAAGTCGACGACGTCGACGGCCTGATGGTCTATCACGGTCTCAACGAGCAGAACGAAGCCGTCACCCTGCCGGAAACCCAGCTATCGAACTTCATCCAGTTCCGTCTGGCCAGCGACCGTCTGTTCGCCGGGCAGATCGACCCGCTGCCGTGGTTCTCGCTGCGTTACAACACCCTCGAACACACCAGCCGCCAGTTGCAATCTTCGCTCTGGGGCCTGGGTGGCGTGCGTGCGCAACCGATCGCGCACCAATTGCACATCGCCCGTGAAGTCGCTGACCGCATTGCGCCGCGCGTTCTGCTGGCGGACGAAGTGGGTCTGGGTAAAACCATCGAAGCCGGTCTGGTGATCCATCGCCAACTGCTGTCGGGCCGCGCCAACCGCGTGCTGATCCTGGTTCCGGAAAACCTTCAGCACCAGTGGCTGGTCGAGATGCGCCGCCGCTTCAACCTGCAGGTCGCGCTGTTCGACGAAGAACGTTTCATCGAAAGCGATGCCAGCAACCCGTTCGAAGACACCCAGCTTGCACTGGTGGCCCTGGAATGGCTGGTCGACGACGAAAAGGCGCAAGACGCACTGTTCGCGGCCGGTTGGGATCTGCTGGTGGTCGACGAAGCGCACCACCTGGTCTGGCACGAAGAAAAAGCCAGCCCTGAATACACGCTGGTCGAACAACTGGCTGAAACCATCCCGGGCGTGTTGCTGCTCACCGCGACCCCGGAACAACTCGGTCAGGACAGCCACTTCGCCCGCCTGCGCCTGCTCGATCCAAACCGTTTCCATGACCTGGCCGCCTTCCGCGCCGAGAGCGACAACTATCGCCCGGTGGCCGAAGCCGTTCAGGAACTGCTCGACAAGGGCCGTCTCTCGGCCAAAGCGCACAAAACCATCCAGGGTTTCCTCGGCAACGAAGGCGAAGCCCTGCTGACCGCGGTCAACGACGGCGACACCGAAGCCAGCGCCCGCCTCGTGCGCGAACTGCTTGATCGCCACGGCACTGGCCGCGTGCTGTTCCGTAACACCCGTGCCGCCGTGCAGGGTTTCCCGGAGCGCAAGCTGCACCCGTACCCGCTGCCGTGCCCGGACGAATACCTCGAACTGCCGCTGGGCGAACATGCCGAGCTGTACCCGGAAGTCAGCTTCCAGGCGCAACCGGACGCCAGCGAAGAAGAGCGCTGGTGGAAATTCGACCCGCGCGTCGAATGGCTGATCGATCAGCTGAAAATGCTCAAGCGCACCAAAGTGCTGGTGATCTGCGCCCACGCCGAAACCGCGATGGACCTGGAAGACGCCCTGCGCGTGCGTTCCGGCATCCCGGCCACGGTGTTCCACGAAGGCATGAACATCCTTGAGCGTGACCGCGCCGCCGCTTACTTCGCCGATGAAGAGTTCGGCGCGCAAGTGCTGATCTGCTCGGAAATCGGCAGTGAAGGTCGCAACTTCCAGTTCGCTCACCACTTGGTGCTGTTCGATCTGCCGTCGCACCCGGACCTGCTCGAGCAACGTATCGGTCGTCTCGACCGGATCGGCCAGAAGCACATCATCGAACTGCACGTGCCGTACCTGGAAACCAGCCCGCAAGAGCGCCTGTTCCAGTGGTACCACGAAGCGCTGAACGCGTTCCTCAACACCTGCCCGACCGGCAACGCCTTGCAGCATCAGTTTGGCCCACGCCTGCTGCCCCTGCTCGAAGAGGCCGACGACAGCGAGTGGCAAGCGCTGATCGACGAAGCACGCAGCGAGCGTGAGCGTCTGGAAGCCGAACTGCACACCGGTCGCGACCGCCTGCTGGAGCTCAACTCCGGTGGCGCTGGCGAAGGTGAAGCGCTGGTCGAGGACATTCTTGAGCAGGACGATCAATTCACCCTGCCGATCTACATGGAAACCCTGTTCGACGCGTTCGGCATCGACAGTGAAGACCATTCGGAAAACGCGCTGATCCTCAAGCCGAGCGAGAAAATGCTCGACGCCAGTTTCCCGCTGGGCGACGACGAAGGCGTGACCATTACTTACGACCGCAACCAGGCGCTGTCGCGCGAAGACATGCAGTTCATCACCTGGGAACACCCGATGGTGCAGGGCGGCATGGATCTGGTGCTGTCCGGTTCGATGGGCAACACCGCCGTCGCGCTGATCAAGAACAAGGCGTTGAAGCCAGGCACCGTGTTGCTGGAGTTGCTCTACGTCAGCGAAGTCGTTGCGCCACGTGCGCTGCAACTGGGCCGTTACCTGCCGCCGGCGGCCCTGCGCTGCCTGCTCGATGCCAATGGCAACGACCTGTCGCCACGGGTTTCCTTTGAAACCCTGAACGACCAGTTGGAAAGCGTGCCACGCGCCAGCGCCAACAAGTTCATCCAGGCCCAGCGCGATCAGCTGACGCCACGGATCAACGCCGGTGAAGACAAGATCGCCCCGCGTCACGCCGAGCGCGTGGCCGAGGCCCGTCGCCGTCTGGCGGCCGACACCGACGAAGAACTGGCGCGCCTGACCGCGTTGCAAGCGGTCAACCCGACTGTGCGTGACAGCGAACTGGATGCGCTGCGCCAACAGCGTGAGCAGGGTCTGGCGATGCTGGACAAAGCAGCGTTGCGCCTGGAAGCGATTCGGGTGTTGGTAGCGGGCTAAACCGCCCTGCTTCAACGCTGAAACAAGAAGGCCCGCAGTGATGCGGGCCTTTTTTCGCAGATCGTTCCCACGCTCCGCGTGGGAATGCCTCAAGGGACGCTCCGCGTTCCAGCTCCGGAAAGGGACGCAGAGCGTCCCGGGCTGCATTCCCACGCAGAGCGTGGGAACGATCATCATGCCGTCGCCGCAGCCACTTCTGGCTCAACCACAGCAACCAAGCCCTCCTTCATCCGCTGCGCATCGCGCACAAAACACCGCGCTGCCAGAAACAGAAACACCATGGTCAAAAACAGCGCCACCGGAATCAGATACATCGCGTCATGCAGCCCGACTGCCTTGAACGCCTCGGTCATCTGCTCAGCTCCCGCTGCCAGCATCGCCGTGTGCGCGAAATGATCCGACAAACCACCGACCACCACCGGGCCCAAACCACCGCCCAGCAGATACAAGCCGGCAAAGAACAACGCCATCGCCGTCGCACGCAAGCGCGGTTCGACCACGTCCTGAATCGCCGTGTAAACGCAGGTGTAGAAGTTATAGGCAAAGAGCCAACCGACACTGAACACCGCGACAAACACACCGATCTCGATGCGCCCGGCATGCAGTGCCCACGCCGTGCACAAGGTCGAAATGATCAGGCTGAACGCCGCGAATAACAGCCGCCCATTGGCTACGCGTTGATGAATCTTGTCGGCGATCAAGCCGCCCAGGGTCAAACCGACCAGCCCGGTCACGCCAACAATCACGCCCGTGGCCACTGCCGCCTCTTGCAAGGGCATAAGGAAATACCGCTGCAGCATCGGCACCAGAAACGAGTTGCAGGCATAGGTGGCGAAGTTGAAGCACAACCCGGCCATCACCAGCCACAGGAAGGTCGGCACCGCGAGAATCCGGCGGATCGGCTTGTCGACTTTCTCTTGCGAAACCTGCACGGTTTCCGCCGCGCCGCGCTTCGGCTCTTTAATGAAGAACATGAAGATCGCCAGAATCAGCCCCGGCACCGCGGCGATAAAGAACGGCGCGCGCCAACTGTCGAAGGCCTTGACCATCGCGCCGATGGTGAAGAACGCCAGCAGCAAACCCAGCGGCAGACCGAGCATGAAAATGCCCATGGCCCGCGCCCGACGGTGCGCCGGAAACAAGTCGCCGATCAGCGAGTTGGCTGCCGGTGCATAACTGGCCTCGCCGATGCCGATGCCCATGCGCACGATCAGGAAGCTCCAGAAACTGCCGACCAGACCGTTGACGGCGGTCAGCGCACTCCACGTCGCCAGGCCCCAGCCCATCAGTTTGCTGCGCGAACCGGTATCAGCCATCCGCCCTAATGGCAGGCCGGCAATGGCATAAACGATGGTGAACGCGGTGCCGACGATGCCCAGCTGAAAGTCGCTGAGGTGCCACTCCATGCGGATCGGCTCGATGATGATCGCCGGAATGGTGCGGTCGAAGAAGTTGAACAGGTTGGCGAGGAACAGCAGGAACAGAATGCGCCAGGCATTCGCCGCTTGGGTCGAGTTCTGCATGGGTCCGTCTCTTTATTGTTATGGGGCTTCACTGCCAACGCATCCGAGCCCGGAACCTGCAATCTAGTCAGCCCGTCGGGAGCTGTCTGTGATCATTCGTCCGCCTGATATCGGTCCATGGCTGTGTAAAGAAACGTAAGCCCTTGATAAGTCTGCAATCCCCCGAAAACAGGGGGTTTTGCGGCAAAACCTTGCCACAAAAAAATAGTTTCGCGCCCCCCTTCCCAAGTCCGTAGCGAAGCCTAGAATGGCCGCCGGATCCGTCCGGATCTCCCGATCAATCCCTTTGATACCCTCGCCCATGTCCGAAGTCAGTCCGTGTCTGAATTGCGGTGCCTGCTGTTCCCATTTTCGCGTGTCTTTTTTCTGGGGCGAATGCGCTTCCTCAGGGGGTACGGTGCCCGATGACCTGGTCACGCAGATCAGCCCGAGCCGGGTGGCGATGAACGGCACCGACTGCAAATCGCCGCGTTGCACGGCGTTGGTCGGCGAAGTCGGCAGCGAGGTGAAGTGCTCGATTTACGAACTGCGCTCCAGCCCCTGCCGCGAATTCGAATCGTCCTGGGAAAACGGCGAGCAGAACGTCGATTGCGACAAGGCCCGCGCACGTTTCGGCCTGCCACCGCTGCAACCGGACTGGGCGCAAATCCCTTTCGAACAGATCGCCTAAGCCTTTAGCGCCAATCGCTATGACGCTAATGCCGAAATCATTAGCGCCAATGTGCCACTACCCATTCCACTGCAAAAACCGCCTCTATACTCCTGTCATTCGCCTGCGCTGACCGCGCAGTAAGGACGACTTCAGAAATGGGGCATGCTATGGAGTGGCTTGGTCTGCAATTTGTTACCGAGCTGCCGGAGAGCGGGCAGGTCATTCTCGACTGCACACATAATCCCTTGCTGGTGCTGGTGGCCTACCTGGTCGCTTGCGCCGCGAGTTTTGCCACTCTCGACATGGCCGAGCGAGTCGGTCACGCCGAAGACCCGGGCTCGCAGCGATTGTGGCGCTGGATCGGCGCGACGTGCCTGGCCGGCGGCATTTGGGCCATGCATTTCATCGGCATGCTCGCGTTCCAGGCGCCGATCGACATCCAGTACGACCTGCCCATCACCCTGTTCTCCCTACTGATCGCCCTGCTCGCTTCCTGGCTGGCGATGCATACGCTGAGCGAAGCGCAGCCGAGTCTGGTGCTGTATCTGAAGACCGCTCTGGTCATCGGCCTGGGTATCGCCGGCATGCATTACGTCGGCATGGCCGCCATGCAATCGAGCGCCACCGCCTATTACCAGCCCGGCCTGTTTCTGCTGTCGATTGCGATTGCCATCGGCGCCAGTTTCGCCGCGTTATGGGTTGCGGGTTATTTGCGCGAAGGCAGCGGCCTGTTTCATCAGATGCTCAAGTACAGCGCCGCGCTGATCCTCGGCGCCGGCATCTTCAGCATGCATTTCACCGGGATGGCGGCGTTGCATCTGGTCTTGCCCGAGGGCAGCACTGCGGCGATCACCAGCGAAACCAGTCATATGCAGCTGGGCCTGACCGTAGCGTTGATTACCCTGCTGATTCTCGGCAGCGCAATCAGTGCGGCACTGGCGGACAAAAAACTGCAGAACAAAGAACGTGACCTGCGTCGGGTCAACGCCCTGCTCAGCCAACTCGATCAGGCGCGCATGTCCCTGCAACAAGTGGCCAACTACGACGCCCTGACCAACCTGATCAACCGTCGTGGGTTCAACCAGATCTTCGCCGAGAAGCTCAGCCAGAAAGCCAGCGAGGGCGGCATGCTCGCGGTAATGTTTCTCGACATCGACCACTTCAAACGCATCAACGACAGCCTCGGCCACGATGCCGGCGACGCCTTGCTCAAAGTCATCGCCGATCACATCAAGGGCTCGGTGCGCAGCCATGAAGACGTGGTCGCACGTTTTGGTGGTGACGAATTCTGCATCCTCATCGGCCTGCGTGACCGCGAAGAAGCGCGCAACATGGCGCAACGCATCATGCTGAAAATGAAGGAGCCGATCGAACTGGCCGGGCGTCGCATGGTGATGACCACCAGCATCGGCATCAGCCTCTATCCCGAGGACGGCACCACCTGCGACGAACTGCTCAAGCATGCCGATCTGGCGCTGTATCAATCCAAGGGCGCCGGGCGCAATGGCCTGCACTTCTTCAGTTCGAACATGAAGACCCGCGCCAGCATGGAGCTGCAACTGGAAGAAGAACTGCGCCATGCCTTGCGCGCAGAAAACGGCCTGATGCTCTACTACCAGCCGATCTATGAACTGAAAACCGGTCGGGTCACCAAGCTCGAAGCGTTGATCCGCTGGCAACATCCCGTGCACGGTCTGCTCGCCCCCGACCGTTTTATCGCCATTGCCGAAACCAACGGGCTGATTGCCGAACTGGACAATTGGGTGCTGCGCAAAGCCTGCAAGGATCTGGGGGAACTGTCACGGCATGGCTGCAACGAGTTGAAAATCGCCTGGAACTGCTCGCCGCTGAACCTTGCCCGGGAAGAGCTCGCCGACGAGATCGAGAGCGCTCTGCGTACCGCCGGCGTTGCCCCGGAACGGCTGGAGCTGGAAGTCACGGAAAACGCACTGATGGGCAATATCGCCAACACTTTGGTGCTGCTGCGACAGATCCGTGCCCTCGGCGTGTCGTTGTCGATCGACGACTTTGGCACCGGCTACTCGTCACTGGCCTATCTCAAGCGCCTGCCGCTGAATACGCTGAAGATCGACCGCTCGTTCATCCTCGATATTCCCAAGGCCACGGCGGACATGGAGATCGTCCAGGCAATCATCGTCATGGCCCACACCCTGCATTTGCAGGTGGTGACCGAAGGCGTGGAAAGCCTGGAGCAGTACGAATTTCTTGAGCGTTCAGGCTGCGATTTCATTCAGGGTTACCTGCTCAGCCGTCCGGTGCCGCTGGATGAACTGGTCCCGGTGCTGGAAGAAATCAATCAGCGCAAACATTCACACGCGGTCAATCCGCTGATTCTGGCGCGCGGTACATTTGCACCAGTGTCGCTGGATCTTTCGCCAAAAAGCCTTGCGCCCCATGCAGGCGCATCAACTGTGCGGCCAATCCGCTGATCGGTGTGGCTGAACCCTGTTCGCGAGAGAATTTCACCGCCGTGTCGAGATCCTTGAGCAGCGTGCGCACGTGCCACTTGATCGGTTCGAAACGGCTTTCGGCCATTTGCGGGGCGAGGATCTGCAACGGTTTCGAATCGGCAAAGCCACCGGCCAAGGCTTCAGCGATCAGGCTGGCGTCGACACCGGCCTGCTCGGCCAACGCCACCACTTCGGCAATCACCAGCGCATTGCAGGCGACGATCATCTGATTGCAGGCCTTGGTCACCTGACCGGCACCGATGCCGCCCATGTGCGTGACCCGTTGACCGAGGTTGAGCAACACCGGGCGCACCCGCTCCAGATCCGCTGCCTCGCCGCCGACCATGATCGCCAGGCTGCCCGCCTCGGCACCGACCACGCCACCGGACACCGGTGAATCCAGCCAGCTCATGCCGGATTTCTGTGCCAGTTCCGCCGCCATCTCGCGCGTGGCAGTCGGTTCGAGGCTGGAAAAATCCACCAGCAACTGGCCGTTTTTCGCTCCTTCGGCGATACCGTCCGAGCCAAACACCACCTCGCGCACCACCGCCGTATCGGCCAGACACAACATCACCACGTCGGCGTGTTCGCACAGTTCAGCGGCGGTCGCCACCTGCCGGGCATCGGCCTCAACCAGTGGCGCGCACTTGGCCGGGTTGCGATTCCACACGGTCAGCGGGTAGCCCGCGGCCAACAGACGCCGACACATGGGCAAGCCCATCAGACCGATTCCGGCGAACCCCAACGATGGTAGCGTTGACATCATTTTGCCTCTTTTCGATTAAAGATCGCCGAATAATGGCCGATTTATCAACGATCAGGAAAGGATTCCCCCCTGCGACAATCAGGCTAAAACCCTGGCGCTCGGGCCCAATTCGCGCAAAAAAGACGCGAGATCTTATTCCGTGAGGTTCGCCGGCATTTGACCCGCGAGCCGCCCAGTCCAGGTATATGGCGCACAATGACTTCTAAAAACAATCCCGCCACTGCGGTAGCCGATCTGACTTTGAGCCCCGCCGCCAACAGCCCGTCGTCTTCAAAGCCATCGGTTCCCTCGCGCCCGCTGTCGACCCAGCAATACCTGTACTTCACCGAAACCAATACCGACCGCATCCTCGATAATCTCGACGGCCTGCGCGATCTGGTGTTCCCGCGCCCGCCGCACCTGGAAGGCGATAACGAACAGCACAACGATCAGGAATTTCCGTCGGTGTGCCTGATCGGTCTCGGTCGTTGCGGCTCGAACATCGCCCTCGACGTGGCGGAGTTGGTGTACAACGCGCGCAAGTTCTACCTCAACGAATTCAACAACGAAGATCGCCCGTCGAATGACCGACGCTCCGCCGACAAGGGTTACAGCCCGGCGCAGTGGATCAAGAACAACCTGCGCATCGGTCACAACAAGGCGAGCAAACCGGTGTTTCTGGTCGAGCCGCTGGTGATGCTTGGCGACCTCGACAAGGACATCGCCGGGCGCATCCGTTTTTCGCGCAAGGGCGAGAAAAGCGGCTTCCTGCGCGACTACAGCAAAATGAAGATCATGGACTTGTCCGAAGTCCACGCCGGTGGCGCCGGTAACGCGCCGATCCTCGGCCAGTACCTGGCGAAGATCATCCTCAACAAGGACACGCAGCGCTTCTCCAGCCCTGACTGGAAAATGATCCACTCGTACCTGATCGACAGCTGCGGCATCAAGGCCAACCAGTCGCGCCTGTACTTCTCGATCTTCAGTGCCGGCGGCGGCACCGGTTCCGGCATGGCTTCGGAATTCGGTCTGGCCCAGCAACACTCGTACATGAACAAGACGTTCGACACCAAGCCGATGGACGAGCATGACGGCAAGAGCGGTCATTCGTTCGTGTTCGAACCGATCTTCACCAGTGGCATTTGCGTGCTGCCGAACATTTCCGATCACCGCAGCGAAATGTCCGAGGCGCTGCACATCAACGCCGGTCGCCTGCTGTGCAAATACCTCTCGGAGGAATGGGATTTCTCCTACAACTTCGCCAATGAAGACAGCAGCGAAGCCAGCGTCATGGGCCGTATCCGCCCTTGGAACGCGATGATGCTGATCTCCAACGACATCATGCGTTACGCCGAAGAGAGCGATGACGGCAACATCCAGAACATTGATGTCAATGCGATGGAGAAGCACGCCAACCAATACATCTCGCAGCAGATCTTCAACATTCTGACGGCGCAGGCAGTTACCACTGACTACGACCAGAACTATTTCCGCCGCGCCGGCATCGACATCGGCGAGACCATTCGCCTCGATGCCAACGACCTGTTCATGAGTCTGGCCGGCCCGGTGGCGATTGCCTACGCCGAATCGGTAGTGCCGGAAACGCCGCCACCGAGCAGCGACAAATTCAAGGTGTTCGACAAAGAGCCGCAGCGCCTGAACATCGATGATCTGTTCTTCCGTTCGATCGACCTGCCGCACTTCAACAAAGTCACGCAGGCGATTGAAGGCATCAGCCTGTTGCCGATCGAGTCCAAGCGGTATCGCGCTTCGCTGGAGCAGTACAAGAATTCCGGCTACGACGCCGCCGCGCTGCACGACCTGCATTTCTTCAAGAACTGCTCGTCGGTGGTGTCGATCGTTTCGCTGCCGAAAGACTACAAGCTGTCGTACATGGACCTGAACCGGTTGAAGACCCACCTCAACAGCCTGTTCCCCAACACCACGCTCAAGCGTTACGCGCTGGTGATCGGCGCTTCTGCCAACCTGTCGCTGACTACGTTGATCGCCAAGAGCCCGTGCCTGTCGGACGACTTCCTGACCCTGATCGTGGCGTTCATCAAACGCTGCTTCGCGAAGAACCCGTACCGCTTCGACGAAACCCTGGATAACTCGATTCTCGACTTCATCATCAATGAAGAATTCGACGAAGACCGCATCGATGACCTGCTCAACGAGTTCGAGAACCCGGCGAAAATCCTCGACACCAACTGGTACGCGATCAAGCCGATGTACGAGAAAAAGTACCGCGAACTGATCAACGACAAAGAGAAGTTTGTCTCGATCAATGACATTCGTTTGTCGCGGGATTGTGTGAAGAAGTCGATCAAGTACCTGCGCGAGATCTATCGTCACCGGATTGGCAAGACCAAGGTTATTTCGCTGAATAACCATACCGGGAAGTCGTTCTCGGCCTGATCCAGGACCGAGTCGCCCCACTCGCGAGCAGGCTCGCTCCCACAGGGGAATACATTCCAAATGTGGGAGCGAGCCTGCTCGCGAAGAGGCCTTCAAATTCACTGAAGATTTTGGCCTTTCCAATATCCAGAAACAATTAAGCAGCCGTCAGGCTGCTCAATAAACTGTTCCCGTTACGTTTACGTCACCGTGAGGCCACCCTCGCTTGTGGTGTTTCTCTACGGCAACGTGCCATCACGCTACTCCGCTACACACTTTTCGCTAATGACCGGTCGCACCATCAAGGTGCGACATCAGAAGCGCCTGCCCTTTCCTGGATCAGAATCCACGGCGAAACCACCACTGCCCACAGCTGCGGATCGCGTTCGAAAAGATCCAGCGCCCGCGTTTCAGACAGCTTGGCGAGTCTGTCTTCGGCCAGCCAGGCAGCGACTTTCTCGCCCTCATCCGAGGCCACGGCTTCGGCGGCAGCGATCAGATCCAGCGCCGGGTCGACCCACAATAGGGCACCCTTGGCGAAGAACGGCTCCAACTCCTTCCAGGTAATAGATGCGGTTTCACCAAGCAGCTTGGCATAGAGGGTGCTAGGTTCTTGATTCATGGGCGCTGTCCGGAAAAGAAATCGACGGGAATGATAACGTCGGTGGTCCGCCAGAAAAACCCGGTTGCAAATCGCTTCACCGAACGAAAAGAGCAGGAACGCCAAGGAATGCTGCCGATTGGGATATATGCCCACGAACGCCCCGCCGCAATTCTGTCTTTTTCATTCAAAAATGCGACACCCCCAAGTTTTGCCCCTCGGCGCCCGCTTCCCAGGCTAACAACCGGCGCTCTACACTGTACCGGTACAGTTGCCGGGGGCATTTCCGGAGGGTATCGCAAAGATATCTGACCCGGTTCTGCTGCTACGGCGCCAGGACTCTAAAAAATACAACAGTAAGAGTGGAGCACTATGACTAAGGCTACTAAGCAGATTTCCAAACTGTTTGCCGCTATGGTTCTGGCCGGGGTTGCCAGCCATTCGTTCGCAGCTGACACCATCAAAATCGGTATCGCCGGTCCTAAAACCGGTCCAGTAGCCCAGTACGGCGACATGCAGTTCAGTGGCGCAAAAATGGCCATCGAGCAAATCAACGCCAAGGGCGGCGTCGACGGCAAGAAGCTCGAAGCCGTTGAATACGACGATGCCTGCGATCCAAAACAAGCGGTAGCGGTCGCGAACAAGGTCGTCAACGACGGCGTCAAGTTCGTGGTCGGTCACCTGTGCTCCAGCTCCACTCAACCGGCTTCGGACATCTACGAAGACGAAGGCGTGATCATGATCACCCCGGCTGCCACCAGCCCGGACATCACCGCCCGTGGTTACAAAATGGTCTTCCGTACCATCGGTCTGGACAGCGCCCAGGGCCCTGCCGCCGGTAACTACATTGCCGACCACGTGAAACCGAAAATCGTCGGCGTCCTGCACGACAAGCAGCAGTACGGTGAAGGCATCGCCACCGCGGTCAAATCGACCCTCGAGAAGAAAGGCACCAAGGTTGCCGTGTTCGAAGGCGTCAACGCCGGCGACAAAGACTTCTCGGCGATCATCGCCAAGCTCAAGCAAGCCAACGTCGACTTCGTTTACTACGGCGGCTACCACCCGGAGCTGGGTCTGATCCTGCGTCAAGCCCAGGAAAAAGGCCTGAAAGCCAAGTTCATGGGTCCGGAAGGCGTGGGTAACGACTCGATCACCCAGATCGCCAAGGATGCTTCCGAAGGCCTGCTGGTGACCCTGCCGAAATCCTTCGACCAGGATCCAGCCAACATCGCTCTGGCCGATGCGTTCAAAGCGAAGAAAGAAGATCCGAGCGGTCCGTTCGTGTTCCCGTCCTACTCGGCGGTTGAAGTGATTGCCGAAGGCATCAAGGCAGCCAAGTCCGAAGACGCGACCAAAGTGGCTGAAGCCATCCACGCCGGCACCTTCAAGACCCCGACTGGCGACCTGAGCTTCGACGCCAAGGGCGACCTCAAAGACTTCAAATTCGTGGTCTACGAGTGGCACAACGGCAAGCCTAAAACTGAAGTATCGCCTCAGTAAGGCGCTGCCTGACTGACTGCCAATAAAGCCCACGGCGTGCCGTGGGCTTTGTTTTACGAATGTATTGGGCCGCGCTGGCGTGATCCGCCAGTCTCCCCACCTGAAAATCTCAAAACCGTCATCAGCGGTTCGCTGGCAAAACCCGGATTCGAAGTGGATATAGATCCACGGGGCCGGGCGGGAAAATGACTCCACCAGTGAAATGCGTATCAGGTTTTTAGGAGCGCTGTAATGCCTGACATCTATCACTTCTTCCAACAGCTGGTTAACGGCCTGAACGTTGGCAGCATGTATGCCTTGATCGCCATCGGCTACACGATGGTTTACGGCATCATTGGAATGATCAACTTCGCCCACGGCGAGGTGTACATGATCGGCTCCTACGTGGCGTTCATCGCCATCGCCGGGTTGACCATGATGGGACTCGACAGTGTCCCGCTGTTGATGACCGCGGCGTTCATCGCCAGCATCGTCGTCACCAGTTCCTACGGTTACAGCATCGAACGGATCGCCTACCGCCCCCTGCGCGGCAGCAACCGTCTGATCCCGCTGATTTCCGCGATCGGTATGTCGATTTTCCTGCAGAACACGGTTCTGCTGGCGCAAGACTCCAAGGACAAAGCTATCCCCAACCTGATTCCGGGCAACCTTGCCTTCGGTCCAGGTGGCGCACAAGAAGTGCTGATTTCCTACATGCAAATCGTGGTGTTCGTGGTGACAGTGATCGCCATGCTCGGCCTGACGCTGTTCATCTCCCGCTCTCGCCTGGGTCGCGCCTGCCGCGCCTGCGCCGAAGACATCAAGATGGCCAACCTGCTCGGCATCAACACCAACAACATCATCGCCCTGACCTTCGTCATTGGTGCCGCGCTGGCAGCCGTTGCGGCTGTGCTGCTGAGCATGCAATACGGCGTGATCAACCCGAACGCCGGTTTCCTCGTCGGCCTCAAAGCCTTCACCGCAGCAGTACTCGGCGGTATCGGCAGCATCCCTGGCGCCATGCTCGGCGGCTTGGTGCTTGGGGTGGCGGAAGCGTTTGGCGCCGATATCTTCGGTGACCAGTACAAGGACGTCGTGGCTTTCGGCTTGTTGGTTCTGGTGCTGTTGTTCCGTCCGACCGGCATTCTGGGCCGTCCGGAGGTTGAGAAAGTATGACTAGGAATCTTAAACAGGCACTGTTCAGTGCCTTGCTGGTTTGGGCCGTGGCCTACCCGGTACTCGGTCTGAAACTGACCATCGTCGGCATCAACCTGGAAGTGCACAACACCAGCCCGGCCGTACTGGCGACCATCGCCATCTGCTCGGTGCTGATGTTCTTGCGCGTGCTGTTCAATCAGCAGATCAGCAAAGCCTGGCGCTCGTCGCCGGGCCTGCCGCTGATCCCGGCCAAGGCGAGCAACTTCCTCACCCTGCCGACCACTCAGCGCTATTTCATCATTGCGCTGATCCTGGTCGCACTGGTGTGGCCGTTCTTCGGCTCCCGTGGTGCGGTGGACATCGCGACGCTGATCCTGATCTACGTGATGCTCGGCCTCGGTCTGAACATCGTGGTCGGTCTGGCCGGTCTGCTCGACCTCGGTTACGTCGGCTTCTACGCCGTCGGCGCCTACAGCTACGCGCTGCTGTCGCACTACTACGGCCTGAGCTTCTGGATCTGCCTGCCGATTGCCGGCCTGATGGCGGCGACGTTCGGCTTCCTGCTGGGCTTCCCGGTGTTGCGTTTGCGCGGTGACTACCTGGCGATCGTGACCCTCGGCTTCGGTGAGATCATCCGTCTGTTCCTGCGTAACCTGACCGACATCACCGGCGGTCCGAACGGCATCAGCAACATCGAGAAACCGACGTTCTTCGGTCTGACCTTCGAACGTAAAGCCGCTGAAGGCATGCAAACCTTTCACGAGTATTTCGGCCTGCAATACAACTCGATCAACAAGGTGATCTTCCTTTACCTGGTGGCCCTGTTGCTGGCGCTGGCGGCGCTGTTCGTCATCAACCGTCTGCTGCGCATGCCGATCGGCCGTGCGTGGGAAGCGCTGCGTGAAGACGAAATCGCTTGCCGTGCACTGGGTCTGAATCCAACGATCATCAAGCTCTCCGCGTTCACCCTCGGCGCTGCATTCGCCGGTTTCGCCGGTAGCTTCTTCGCCGCCCGTCAGGGTCTGGTGACCCCGGAGTCGTTCACCTTCATCGAGTCGGCGATCATCCTCGCCATCGTTGTGTTGGGTGGCATGGGCTCGCAGTTAGGTGTGATCCTGGCTGCGGTGGTGATGATCCTGTTGCCGGAAATGATGCGTGAGTTCAGCGAGTACCGCATGTTGATGTTCGGTGCCCTGATGGTGTTGATGATGATCTGGCGTCCACAAGGTCTGCTGCCGATGCAACGCCCACACATGGAGTTGCGAAAATGAGCCGCGAGATCTTGAAAGTTGAAAACCTGAGCATGCGCTTCGGCGGCTTGCTGGCGGTCAACGGCGTGGCACTGACCGTCAAAGAGAAACAAGTGGTGGCACTGATCGGGCCGAACGGCGCGGGCAAGACCACCGTGTTCAACTGCCTGACCGGTTTCTACAAGCCATCTGGCGGCAGCATCCTGCTGGACGGCGAGCCGATTCAGGGTTTGCCGGGCCACAAGATCGCCCTCAAAGGCGTCGTGCGGACTTTCCAGAACGTGCGTTTGTTCAAGGACATGACGGCGGTCGAGAACCTGTTGATCGCCCAGCACCGGCACCTGAACACCAACTTCCTGTCCGGCCTGTTCAAGACCCCGGCGTTCCGCAAAAGCGAGCGCGAGGCCATGGAGTTTGCCGAGTACTGGCTGGAAAAGGTCAACCTCAAAGAGTTCGCCAACCGCACCGCCGGCACCCTCGCCTACGGTCAGCAACGGCGTCTGGAAATCGCTCGCTGCATGATGACCCGTCCGCGGATCCTCATGCTCGACGAACCGGCCGCCGGCCTGAACCCGAAGGAAACCGAAGACCTCAAGGCGCTGATCAGCGTGCTGCGTGAAGAGCACAACGTCACCGTGCTGTTGATCGAACACGACATGAAACTGGTCATGAGCATTTCCGACCACATCGTCGTGATCAACCAGGGCACGCCTCTGGCCGACGGCACGCCGGAACAGATCCGCGACAATCCTGAAGTGATCAAAGCCTACCTGGGGGAAGCGTAAATGCTGCAGTTCGAAAACGTTTCCACCTTCTACGGCAAGATCCAGGCCCTGCACAGCGTCAACGTCGAAGTCCGTCAGGGCGAAATCGTCACGCTGATCGGCGCCAACGGTGCCGGCAAGTCCACGCTGCTGATGACGCTCTGCGGTTCGCCGCAAGCGCACAGCGGCAGCATCCGCTACATGGGTGAGGAACTGGTCGGCCAGGACTCGTCGCAGATCATGCGCAAAAGCATCGCCGTAGTGCCGGAAGGTCGTCGGGTATTTGCCCGTCTGACCGTTGAAGAAAACCTCGCCATGGGCGGATTCTTCACCGACAAGGGCGACTATCAGGAACAGATGGACAAAGTTCTCGGACTTTTCCCACGCCTGAAAGAACGTTTTGCCCAGCGCGGCGGCACCATGTCCGGCGGCGAACAGCAAATGCTCGCTATCGGCCGTGCGCTGATGAGCAAGCCGAAACTGCTGCTGCTCGATGAGCCGTCGCTAGGCCTGGCGCCGATCATCATCCAGCAGATCTTCGACATCATCGAACAGCTGCGCAAGGACGGCGTGACGGTGTTCCTGGTCGAGCAGAACGCCAACCAGGCGCTGAAAATCGCCGACCGCGCCTACGTTCTGGAGAACGGCCGCGTGGTCATGCAAGGCACCGGTGAAGCCCTGCTGACCGACCCGAAAGTGCGCGAGGCGTACCTCGGCGGTTGATAGTTTTCGCCCAACAAAAAAACGGCCTTCGGGCCGTTTTTTTGTGTCTGCACGATTTTCAGATTCTCCAAAAATCCCTTGTAGGAGTGAGCCTGCTCGCGATGGCGTCGTGTCATTCAACATCGCCAGTCTCTGACATGACGCCATTGCGAGCAGGCTCACTCCTACAGGACTCTGCGTTTTTCCAAAAAGATTTTGAGCAGGCTGTAACGCAACGCCACCTCGTTTCTCTAGAGGGATAAGCAAGCGCAACCGCGCTTGTAAAATCCCTGAACAAGACTGGAGAAACACCATGACTGCTACCACCCGCACCTTGTCCGCCACCGCCCTGGTTCTGGCCCTCGGTTCTGCCCTGAGCATGACTGCTGTATCGACCGTCCACGCTGCTGACGCCGACATGGAAAAATGCTTCGGCGTGGCCATGAAAGGCAAGAACGACTGCGCCGCAGGTGCAGGCACCACCTGTGCCGGCACCGCAAAAATGGACTATCAGGCCAACGCCTGGAAACTCGTTCCAGAGGGCACCTGCGCTACCACTGAAAGCAAAACCTCGCCGACCGGTTTCGGGCAGATGCAAGCCTTCAAAGCCAAGTCCTGATTTCTGGTTTGCCTGAGTGACGATCATGTTCACAACTCAACTCCCCAACCTCCCCGGCACTCAGGCAGCCTGCGCCGCACTCCCGCCGCGTGCCGGGCTGGGACTCAAGACCGGGCACTTTCGTGAAGTGCTCGGCTCACAACCGGACATCGGTTTCTTCGAAGTCCACGCCGAAAACTACATGGTGGCCGGCGGTCCGTTTCATCATTTTCTCGGTTTGATCCGCGATCAGTATCCGCTGTCGTTGCACGGTGTCGGCTTGTCCATCGGCGCTGAAGGGCCGCTGGATAAACAACATCTTCAACGCCTTGCCGAGCTGATTCAGCGCTATCAACCGCAAGCCTTTTCCGAACATCTGGCCTGGTCGAGCCACGGCCCGGTGTTTCTCAATGATCTGTTGCCGCTGGCCTATGACACGCCGACGTTGAACCGCGTCTGCGCGCACATCGACCAGGTGCAGAACACGCTCAAGCGGCCAATGTTGCTGGAGAACCCGGCGACCTATCTCGGCTTCCAGCGCTCGACCCTCGATGAGCCGGATTTCATCGCCGAGGTGATCCGCCGCAGCGGCTGTGGCCTGTTGCTCGACGTGAACAATGTCTACGTGTCGTGCATCAATCATCAGCGCGACCCGCAGGCTTATCTCGACGCGTTGCCGCTGCACGCCGTCGGTGAAATTCATCTGGCGGGGTTTGCCGAGGATTGCGACAGCCTCGGCGATCGTCTGCTGATCGACGATCACGGGGCGCCGATCGATCAGGCTGTCTGGGATTTGTACCAACAAGCGCTGCAACGCATCGGCCCGGTAGCCACGTTGATTGAGCGTGACAATCAGGTGCCGGCATTCGACGTGCTGCTGGCCGAGGCGCGTCAGGCAGAAAGGCTGTTAAGCCTTGCCGGAGCTCAGCCATGAGCAGCCAAACCGCATTCGCTACCGCCCTGCTCGATGTGCAATTGCCCTGCCCCGACGGCTTGTGCAGCGCCAACGGTGCCGACCCGGCCAGCCGCTTCGCGGTGTATCGCAACAACGTGCAGAGTTCGCTGATCAACGCGCTGGCCGACAGTTATCCGGTGGTCATGCAATTGGTCGGCGTAGAATTCTTTCGCGCGATGGCGACCATTTTTGTCCAGACCCAACCGCCATACAGTCCACTGATGAGTTGTTACGGCGAAGGATTTGTCGACTTCATTGCCGGGTTCGAACCGGCCGCCAGCGTGGCGTATCTGGCTGACGTGGCGCGCCTCGAAGGCTTGCGCACCCGCGCCTATCACGCCGCCGATGCATCGCCGATCCGACCGGAAGAAATCACCGCCGCCCTCGCCCACCCGCAAATACTGAGCACGCTGAGCGTCGTGCTGCATCCCTCCCTGCGCTTGCTCGACTCACCCTGGCCGGTGGTTGCGATCTGGGCGGCGCATCAACGGCAAGACAGCCTCGCAGGTATCGACTTGCATCGGGGGCAACATGCGCTGGTATTGCGCAATCACCTCGACGTTGAAGTGATGGTCATCGAGCCCGGCGCCAGCGTATTCATCCGCCAACTGATCGCAGGCCAGCCATTGCTGCGAGCGGCAGAAACAAGCCCGTCCTTCGATCTGGCGCAAACCCTTGGCTTGCTGATCGCGCACAACGCCATCTGTGATTTGAACGACAAGGAATTGCCATGAACAACCTCATCGTCCGCGCGATCGCGCTGCTGGCAAAAATCCCGCACAGCCTGATTGCCTTGGTTGCGCGTTTTTCGATTGCCGCGGTGTTCTGGAAGTCCGGGCAGACCAAGGTCGAGGGATTGGCCATCGACCTGGTCGACGGCACATTTCAACTGGGCTGGCCGCGCTTGGCCGACTCGACGATTCCGCTGTTCCAGAGCGAATACCACGTGCCGCTGCTGTCGCCCGAGATCGCGGCGCACATGGCGGCGTTCGCCGAGCATTTTTTTCCGCTGCTGATTCTGATGGGCTTCGCCACGCGATTTTCGGCGTTGGCGCTGCTGGGCATGACCCTGACCATTCAGTTGTTTGTGTACCCGGATGCGTATCCGACTCATGGCACGTGGGCGGCGGTGTTGCTGTATTTGATGGCGACCGGGCCGGGTAGATTGTCGGTCGATCACCTGATTGCCCGCGGCTATTCCCGATAAATCAACGCTGCAGTCGATCCAGCGCTTCGCCGCTGCGCTTGAACCAGCCGATCAAATAATCCGCGAGCACTTGCGTACGTTTAGGCAAACCACCCTGATACGGATGCACCAGGTACATCGGCATGCGTCGCGTCTGAAAATCACGCAGGAGCCAGCGCAATCGACCGTCAGCCAATTCCGCCTGCAACAGGTAGGACGGCAACCGGGCAATGCCGGCGCCGGTGAGTGCGGCTTTCTTCAGCAGGTTGTAGTGATTGCTGGCGAACGGGCCGGACACCCGCACCCGCAACAATTCGTGCTGCTGGTGATACAACCATTCCTCGCGCCCGCTGTAGTGGCTATTGAGCAAACAACGGTGTTCAGCCAGCGCCTGCGGGGTCGTCGGCTCACCGAAACGTTCGAGATAAGCCGGGCTGGCGCAGGTCATTTCCTGCCAGGCCAGCAGCGGTTTGGCGACCAGACGTTGGTCATTGGCCACTTCAGAGCGAATCGCCAGATCAAACCCGTCCCGAAACAGGTCGCGATAACTGTTGTTCAGCTCCAGCTCGATCTGCACCTCGGGGTATTGCTGCGAAAACTCCAACAGCAGGCCGTCGAAGAAGGTTTCCCCCAGCGATACCGGAACCGTCATACGCACCGGGCCGGCCATGTCGTCCTTCAATCGCGCCAATGCCTGACGCGCCTTTTCGACCTGGACGACAAGCGCCTGGGCCTGAGGCAACAACGCCGCGCCCGCCGCCGTCAGGCTCAAGCGCCGAGTAGTGCGCTGCAGCAACACCACGGAAAACTGCGCTTCGAGCTGGCTGATGCGCTTGGACAACTGGCCCTTGCTGCAACCCAATTGCTGCGCAGCGAGGGTAAAGCTGCCCGCTTCGATCAACACCGCGAAGGCGGCGAGGTCATCCATTTCGCTCATGGATTGTTTCCATTTGAAAACCAAAGGTTGCCTATTAGCGCGCTTATCCACAGAAAAAACCACTCTAGACTGAAACCTCGTTCAATCACTTGAGGTACAGCTCGATGAAAATTCTGTTGATAGGCGCTGGCGGCACCATCGGTTCGGCGGTGGACAAAGAACTCTCGCAACGCCACGAAGTCATCCGCATCGGGCGCAGCAGCGGTGATTTGCAGGTGGATATCAGCGACAGCGCGTCAATCCGCAAACTGTTCGAACAAACCGGCAAGTTCGATGCACTGGTCTGCGCCGCTGGCAACGTCACCTTCGCACCCCTAGGTGAGATGACTGAAGACAGTTTTGCCCTCGGCCTCAAAGACAAGCTGATGGGCCAGGTCAACCTGCTGCTGATCGGCCGCGAATTTGCCAACGACGGCGCTTCATTCACCTTCACCACTGGCGTGCTCAGCCACGATCCGATCCGCAGCGGCGCCTCGGCAGCGCTGGTGAATGGCGCTCTCGACAGCTTCGTCCGTGCAGCCGCCACCGAACTGCCTCGCGGTCTGCGCGTGAACTCGATCAGCCCCACCGTGTTGCTCGAAGCGATGGGTAAATATGCGCCGTACTTCCGTGGCTACAAGCCAGTGCCTGCGGCCGATGTGGCGTTGGCCTACGCGAAAAGTGTCGAAGGCCTGCAAACAGGTCAGACGTTTCACGTGGGCTAAGCCCTTGTGATGAACGGTCAGGCTGCGTAACGTGGCGGCACTTGTCTGGAGAGCCGAAGATGCGTGTTGCCCGTTCGTTAGTCGTTGTTGCCCTGCTGCCGTTGTTTGCCGCTTGCCAGTTGTTCGATGGTCAGCGAGAAAGTGCCTCGCACGTCGGGCAGACGCGGATGCAGGGGCAACTGACTGCCGCTGACGGCAAACTGGTGTTCCAGCCGTGTCAGGATCAGCGCCAATTGGTGGTCAATGACATTGGCGGCACCAGCGTTTTGCAGGAAGCTGCCACCCTCGCCGACGAGCAGGGCAAACTGTTCGCTGATGTTCGTGGCAAAGTCTCAGGCGATCGCCTCGATCTGACCCAGCTGTATCGCGTCGAACGCAACGGCACCGCCTGCGACGATCCGAATTTCAAACTGTTGATTCTGCGCGCCGCCGGCCATGGCCCGGAGTGGAACGTCAAGGTCAGCGGCAAAGGCATGGTCATCGACCGCGACGGCCAGCCACCACTCGCCGTGCCGTACGTTGAAGAACAGCTGGGCGACGGCCGCTTCAATCTGAGCAGCGAAGCCAACAACCAGCGCATCGAATTGTGGGTCGCGCCGCAACGTTGCGTCGACAGCAGCACCGGCAGCGTGCAGCACATGAGCGCCGAGTTGCGCATCGATGGCCAGGTGCAGCGCGGTTGCGGGTATTTCGGCGGATCGCGCAACGACTGAGCGTTTTAGCCTCACCGGATCCGGCCTTTGCGGCTTATAATCGCGGCCTTCAAACGCCCTGGCGCAGTTGTGCGCCCCGCGAATCCGGATCCTCGCCATGTTACGAATCACTGAACTCAAGCTGCCAATCGACCATCCCGAAGAAGACCTGCGCCCTGCCATCGTGCAGCGTCTGGGCATCGCCAGCGATGATTTGCTCGATTTCACCTTGTTCAAGCGCAGCTACGACGCGCGCAAAAAGTCCTCCGAACTGTGCTTCATCTACACCATCGACCTCGAAGTGCGCGACGAGGCCAAGGTGTTGGGCAAGTTCGCCGACGACCGTAACGTCAACGTGGCGCCGGATGTCAGCTACAAATTCGTCGGTGAAGCGCCGAGCGACCTGAGTCAGCGCCCGATCATCGTCGGTTTCGGCCCGTGCGGGATTTTTGCCGGCCTGTTGCTGGCGCAAATGGGCTTCAAGCCGATCGTTCTCGAACGCGGCACCGAAGTTCGTCAGCGCACCAAAGACACTTGGGGCCTGTGGCGTAAAAGCGTGCTCAATCCAGAATCCAACGTGCAGTTCGGCGAAGGCGGCGCGGGAACATTCTCTGACGGCAAGCTGTACAGCCAGATCAAAGACCCGAAATTCCTCGGCCGCAAAGTCCTGCACGAGTTCGTCAAGGCCGGCGCGCCGGAAGAAATCCTCTACGTCAGCAAGCCGCACATCGGTACATTCCGTCTGACCGGCATGGTTGAAAACATGCGCGAACAGATCCGCGAACTGGGCGGCGAAGTACGCTTCCAGGAGCGCGTCACCGACGTGCTGATCGAAGACGGCCAACTGGTCGGCGTCGAACTGGCCAGCGGCGAAACCCTGCATTCGAAACACGTGGTTCTGGCCCTCGGCCACAGCGCCCGCGACACCTTCCGCATGCTCCACAGCCGTGGCGTGTTCATGGAAGCCAAGCCGTTCTCGGTGGGTTTCCGTATCGAACACCCGCAATCGCTGATCGACCGCGCGCGACTGGGCAAGTACGCCGGCCACCCGAAACTCGGCGCCGCCGACTACAAACTGGTGCACCACGCCAAGAACGGCCGTTCGGTCTACAGCTTCTGCATGTGCCCGGGCGGCACCGTGGTGGCAGCCACTTCCGAGCCGAACCGGGTGGTCACCAACGGCATGAGCCAGTACTCGCGTAACGAGCGCAACGCCAACTCCGGCATCGTCGTAGGCATCACCCCGGAAGTCGATTATCCGGGGGGCCCGCTGGCCGGAATCGAGTTGCAGGAACGCCTGGAATCCCACGCGTTCATCCTCGGCGGCAGCGATTACAAGGCACCGGCGCAACTGGTTGGCGACTTCATCAACGACATTCCTTCGACCGAACTGGGCGAAGTCGAGCCGTCGTACAAACCGGGTGTAGCGCTGGGTGACTTGGCGTTGGCGTTGCCGGACTTTGCCATTGAAGCGATTCGGGAAGCGTTGCCGGCGTTCGAGAAACAGATTCGCGGTTACTCGCTGCACGATGCGGTGTTGACCGGTATCGAGACGCGCACCTCGTCCCCGCTGCGCATTACCCGCAACGAGACGCTGCAGAGCATGAACGTGAAGGGCTTGTTCCCGGCCGGTGAGGGCGCGGGTTATGCGGGCGGGATTCTGTCGGCAGGTGTGGATGGGATTCGGATTGCTGAAGCGGTGGCACGCGACATCCTCGGCCTGACTGACTAATCATCTGAAGTAACACAAGTCCATGTGGGAGCGAGCCTGCTCGCGAAAGCGGTATTTCAGTCAACGATGATGTTGAATGAGATGACCCCTTCGCGAGCAGGCTCGCTCCCACATTTGTTTTGTGTGCTTCTTTAAATATTGGCGCGTAAGACTGAAGTCGGCAGCGGCTCACCGCGCTCGGCACTCGCCGCCACGACGTCGATTAAATCGGCCAACTCGTAACCCTGCATCTTCAGCCAATCCTGATCGTAATAGGTGTCGGCGTAACGCTCGCCGCCATCGCACAGAATCGCCACGATCGACCCCGACTCCCCCGTCGCCTTCATCTGCTGCGCCGCCATTAAAGCGCCGATCAGATTGGTCCCGCTCGACCCGCCAACATGCCGCCCGAGACGCTGCGCCAAGTAATGCATGGCCGCCAGCGACAAGGCGTCCGGCACTTTGACCATCGCATCGATCACCTTGGGCAGGAACGACGCCTCGACCCGAGGTCGGCCAATGCCTTCAATGCGCGAACCGCACTCCAGGCGCAGACTTGCATCGCCAGTCTGGTAGTAATCGAAAAACACCGAACGCTCAGCATCGGCGCACAACACGCGGGTGCAGTGCTGGCGATAGCGCACATAACGACCGAGCGTCGCAGTGGTGCCGCCGGTGCCAGGGCTGGAAATCAGCCAGCTCGGTTCCGGGTGCTTTTCGTAGCGCATCTGCTGGAAGATCGATTCAGCGATGTTGTTGTTCGCGCGCCAGTCTGTAGCGCGCTCGGCGTAGGTGAACTGGTCGATGAAGTGACCGCTATGCTCACGGGCCAGACGCTCGGATTCGGCGTAAATCTGCGTCGGATCTTTCACCAGATGACTTTGGCCACCATAGAAGGCGATCTGCGCAATCTTCTCTTTGGACGTGGTCGCCGGCATCACCGCAATGAACGGCAAGCCCAGCATCCGCGCAAAATACGCCTCGGAAATCGCCGTCGAACCGCTGGACGCCTCGATGACCGGGGCACCGGGTTTCAACCAGCCATTACACAGTGCGTAGAGAAACAGTGAACGGGCCAAGCGATGTTTAAGGCTGCCAGTCGGATGGCTGGACTCATCCTTGAAATACAACTCGATGCCCGCGAAACCCGGCAGCGGCAAAGGGATCAGGTGGGTGTCGGCGCTGCGCTGAAAGTCCGCTTCGATGATGCGGATGGCTTCGCGGGCCCACTGTCGGTTGTCGCTCATGGTGAAAGTTCTCGTTGAATCGGGCAGGGAATAGATCTGTTCGAAAGGCTCACTCGTCAGCTTAGGAAAAAACCTACAGCGCGCACAGATACAGCTGAGTCTCAATGTGTCAGACAACTGCTAGGCTCAGCGTGGCTTGAGCTAGACACCCTGTAACGACATATAACAAAAAAGAATATAACTTTTGTTTTAACAACTAAGGGTACGGGTTAGGGTGTCGCACCTTTTTGACGATTCCATGGAGAGCGACCTTGCCTCTGCGTAGCACTTTCACGCGTTTCTTTCAGTTGGAAGCTGCCAGCGGTCTGTTATTGATCGCCGCAGCCATCCTGGCTCTGATTATCAACAACTCGCCGCTGTCGTGGCTGTACACCGGCCTGCTCGACACCCCAGTGGTGGCGCAGATCGGTGCGTTGAAAATCGCTAAACCCCTGCTGCTGTGGATCAACGACGGCCTGATGGCGATGTTCTTCCTGCTGATTGGCCTGGAAGTGAAACGCGAAGTTCTCGACGGTCAACTGTCGAAACCGTCGCAGATCGTCCTGCCCGGTGCGGCGGCGATCGGCGGCATGCTGGTGCCAGCGCTGATCTACTGGTTCCTGAACCGCGACAACCCTGCAGCCCTCAGCGGCTGGGCGATTCCGACGGCCACCGACATCGCCTTCGCCCTCGGCGTCCTGGCCCTGCTTGGCAAGCGAGTCCCGGTGTCGCTGAAGCTGTTCCTGATGACCCTGGCGATCATCGATGACCTTGGCGCCATCGTGATCATTGCGATCTTCTATTCCGGCGAACTGTCGACCCTGTCGCTGGGTCTCGCGGCAGCCTGTATCGCGGCGCTGGTAGCGATGAACCGGCTCGGCGTGGTCAAGCTCGGGCCGTACATGATCATTGGTTTGATCCTTTGGGTCTGCGTGCTCAAAAGCGGTGTCCACGCGACGCTGGCCGGCGTGACCCTGGCCTTCTGCATTCCGCTACGCACGAAAAACGCCGAGCCGTCGCCACTGCTGACCCTCGAACATGCGCTGCACCCGTGGGTCGCCTACGGCATCCTGCCGCTGTTCGCCTTCGCCAACGCTGGTCTGTCGCTGAGCGGCGTGACCGTCGAAAGCTTCACCCATCATGTGCCGATGGGCATTGCGGTCGGCCTGCTCCTGGGCAAAACCGTCGGCGTGTTCGGCCTGACCTGGCTGGCCGTCAAAGTCGGCATCGCCGCCCTGCCCCAAGGCGCAAATTGGGGTCAGGTGCTGGGCGTGGCGATCCTCTGCGGGATCGGCTTCACCATGAGCCTGTTCGTCGGCTCGCTGGCCTTCGAACCGGGCGTGAGTGATTACGCAGGCATGGACCGGATGGGCATTTTGACCGGGTCGATTCTGGCGGCGTTGATTGGTTATGCGGTGACGGCGGCGGCGAGTCGCAAGAACTCCCAAGCGATATAACCTCTGTGGCGAGGGAGCAAGCTCCCTCGCCACAAATTTCCTGCGTTCCTGTTACACGGCGAACAATCCCCACGTCTTTAGCGACGCGTCCTACAGCCACCATTTTTCTGCTTCGTTAACGTTGCGCAGCCCTTTGCGAAGGGCTGTCGACGGATGAACGAAAGGACGATCAGTGGCTGGCAACAAGGACATTCCTCGGGTTCAAAACCCACCGCAAGGCGACGGGCATCACGTCACCTACCGCTACATGACGGTCAGTGAACTGGCTGAACGTGACGCCAGACAAAACGCTTATGACGCCATGCTCGCCCGGCAGGAGGCTTTCGAGCGTAGCCGTGAGGTGGCGATCAAAAAGGCTGAGCCCGTTCGGGCTGGCTGCGTATTCGCCAAGTCCTGCAAATTGCCGGATGCGATTATTGATTACAGCAATCCCTCGGGCATGGTGCCGACTGACAGTCTGAAGGATTACGGCGATCTGATTCTGCTGGGCGCGCGTGAGGCCGATGAAAGCGGCGCAGTTCCTCTCAAGAAAATTGGAGCTACGGCCGTCCCGGCTGGGTTTGGCAGTCTGGCGTTGGCGGGGTCGGCTTTCGAAGCATTGCCTGCTGCTGTATCAAGCGCGGCTGTTGGACCTTTGGTTGGCTTGGTTGCGCTGTTCATGCCATCGAGCCTTGGCGACAGCGCGCTCTATACCGACGAGCAACTGCGCGGACTTGAACAGGCGCGAACGCGTGTTCGATTGAGAGTCGAACAACAGGCTGATGGAAGCTTGAAGGGCTACGGCTTCTACACCGGCAAGAATCGTGATTGGGAAATGGTTGATGTCGTGCAGTTCAAGTTGCGTGGCAGCCAGTTCATTGCTGACTTAGGCGAAGGTGTAAAACTGATCTGGACGCCTGCTGTGGATGGCTCGGACATCCTTGGTATTCCGGCGCTGGAGGCTGCACCGCAAGCACCACATATCTGGGTGTATCCGCCGACGAAAGCGGCGGATGGAATTCTGGTGAATCCGGTTTATCCGCCGGATTACCGGGATTTCATTCTGGTTTTTCCGGCGCATTCGGGGATACGACCGGTCTACGTTGTAGCGAACATTTCACATGGAAACTACCATCAAAAGCCCGAAAACCTGCCGGCATATCCCGATGCCCGATGGGCTACGCCAAAAACGCCAATAAAGGGTGGCGGAGGATTACGCCCACGTTGGAAAGACAGAGACGGCGTAATTTATGAATGGGACTTTCGACATGGAGCCATTGAAAAATATACAAAGCGTGGAAAACATTTCGGAGAGTTTAATCACGTAACAGGCGAGCAAACAAAACCGGCAGATCCAACCAGAAGGGTAGAACCATGAAACACCATGTCATGGGAGTAAAGAGAGGAGAAGATTTCCCACTCTTTCACCAAACGCTTGCCATCGCTACATCAGATTTAACAAGAGTCATGGGCTGGGAGAGTGAAGAAGAGTCCCAGCACGACTATAGGCTGACGGAGCAGCAGGTTATTGATATTGAAGAAGCATGCGCGATCAGCCTTCCTCGACATCTTGACCTTTATCTATCCACTCAGATTTAGCTCGCCGCGCCGAAAACAAAAAACAAAAAACAAAAACCCCGACCAGTCACCTGATCGGGGTTTTCTTTCGACCCTACATTCCGCTTAGTGCGAAACGCGGCTGGTCCCGCCGACGGTGGAGATGCGCACGCGTTCGCCAACGCGGAACACTTCGTTCTCCTGCACTTGCTGCACATAGGCACGCATGCTGCCGTCGTCTTCACGCACGGTGATTTCCACACCTTGAGTCCGGGTCAGGCCTTCTTCCGTTGCCGAGCCGAGCAGGCCACCCGCCACCGCACCGATCACCGCCGCAACGATGCTGCCCTTGCCGCCGCCGATGGCGCTGCCGCCAACGCCGCCGACCGCTGCACCGGCGATGCCGCCGATCGGGGTTTTGGTGCCTTCGATTTTGACCGGGCGCAGGGATTCGATGGTGCCCATGCGAATCGTCTGCACGCGACGCGCTTCGTCACGGGAGTAGGAGTCACCGGTCAGGCTCGACTGGCAGCCGGTCAGTAACATCGCCATCGTGGAAAAGGAAGCAACCAGCAGAACAGACTTACGCATAGCATCAACTCCAAAGGAACATATGTTCATTAAACTCCGTGGCTTGACGCCTGTCACGACGCTGCCCGGACAAATTCTGTTTCATTCAGGCGCGGTACAGACGCCTGCACGCGTCACCTGACATAGCCCTACAGTAGCGCCAAATAGCTGAGTCTGCGCCACCGAGACCAAGGATTTTTCATGGATTACTTCATCATCGTCGTCACCACTGCCGCCGGTTTGTACTTCCACTGGTGGTTGTTAGTGCGGATCAGGCGCTGGATGGATCGTGACCTGGCGCTGTCGCTGGCCGGCAAGGATGAGGGCAAACGCGCCTTCATGCTCGAACAGTTGGCCCGCGCTCAGGTGCAGAAGATCAAGCGTCGGGATCTGCCGAAGTGGCTGGAGGCCGCGTCAGCAGAGTATCCCGCTCGGTAGACTGTTCAGGGTGCCAGACGTTCAAGAATCCAGTCGGCGCCCTGCACACGGTAGTTGAGGCGATCGTGCAGACGGCTCGGACGGCCCTGCCAGAACTCGATGCGCTCAGGCAGCAGGCGGTAACCGCCCCAATGTTCGGGGCAGTCGGGTTGGGTATCGGAGAAACGCTGTTCGGTGGCCTTGAGCAAATCTTCCAGTTCACCGCGACCGTTGATCACCCGGCTCTGCGGTGATGCCCAGGCGCCGAGACGGCTGCCCAGCGGACGCACCTGGTAATACGCGTCGGACTCCTCAGGCGTGACCTTCACAACGCGGCCTTCGATGCGCACCTGGCGCTCGAGGGTTGGCCAAAAGAACGTCATGGCGGCGAACGGATTGGCCGCCAGATGTTGGCCCTTGGCACTGTCGTAGTTGGTGAAGAAGGTAAAGCCCTGCGCGTCCAGGCCCTTGAGCAGCAGAATGCGGCAATGCGGACGCCCTTGCGCATCGACCGTGGCCAGGGTCATGGCATTGGCTTCCACCGGCGCCTGTTCGGTTTTCACCGCGTCGGCAAACCATTGGTGAAACAGCGCAAACGGCTCGGCCGGGGCTTGCGCCTCGGTCAGGCCATCACGGGTGTAATCACGACGCATATCTGCCAGAGCCTGGGTCATGGCGCATTCCTTTTCGTTAGCGGATCACTTCTTGGTGGTATCGGTCGCGGCGACTTTCTTGTCGGTGGCGGCGGCTTTGGCTGGCGTGGTTTTCTTCGCTGGAGCCTTGGCCGGAGCTTTTTTCGCTGGCGCCTTGGCAGCGGCTTTCTTGACGGGAGCCTTTTTCGCGGCAGGCACAGCGGCTTTTTTCGCCGCAGGCGCCGGCGTCACCGGTTTGGCCACTGGCTTGACGTCTTGTGCAGCGACCATGGTCACCGGCTTAGGCGCCGGCATGTTGTACTTGCTCAACAGCGCGACCATGGTGTTTTGTGGGGTCACCAGCAGTTCGACGCGACGGTTCAGGGCACGACCTTCAACGCTGTCGTTGGCCGCACGCGGCGCTTCGGAACCCATGCCGCGTAGCATCAGACGATCACGCTGCAGGCCGCTGAGGCGGAAAATCGCGGCCACGGCCTGGGCACGTTCCTGGCTCAATTTGGTGTTGGCCGGAGCAGCGCCGCTGGTGTCGCTGTGGCCCAAAACCAGCACGGCGGTTTTCGGGTCAGCTTCGAGGATTTTCGCCACGCGAGTGAACGGGCCGAGGGTGACGGGCAGCAGCATCGCCGGGCGATCCGGGTTGAACGAGCCTTCCACCGGCGCCGTCACGACCAGCACGTTTTCACGGCGCTCCAGTTGCAGATTGCTGTCCTTGACCGCTTCACGCAGGCGCGGCTCATAGTCGTCGAGCCAGGCTTGCGTGACTTTCGGATCCGGCATCGGCACAGCTTTGGTGGTTGGCTGATCCTTGCCACCGAACGGCCACCACCACTTGCTGCCGGTGTCGGCGTCAGCCTTGGCCACGGCGACTGGTTTTTTCGCTTCGGGGGCGACTTCAGCCTTCATGTCAGCCTTGGCCGCTTCATCATCGGAACCGAATGGCCAGTACCAAGGGCTGCTGCTTTCAGATTTCGCCACTGGTGCAGTAGCGGCGGTTTTCAATGGCGCTGGAGCCGGTGCCGGCTCGTTGGCCGCGACTTTGTCGGAAGAACCGAACGGCCACCAACTGCTGCCGTCTGCATCGTTTTTCGGGGTCTGTGCGCAACCGGTGATCGCTACACACAGGGCCAGGGCGAGGGTCTTTTTAGATGACATTGAAAATCCACAAAATGAAGTAATGAAAAATCAGAGCACTTTCGCCCGGATAAACAGTCGATTTGAATCGAAATAACGCTTGAGGTTCCGACCCTGGAGCCCCGGATGGAACTTTACAGACAAGTGGCAAGGACCCGCGCGAGCTTCTGCGCGCGCGGATCCATCAAAACGTACGGCCCCAGGGTGTTTGTCACGAATCCGAAGGCGACATCATGTTCAGGGTCAGCGAAACCGATGGAACCGCCCGCGCCAGGATGGCCAAACGCCCGTGGGCCGAGGCCGTAAGTGGCATTAGGCACCTCCGGCTGATCAAGCATGCAGCCCAGACCGAAACGGGTGCGGGTCAGCAACGTCTTGTCTTCGCCGAGGCTGTGCTCGCGGGTCAGCTCTTGGAGCATGTCGCTTTCGAGCAGGCTGCCGTCGAGCAACCCGGCGTAGAACCCGGCGAGGCTGCGCGCATTGCCGTGGCCGTTGGCCGCCGGTTGCTGCATGCGCCGCCATTCGGGTTTGTTGGTGCTGGTGAGCACCGACGGCGGATTGGTGAAGGCGCGGGTGGTCATCGCGGTCGGTTCGCGCATGGTCACTTGCAGCAGGCGTTGCGCGGCGGCGTCGCCCGCATTGCCTTTGCCCCGCGCGATGTGCGCCACGCGATGGAATTCTTCGTCAGCCAGACCAACGTGGAAATCCAGACCTAGCGGCTTGGCCACGCGCGCGACGATGGATTCGCCCGGCCCGCGACCGTCGGCGCGCCGCAGCAATTCGCCAACTAACCAGCCGTAAGTGATCGCGGCGTAACCGTGACCGGTGCCCGGCGTCCACCACGGTGCTTCGGCGGCGAGGGCGTCGACCATGGTTTGCCAGTCGTAAAGGGCTTCGGGCGCCAGCAACTCGCGCAGGGCCGGCAGACCGGCCTGATGGCAGAGCAATTGGCGCAAGGTGACGGATTCTTTGCCCGCAGCGGCGAACTCGGGCCAGTAGCGGGCCACCGGAACATCGAGTTGCAACTTGCCTTCGGCAACCAGTTGCAGGGCGGTGACGGCGGTAAAGGTTTTGGTGCAGGAGAACAGGTTGGCGATGGTGTCGCTGTGCCAGGCTTCAGCGCCGTCCTTGTCGGCGGTACCGGACCAGAGGTCGAGGACGGTTTCTCCACCGACCTGAATGCACAGGGCTGCGCCGCGTTCCTGGGGATCGTCGAACAGTGCCGCGAAAGCGTCGCGCACCGCTTCGAATTGAAGCTCGTAATGTCCCTGAATCTGCACCCGCAACTCCCCCGCGAAAACGCTCTACAAAGTGGCCCGCATTGTTCCAGCCCTTGAGGGATTTGGGAACAGCTGCGGGCCAGACGGTTATTTCTGATTTCCGTTAGTGACCATTCCCCGAATGCCCACCGGCATGCCCTGCCCCCGGCCCTTTCCCGGCCTCGCCTTTGCGCCCGCCTTCAGCCTCATGCCCTGCAGCGGCGGCTTTCTCCGCCTCTTTGCCGAGCTGATCAATCGCCTGCAGATTGCTCTTGCGCACCGCCTCGACAAAGCCCTGATACGGCAGATCCGTCACTCCGACCAGCCCGAAATGACCGTTCTCGCCATCAAGCAAACGCCCGGTGACCGGTTGATCGAGATACTGGAACCAGTGCACGCCGACAATCGACGGTTCGCTCAAGGCCTGCTTGAGGAAGTTGGCATACGCCGGGGCGCGGTCTTCTTCTTTGCCCAGTTGCGTCACCCCGCCCCAGAACGGGCCACGGTCAGCCGAGCCAAAGTTGAATTCGGTGATCAACACCGGTTTGTCCAAAGCCGCCAGCGCCGCGAAGTCATAGCCGTCCTGCGGCTTGAGCGTGTACATATTGAAACTCAGCACATCGCAATACTGCGCGCAGGACGCCACCGCTTCCGGGGTGCTGATAGCGAAGCGGCCACCGAGCAGCAATTGGTTCGGCGCGTGCCATTTCAGCGAGTCGGAGATGGTCTTGAAGTAGGTGTCGGCGAAGACCTTCTGGAAGTATTTGAAGTCCGCCTCGATTTCCGGATGTTCCGGGCTTGGCAAGGGCGGCTCGAAGCCCGGGTCTTCCATCAATTCCCACGCCGGCAAATCAATGCCCCAGGCTTTCGACAGTCCGGCCTGATTGCGGTACTTGTCGCGCAATTGCTTGAGGAACGCGCGCTTGGCCGGCACATCGGTGGTCATCTTCAACGTGCCGTACGCCAAGGCGTAACGGGATTTCGGGTCATCGCCAGGACCGGCCCACGCCAATTCGTTGTCGGCGTAATAGCCGATCAGCCACGGATCATCGCGGTGATCGCGGGCAGCGATAGCCACGGCGCGCTCGGTCGCCATGGCGAAACGCGGATCGAACGGATCCGGCATGCCGCCCCACCAGTCGCTGCCGGTACTGATACTGGTGTAGTCGCCGACGATCGACAGCGGCAAGGTGTACGGCACGCGTTCGGCTTCACTTAGCGAATCGGCGCTCCAGTTGCCGACGGTGTTGAAACCCCAGGCTTGCAGTCGATCGAGCGTGTGATGGGTCCATTGCTGCTCATCGATGGTCGCTTTGCACGGCGCGGCAGCCTTTTCAGCCGTCACCTGCACGGCGTCAGTCTTGGCGGCTTCGGCAACGCCGGACTTCGGCTCGGCCGGCGCCGTCACAGGCTCTGTCGCATTGACGGCGGCGGTTTCAGCGGCTTCAGTCTTCGCGGCTTCGGCAACACCGGACTTGCTTTCGCTGTCGGTATTGCATGGATCGCCGTGGATACGCTGCAGATTGGCGCCGTAGAAGTCGTACCAGCGTCCATTGCCGTAACCCCGGCCCTGATCGACGCCGTTGCCGCCACGGTTATCACCCTCGCCAAAATGTCTGGCCAGTGGCTCCTCGGCTTTGGGCAGGGATTCGAACATGTACTCGCGACCGGCCACGTACGTCTGGTTGACGTCGGCGCTGACCGTGTTTACGCCCAGCGAGTAGAACGGATGCCCTTCAGGGGTGACCAGATACCAGCGGCCATCACGTTTTTCGGTGCGGAAAAAGCCGCTGGCCTTGAACGTCGGGCCTTTGTTCCAGCCGCCGAACTTGTCCAGCGAAGACTTCTCGCGCTCGGCCAGCCAGGTTTTCAGCTGTTGCTGTTCCTTGGCGGCGGCTGATTTCAATTGTTCGTCGCTGCTGACTTTTTCCGGCCATTTGCTGCGGGTCGATTGCCCGTAGGCGTCGACCAGATTGCCGTACACCGCTTGGGTGACCGAGTCGCCGTCCTGCACGCCAAAACGCTCCAACAGCAAGCTCTGGGCGACTTTCGGCTGATCCATCGACAGACTCACCGAGACCACTTGGCTGCGATCAATCTCGCCGCTGCTGCTGGCCAGCAAAATGCGCTGACCATCGACGGTCATCGGCATCGGCGGCCCGGCTTTCATGCCTTGGCTTAATGGCGTGGAGGCTACCAATGGCACCAGCAACGTTTGCGCAGGGCCGGCCGGCAGATCGACACGGCTGACCAGTGTACGGCCGTCATTGCTCTGGATTTGCACGTAAACGGTGACGGCCCAGTTCATCGCACTCTGCAAACGCAGGGTCATCATCCCCGACTGCGACCAGTCCCACGCGCCGGTTTGCGGGGTCAAACGCAACGTCGGGCGGGCCACTGGATTGAACGTCACCCGGCGCAGCACTTCGCCTTCCGGGGTTTGCTCGGCGTTGGCTTGCGGCAGATCAGCGTTTTCGGTGGCGATCTTCACCACGTCGGCAGGACGGACAAAGTTGAACAGTGTCTGCTGACCAGCGGGCGCTGCGAGCAACGGCGCAGCAAAGATCAAGACGAATACGGCAGGCAACGAACGGCGGATCATAAGAACGGAGTTCTCCCTAACGACCAACTAAGGCCAATGGAAAAGCATGGCAGAGAGATAGACAGCGCGGCGGGCAAAACTGCCCACCGTTGTCTCAGGATATTTCACGACGGAAAGGGGGCAACGCATTGAGGATCGCTTTGCCGTAGCGCTGGGTGACCAGCCGCCGATCCAGCAAAGTGATAGTGCCGCGGTCTTCTTCGGTACGCAGCAGACGCCCGCAGGCCTGCACCAGTTTCAGCGAAGCGTCGGGCACCGAGATCTCCATGAACGGATTGCCGCCCCGGGCTTCGATCCACTCCGACAACGCCGCTTCGACCGGATCGTCCGGCACCGAGAACGGAATCTTGGCAATCACCACGTGTTCGCAATAGGCGCCCGGCAAGTCCACACCTTCGGCGAAACTGGCGAGACCGAACAGGACGCTGGAATCACCACCATCGACCCGCGCCTTGTGCTTGTTCAGGGTTTCCTGTTTCGACAGGTTGCCTTGAATGAACACTTGTTTGCGCCAATCGCGGTCGAGACCGTCGAACACGTCCTGCATCTGTTTGCGCGAAGAGAACAGCACCAGCGTGCCGCGCGATCCTTCGACCAGATCCGGCAACTCCCGAATGATCGCCGCCGTATGAGCAGCGGCATCGCGCGGATCGGCTTTCAGATCCGGCACCCGTAGCACACCGGCATCGGCGTGGTGGAACGGGCTCGGCACCACGGCGGTGACGGCTTTTTTCGGCAGACCGGCACGCATGCGGAAGCGGTCAAACGTGCCCAGCGCGGTCAGGGTTGCCGACGTGACGAGGCAACCGTAGGCGACGTTCCACAGGCTGCGGCGCAAAGTTTCGGCGGCCAGGATCGGGCTGGCGTTGACCTCGATGTCAAACAGCGAACCGCTTTCGGCCAGCGTCAGCCAACGTGCCATCGGCGGGCTGTCTTCCGGGTCTTCGGCGGTGAACGCGGTCCACAGTTCCCAGTTGCCGGAGGCGCGGGACAACAGGCTGCCGAACAGCGGATACCACTCTTCCGCCTGATTGCTGGCGATGCCGATGTTGACCTCGCCGTCCATGCCTTCCTTGAGCAGGTCGGTCAGGCGGGTGAACAGATCGTTGAGGCGCGAGAAGCCTTTCTTCAGCTCGATGCCCATTTCGCGGATGTGCTCAGGAATCACCCCGGCGACGAAACGATAACGCGGCCGCTCACGGCCCTCGACGTCTTCACCGGGTTTGAAATCGGCAACCTGTTCGCAGGCGCTGAACATGAACTGTTGCTGGGCCTTGATCTCGCGCGCCAGCTCCGGCACCTGCTCGATCAATTTGCCGAGATCGCCCGGCAACGGGTGCTGAGCGAGCAGTTTGGTCAGGTTCTTCGCAGTGGTTTCCAGCCAGTCGGCGGTGGAACGCAGGCGCGTGTAATGGGCGAAGTGGCCGATCGCCTTGTCCGGCAAGTGGTGGCCTTCGTCGAACACGTAAATGGTGTCGCGCGGATCGGGCAGTACCGCACCGCCGCCAAGGGCCAGGTCAGCCAGCACCATGTCGTGGTTGGTGACGATCACGTCAACCTTGCCCATGCCTTCGCGGGCCTTGTAGAAAGCGCACTGGCCAAAGTTCGGGCAATGACGGTTGGTGCACTGGCTATGATCGGTAGTCAGGCGCGCCCAGTCGGCGTCTTCCAGCGCATTCGGCCAGCTGTCGCGGTCGCCATCCCATTTATTGCCGGCGAGCTTTTCAATCATGCTGGTGAACAGCTTCTGACTGGCTTCATCGACTTCGATCTTGAAGCCTTCTTCCTCGAACAGTTGCGCGGTGGCGGTTTGCGCGTGGCCTTCCTGCAACAGCATGTCGAGCTTGGACAGGCACATATAGCGGCCACGCCCCTTGGCCAGCGCGAAGGTGAAATTCAGCCCGCTGTTGCGCATCAGGTCGGGCAAATCCTTGTAGACGATTTGCTCTTGCAGCGCGACGGTCGCAGTCGCAATGACCAGACGCTTGCCGGCAGCTTTGGCCGTGGGGATCGCCGCCATACTGTAGGCCACTGTCTTGCCGGTACCGGTGCCGGCTTCCACCGCGACAATCGCGGGGTCGCCACTGCGCCGGCCTTCGTCGTCGGTGTCGATATCCCCGAGGACTTTGGCGATTTCAGCGATCATCAGGCGCTGGCCGTAACGCGGTTTGAGGCTCTTGGCCTCTAGAAAACGCGAGTAGGCGCCCTGGATCGTGGTTTTGAGTTCAGTGCTGATCATGGATTGTCGGGCGCAAAAAACGCTGGATAAATTTTCAGTGGTTTCGGATGGCGGCTATCATACCCCGCTAATTAATCCCGCGCAGAACGGAGTGCCCCAATGACACCTTTTAGCCTCGTTTACCCCCTGCATGTGCTGTCCGCATTAGTGTGGGTCGGCGGCATGTTTTTCGCCTGGATGGTCCTGCGCCCCGCGGCGGTGAAGGCCCTCGAAGGCCCTGCCCGGCTGACCTTGTGGGTGGAAGTGTTTCAAGGTTTTTTCCGCTGGGTGTGGGTCGCGGTGATCCTGCTGCCGATCAGCGGCGTCGGCATGTTGCATTTGCAGCAGGTCGGTTTCGAGACCGCGCCGAAATACGTGCAGGTGATGATCGGGTTGTACGTGGTGATGACGGCGCTGTTTATTCGGATTCAGGGGTTGATGCTGCCGGAATTGCGCACGGCGGTTGAAGCGAAGGACTGGCCGACGGGCGCGGCGGTGCTGGGGCGGATTCGCCGGGTGGTGGGGATTAATCTGATTGTCGGGTTGGTGCTGGTGGCGATTGCGGCGGCGAGGCCGTGATCGTTCCCACGCTCTGCGTGGGAATGCCGCAAGGGACGCTCCGCGTCCAGTGACGCGGAGCGTCACTGGCTGTGTTCCCACGCAGAGCGTGGGAACAATCAGTAAAAGCGCTTACAAGCGCTGCACCGTCACAGCACCCGCAGCCCCGACAGGCCCAGGCTGTCCATCCGCCCCGGCCTTGCCGCTCTTGCCGCCATCGGCGCGATAGACCAGGCAGCCCTTGGACTTGCCGCCCTTCCCTGCCTTACCGCCAACACCCGCCGGGCCACCGGCACCGCCAGCGACATTGACCTTGATCAGCTCGGCCGGAAACTCACGCGGCACTTCAAGGCGCACCAGTGCACCCGGTGCACCCGGTTGGCCGTCACTGCCATCACTGCCATCAAAACCGTGTCCAGCCGAACCATAGGTGCAGCCCGGATCTTCACCGTTGCCGCCGTCCAGACCGACAAAACCTGGTGCGCCGGTGCCGCCACGGGCATCAACGAACAGTTGTGGCGCGTTCAATGCCTTGAATTGCAGATTCAGATTGCGCCCCGCACGGGCCGCTTTTTCGTAGGTGCCCGGTGCACCGCGCGCGGTGATCTTGCTGCCATCGCCCAGCTCGGCGCGAACGACTTTCAGGTCCAGCGCCTGTTCACCCGGCACGATCGCAATGCGCGCTTCATGACCCAGGCGCAGTTCGCCGACGCTCAACTCGGTCACGTTGGCAGGAATCAGCAGCGTGCCGTAATCGGCCACTTCCAGTTTTTCCAGCTGCAAGGTGCTGGCGGTGTTGGGCAAGCGCATCAGCGAATTGGTTTCGACACTGACGACCTGGGCGCAGGCCAGTGGACTGATGAATGCAGCGAGCAGGCAAAGTTTACGCATGGGAAGAAGCCTCCGGAGCGGCCGGGGCCGGGATGGTTTGCAGGTGGAAAACGCCGAACAGCAGGATGCGGCCACGGTCACGCCAAGGGTGCGGACGGCCTTTGAGGCTGCGATTGCACAGCAGCACTTCGAGTACATGAATCAGCAACAACAGACCGCCGGCCAGATTGACCAGCAGATGCAGCGGATGAACGAACGGCACCAGCTGATTCGCCAGCACCACGCAGCAGAACAGCAGGGTCAATAAACGCCCCAGCCCCCAGAACACTTTCATACGCTCCCCCGTGTTGCGAATTATTCTTTGGGCGCACAGTAACGGCTTCTGCGGGGGATAAGCCAGAGGGATAAATGAAAAAATTCCGATTGCCTGCCAAATGGCTGCCGAAACGACGCTGATCGTCGCCCGGCAGCTCTAGCCCGCGCCCTACAGACGCTTCCTAACGATTAATGTGCAGCTCCACGCGACGGTTCTGCGCGCGGCCTTCATCGGTGGCGTTATCGGCAACCGGCTCACTTTCGCCGCGACCCTCGCTGGTCAGTTTGTTCGGCGCCAACCCCTGGCTCAGCAGATACGCCGCGACACTGCTCGCACGCCGTTCCGACAGTGCCTGGTTATAGGCATCCGAGCCTTTGCTGTCGGTGTGCCCGATGACTTTGATGCTCACCACGTCGGCATTGCGCAACTTTTCCATCAGCGTATCGAGCTGGGCTTTGGCGGCCGGGGTCAGGTCGGACTTGTCGAAATCGAACAACACGTCGCCGGCATCGCTCAAGGTGATGACTTCAGTCTGCGGGGCCGGTTCGACCGGTTTCTCAGCCACCGGATATTGCGGCAACGGGCAACCGCGATGGTCGACCGGGGTATTGGCCGGGGTATCCGGGCAACGGTCGCGGCGGTCGAACACGCCGTCGTCGTCCTCATCACCGTCCTGGGCATAGCAGATCAGTCCGCCGGTCACGATCCCCAGCGCTGCGCCGCCACCGGCCCAGCCAGCACTTTCGATGGCGCCAAGACCGCCACCGACCAGCCCGCCGAGAAGGCTGCAGATCGGCCACGTACGTTGATTGAGGGGGGCATCGCCATCGCTGTGAGTGGCGCAACCGGTCAGCAAGCTGCCTAGCAACAGCACCGGCAAGACGGACCTTGAGAATACAGTCATTGTGAAAGCTCCTGTGTCACCGGCCCATACCGGTTACACAGGAGTAAAGACCCGCATCCGCGACTGCACAAGCCGCGGATGCGAGAGGGGCTCAACGCTGGATTTTGATTTCGGTACGACGGTTCTGCGCGCGGCCGTCAGCGGTTTTGTTGTCGGCCACTGGCTGGCTTTCACCCAGACCGGACACCGAAACGAAGCTGGCGCGTGGCACTCCCTGCTGGATCAAGTAGTCCACCACCGAATGCGCGCGACGATCCGAGAGTTTTTTGTTGTAGGCATCGCTGCCCACGCTGTCGGTATGACCGGTCACGGTCAGTTGCGCAGTCGAGGATTCCTGTTTCAGTCGGGTAGCGACCTTGTCGAGGACTTGTTTGTCTGGGCCGGTCAACGTGGCTTTGTCGAACTGGAAGTGAACATCACGGATAACAATGGTTTCTTCCTTGACCACTACAGCTTCTTCGACCACTGGCGCAGGCGCTGGTGGAGGGCAACCGTCAGCATCGACCTGTACGCCTTTAGGCGTGCCTGGGCACTTGTCGCGACTGTCCGGCACACCATCGCCGTCTTCGTCGCCATCACCGTGCACCCAGCAATAGGCCGCTGCGGTACCACCGACCAGCAACGCGCCGTAGCCGGCCCATGCCGAACTTTCCGTCGCGCCGAGACCGGCACCGACAACACCACCGACCGCCGCACAGGTCGGCCAGTCGGTTTTCTGCAAACCTGCACAACCAGTCAACACACTGGTTAGCAGAATCAAAGGTAATGCTGTCCGAACTATGCTCATCTGGTTTTCTCCTGAGGGATCGGCTTAGAACCGATTCAGGGAGTAAAGACCGGAGTTTTAATCTCCGCCAGCAATAGGCCACTGCTGTTTGCGAGCGTGTTCACAGGACTTTGACGCATTTGCCGCAAACCGGCGAAACAGGGCCCTTTGCCGCTGCAGTCAGGCAGGCTAGTCTTGGCGGTCTGATTGAGGAGCCTTGATGAACGTCGCCATTTCTTCCCGCACGCCGCAACAGGCGTTGGCCGCTTTGCTGGATCGCTACGCCCCGGCGCGTCTTCTGCTGATCGGCGCCAGCGAGTTTCCGGCCCTGAGCGCCTTTAAAGAGGCGCACCCGGACACCGTCGTCGCCCACGCCGCGCCGGGCGCATTGCCCGCCGAACTGGCGGCGCAGCGTTTCGATCTGGCGCTGGTGGTCGATTGCCTGGAACATTTGCCCAAGCGCGATGGCCTGAATCTGTTAGGCGGGATTCGCAATCTCAACGCCAGCCGCATTGCGGTGCTGGCGGATCTGGCGGCCAGCGGCTGGCAGGAAACCGACTTCTATTCGCTGGCGCTGCAAGCCAGCGAACGTTTTCAGCGCGATGATCAAGTGCTGACCCTGTTCACCTACGATCTGCTTGAATACAAACAAGTCCCCGACTGGCTCAACTCACGCTTCTGGGCCAATCCGGAAAACTTCGGGAAATACTGGTGGTAATGCAATGAGTACAGCCATTTGCCCTTGCGGCAGCGGCAATCTGCTGGATGCCTGCTGCGGTCACTATCACGACGGTCATCCTGCGCCGTGCGCCGAAGCGCTCATGCGTTCGCGCTACAGCGCCTACGTGCTGGGCCTGATCGACTATCTGGTGGCGACCACCCTGCCCGCCCAACAAGCGGGACTGGATCGTCAGTCGATCAGCAACTGGAGCGCGCAGAGCACTTGGCTGGGCCTCGATGTCGAAAGTTCGGAAGTCTTCGGCGGTCAGCCGGAACACGCCTTCGTCACTTTCACCGCGCGCTGGCACGATGATCAGGGCGAGCACAGCCATCGCGAGCGTTCCTCGTTCGTGCAGAACACCGGGCGCTGGTATTTCATCGACCCGACGGTGCAGTTGAAGCTGGGCCGCAATGACAGTTGCCCGTGCGCCAGCGGGCAGAAGTTCAAGAAGTGCTGTGCGGGGTATTTCGGCGCGTAGAGACGACGGCGGTTAGACTGGCACCAAAGGGAGTACAACCATGCTCGGTCGGCGCACGTACCAATTTCTCATGTTGACGCTGGTCCTCAACCTCGGCGGTTGCGCGTCGTGGTTCAGCGACGACAGCGTCGAACCCGCCGTGCATCTGGTGAAAGTCGAAGTGGTGCGCGCCAAACTGCTCGAGCAGAAGTTCATCCTGCACTTTCGTGTCGATAACCCCAATGACAGTGACCTGACCGTGCGCGGCCTCGAATATCGCATTCATCTGGCCGACCTGTTGCTGGCCGAGGGCGAGCATGAACACTGGTTCACTGTCGGACCAAAACGCAGTGCCTATTTCAAAGTGCCGATCCGCACCAACCTGTGGCCGCGGGTAAAAGACGTGGTGAAAATGCTGAAAAGCTCAGACCAGCAGATTCCCTATCGACTGCAAGGGGAAATGGAAACCGGTTTATTCATCGCTCACTACGTGCACCTTGAGCGCAATGGCGTGATAATCCCCGCCGATTTAATTCCGGAGCAACACCGATGACCCAGCAACCTCATGTCCATGGCCCTGACTGCAACCACGATCATGATCATGACCATCACCACGATCATGACCACGGCCACGTGCACGGCCCGAACTGCGGCCACGCCCACCAGGAACCGGTGCGCAACGCCCTGAAAGACGTCGGCCGCAACGACCCGTGCCCGTGCGGCAACGGCAAGAAATTCAAGAAGTGCCACGGCGCTTGATGCCTTAGGCGAAGAATCTCTTCGCCTGACCTGCCGCCTTCGCGAGCAGGCTCGCTCCCACATTTGATCTGCGCCGACCACATTTTTTGTGAATACCCGCAGACCCAGTGGGAGCTGGCTTGCCAGCGATGAGGCCGGCAACTTCAACATTGATGTCAGCTCGCACACCGCTATCGCTGGCAAGCCAGGTCCCACAGGTTTATCTCGACTGCACTTGGGAAGACCTGACCCCGGGCGTCGTGAACTCAAGAAATAACTCTCTCGCCCGCTTGCGCGGCCACCTCCTGCTCACTAACGTAGCGGCTTTATTGCGCCCCCAGCCTCTACACCCCCGCAGGAGCTTTGCCATGGCCTCGCCAGCCCTCACACATTTTCTTCCCCGGTTCGGCGTTGCCGCAGCAGTGGCCGGTGTTTTGGGCCTGTCCGGTTGCCAGACCTGGAACGCCCAGGACACCCTCCCGCCGACCTCCGGCGTGCAACCGCTCAAGGGCTTGGCGCAGAATGTTTCGGTGCGTCGCAATGCCATGGGCATGCCGCTGATCGAGAGCAACACCTTCCACGACGCACTCTTCAGCCTTGGCTATGTCCACGCCAGCGACCGCATCAATCAGATGGTCACCCTGCGTCTCTTGGCTCAGGGCCGGCTGGCGGAAATGTCCGGTGCGTCGATGCTCGATGCCGACCGCTACATGCGCGCAGTCAACCTGAAGAAAAGCGCCGGTGAGCTGTACAAAGCTTCGTCGCCACGCCTCAAGCGTTTCTTCGAAGTCTATGCGCGGGGCGTCAACGCCTACCTGTTCCGCTACGCCGACAAGCTGCCGGGCGACCTCGCCTCCAGCGGTTACAAGCCGGAATACTGGAAACCGGAAGATTCCGCACTGATTTTCGCCCTGCTGAATTTCAGCCAGTCGGCCAACCTGCCGGAAGAAATCTCCTCGCTGGTACTCGCGCAAACCGTGACCACCGACAAACTCGCCTGGCTGACGCCGTCCGCCCCCGATGAAAACTTGCCACTGGCCGAAGCCGACAAGCTGCAAGGCCTCAAGCTCAACGGGCAGATTCCCGGCCTGACCGAGCTGAGCAATGCCAGCCAGCAACTGTCGGCACTGAACCTGCTCGGCACGCCGTCTTCGAACAACTGGGCGATTGCCCCGCAACGCAGCCGCAGCGGTAAAAGCCTGCTCGCCAGCGATGCCCATGGGCCGCTGGCCGCGCCGTCGTTGTGGAGCTTCGTGCAGATTCGTGCGCCGAAATATCAAGCGGCGGGCGTGACCGTCGCCGGTTTGCCGTTGGTGCTGGGTGGTTTCAACGGCAAAGTGGCGTGGAGCACCACCAGCGTATTTGGCGACAACCAAGACCTGTTCCTGGAAAAAATCCGTCGTCAGGGCAGCAGCCTGACCTACGAGGTCAATGGCAAATGGCAGCCACTGGGTGTGCGCAACGAAACCTATTTCGTCAAAGGTCAGCGACCGATTCGTGAAGCGGTGTACGAAACCCGCCACGGCGCGCTGCTCAACAGTGCTCAGGCTGCGGCGCAAGGCACCGGTTTCGGCCTGGCCTTGCAGACACCGAGCTTCACCGATGACAAGTCGCTGGATGCGTTTTTCGATCTGACCCGGGCACAAACCGTTGAACGTGCTTCCGACGCCAGCCGCGAGATCCGCGCCATCGCCCTGAATCTGGTGTTCGCCGATGCGAGCAACATTGGCTGGCAAGTCACCGGCCGCTTCCCAAATCGTCGTGAAGGCGAAGGCCTGCTGCCGTCGCCGGGCTGGGAAGGTCGCTACGACTGGGACGGTTACGCCGACCCGATGCTGCACCCGTACGATCAGGACCCGGCGCAAGGCTGGCTCGGCACCGCCAACCAGCGCGTGATTCCTCACGGTTACGGCATGCAGTTGTCGAATTCCTGGGCCGCGCCGGAACGTGGCGAACGTTTGGCCGAACTGGCCGGCAGCGGCAAACACGACAGCCGCAGCGTGATCGCCATGCAGTACGACCAGACCACCACCTTCGCTGCCAAGCTGAAGAAGATGTTTGAAGCGCCGGGCATGAAGCAGCCGCTGAAACAGGCCATTGATGCCCTGCCGGAAACCGATCGCAGCAAGGCCCGTGAAGCGTTCACGCGGTTGATGGCGTTTGACGGCAAGCTCAGCCCGACGTCGGCGGATGCGGCCATCTATGAGCTGTTCCTGCAAGAAAGCATGAAGCAGATTTTCCTCGACGAACTCGGTCCGGAATCGAGCCCGGCGTGGAAAGCGTTTATCGCCAACGGTGATTTGTCCTACGCGGCGCAGGCCGATCATCTGCTGGGGCGCGAAGACAGTCCGTTCTGGGATGACCTGCGCACGCCGCAGAAAGAAGACAAAGCGCAGATTCTTGCTCGTAGTTTCGCAGCGGCGATCAGCGCCGGCGACAGTCAGTTGGGCGGCGATCATCGCGCTTGGCAGTGGGGCAAATTGCACAGTTATGCCTGGAAAAACAGCACCGGCCAAACCGTGCGCGGGCCACTGGCGGCGGGGGGCGATCACACCACGCTGAACACCTCGGCGTTCGCTTGGGGTCAGGATTTCGTCACCACGCGCGCACCGTCGATGCGGTTCATCGTCGACTTCAGCCAGACCGAACCGCTGATGGGTCAGAACGGTACGGGGCAGTCGGGCAATCCGGTCAGCCCGAACTACCTGAACGGGATCGATGCGTGGTTGAAGGGGCAATACATCGGCTTGCCGATGCAGCCGCAGAACTTTGACCGGGTGTATGGCAAAACCCGATTGACCCTTACCCCCGGGAAATAAACGCAGTTCCATGGTGCTGATGATCGTTCCCACGCTCCGCGTGGGAACGATCTGTCGCAATGCGTCATCCTGAAAATCGATAGAACTTCCGGCTCCGCGCCAGCCTCATAACTGACAAGCCCCCCCATTCAGGTAACGACATGGACCTTGTTATCGCGCGCCCCGAAGGTCTCTATTGCCCGGCCGGGGATTTCTATATCGACCCCTGGCGTCCCGTCGAGCGCTCGGTGATCACCCATGCCCATGGCGATCACGCCCGCACCGGCAACCAGCATTACCTGTCCAGCAGCGCCAGCGAAGGGATTCTGCGCGCGCGACTCGGGCAAGACATCAATCTGCAAACCCTCGCCTACGGCCAGCGCCTGACCCACCATGGCGTCACCTTGAGTTTTCATCCCGCCGGCCACGTGCTGGGTTCGGCGCAAGTGCGTTTGGAATACGGCGGCGAAGTCTGGGTCGCGTCGGGGGATTACAAGATAGAACCGGACGGCACCTGTGCGCCGTTCGAACCGGTGCGTTGCCACACCTTCATTACCGAGTCGACCTTCGGCCTGCCCATCTATCGCTGGCAGCCACAGGCGCAGATCTTTGCCGAGATCAATCAGTGGTGGGCAGCCAACATCGCCGCCGGCAAGGCCAGCGTGCTGTTCTGCTACTCGTTCGGCAAAGCCCAGCGGATTCTCCATGGCATCGACGAAAGCCTCGGGCCGATTCTCAGCCACGGAGCGGTCGAGCCGCTGAACCGGGTGTACCGCGAGGCAGGCGTCTATCTGCCGCCGACGATCTACGCCGGCGACGTCGCCAAGAATGATCCACGAATGCGTGAAGCGTTGGTCATCGCCCCGCCCTCGGCCGGCGGCAGTAGCTGGATGCGTCGTTTCGGTGACTTCAGCGACGCCTTCGCCAGTGGCTGGATGCGCTTGCGTGGCACTCGCCGGCGGCGCGGTGTGGATCGCGGATTCGTCTTGTCCGATCACGCCGACTGGCCCGGTCTGCTCTGGGCAATCGAACAGACCGGCGCCGAACGGGTGATGGTCACCCACGGTTCGATTGGCGTCCTCGTGCGCCATCTGCGCGAACACGGCCTCGATGCACAGGGCTTCAACACCGAATACGGCGATGACGAAGAAGACAACATCGCCTCCCAGCCCACCGTCGCCGAGACGCCCGTATGAAAGCCTTCGCCGATCTCTACGCCGAACTCGACGCCACCACCTCGAGCAACGCCAAACTGGCGGCGATGCAGGCTTACTTCGCCCAGGCTGAACCCCACGACGCAGCGTGGGCGGTGTACTTTTTGTCCGGCGGCCGGCCTCGGCAGTTAGTCCCGGTGCGGGTCCTGCGTGAAGTCGCGGTCGCAGTGTCGGGCCTGGAGCCGTGGCTGTTTGAGGAAAGCTATCAATCGGTGGGCGATCTGGCCGAGACCATTTCCCTGGTTCTCCCGGAAAACCCGCACACGTCCAGCGCTGGTCTGGCTGAATGGATCGAAGACAAACTGCTGCCCTTGCGCGGTGAAACCCCGGAATTCCTCGCTCGGCAGTTACCGGCATTCTGGGCACAACTGGATAGGCCGAGCCTGATGTTGTGCATCAAGCTGATCACCGGCAGCTTTCGTGTTGGTGTGTCGAAATTGCTCGTGACCCGAGCGCTGGCGGCGATGGCCGGGCTCGACAGCAAACGCGTGGCGCAACGGCTGGTGGGTTACACCGATCTGTCGAACCGCCCGAATGCGGCCAGCTATCTGAAACTGATCGCCCCGGAATCCGCGGACGAACACGCCCAGCGCGGCGGGCAGCCGTACCCGTTTTTCCTCGCCCACGCCTTGTCGCAACCGGTTGAGGAATTCGAGCAACTGATCGGGCCGGCCAGCGACTGGCAGATCGAATGGAAATGGGATGGCATTCGCGCGCAAGTGGTCAAGCGCGAGGGCCGCTTGTGGGTGTGGTCGCGCGGTGAAGAACTGGTCACCGAGCGCTTCCCCGAACTGGATGTGCTGGTGCACGGTCTGCCCGATGGCACGGTGATCGACGGCGAAATCGTTGTATGGAAAAGCACCCATCCGACCACCGAAGATGCCTTCGATCCGCAATCGACTGAACCGCCAGCGGTGCAACCGTTCGCCCTGCTGCAGCAACGCATCGGCCGTAAAACCCTCGACAAGAAGATTCTCGAAGAAGTACCGGTGGTGGTGCTCGCTTACGACCTGCTGGAATGGCAAGGCGAAGACTGGCGCAATCAGCCGCAGGCCAAGCGCCGCGCGCAATTGGAAGAGGTGATTGCACGTTGCAACAGTCCGGTTTTACTGCCTTCGCCCGTGCTTACCGGTAACGACTGGTTTGACCTCGCCCGCCAGCGCGAAGCCTCTCGGCGCCTCGGTGTTGAAGGCATGATGCTCAAGGCGCGGGATTCGCTTTATGGCGTTGGCCGGACCAAGGACATGGGCGTGTGGTGGAAGTGGAAAGTCGATCCGTTCAGTGTCGACGCAGTGCTGATTTACGCCCAGCGCGGGCATGGCCGCCGGGCCAGCCTGTACAGCGATTACACCTTTGCCGTGTGGGACGGGCCGCCGGAATCCAGCCAACGCTCGCTGGTGCCGTTCGCCAAGGCTTATTCGGGGCTGACCGATGAGGAGATGCGCCAGGTCGACAGCATCGTGCGCAAGACCACCGTGGAAAAATTCGGCCCGGTGAGCAGCGTCAAGCCGAGTCTGGTGTTCGAATTGGGCTTTGAAGGCATCGCCCTGTCACGGCGGCACAAGAGCGGAATTGCCGTGCGTTTCCCGAGAATGCTGCGCTGGCGTCAGGATAAAACCGTGGATGAGGCGGATAGCCTCGCCACATTGCAGGATCTGCTGGCCTGACCTCAACATCACGCGAAGATCGTTCCTACGCTCCGCGTGGGGACGATCAGCCCTAAATCAGTGCAAGCTTTTTTCTGTGCCCGTTTAAGGGCACTCTTTCGCTCGCCCATTCCCAGCGCCAACCTTTTAAAACACTTGTTCGGGACTCTGGTTCGGAAATTGCTACTTTCTATAGGTCGTACGCGTTCCAGTAACAATAATTCTGCGCCACAAGCGCTCATATTGGTTCTTAGGGATTGAATAATGAAAAAAGCATTGCTGACCCTTTCTGCACTGGCGTTGTGCATGGCCGCTGGCTCCGCGCTGGCCAAGGAATACAAAGAGCTGCGCTTTGGCGTTGACCCTTCGTACGCACCGTTTGAGTCGAAAGCGGCCGACGGCAGCCTGGTGGGCTTCGACATCGACCTGGGCAACGCGATTTGCGCCGAACTGAAGGTCAAGTGCAAGTGGGTCGAAAGTGACTTCGACGGCATGATTCCGGGCCTGAAGGCCAATAAATTCGACGGTGTGATCTCGTCGATGACCGTAACTCCGGCCCGCGAAAAAGTCATCGATTTCTCCAGCGAGCTGTTCTCCGGCCCGACCGCTTACGTGTCGAAAAAAGGCTCCGGCATCACCGCCGACGTCGCGTCGCTGAAGGGTAAAACCGTTGGTTACGAGCAGGGCACCATCCAGGAAGCCTACGCCAAAGCCGTGCTGGACAAGGCCGGCGTGAAAACCCAGGCCTACCAGAATCAGGATCAGGTGTATTCCGACCTGACCTCCGGCCGTCTCGACGCCGGTATCCAGGACATGCTGCAAGCCGAACTGGGCTTCTTGAAGTCGCCACAAGGCGCCGACTATGACGTCAGCAAGCCAGTCGACAACGAATTGCTGCCAGCCAAAACCGCTGTCGGTATTAAGAAAGGTAACACTGAGCTGAAGGCGCTTTTAGATAAAGGTATCAAAGCGTTACACGATGACGGCAAATACGCCGAGATTCAAAAGAAACACTTTGGCGATCTGAATCTGTACAGCGGCAAATAATGCCCCGGCGCCCATCCTCGATGGGCGCCTTTTCCATCCGCTCAGGTTGCTGATTTATGTTCGAAACCCTCCTGCAAAATCTGGGGCTCTCCGCCTTCAGCCTCAAGGGCTTTGGTCCTTTGCTGCTGGAAGGCACCTGGATGACCATCAAATTATCGGCGTTGTCGCTGCTGGTGGCCGTGTTGCTCGGCCTGCTCGGCGCCAGTGCCAAACTGTCGAAAATCAAACTGGTGCGCCTACCCGCCCAGCTCTACACCACGCTGATTCGCGGCGTGCCAGACCTGGTGCTGATGCTGCTGATTTTCTACAGCCTGCAAACCTGGCTGACGTCTTTGACTGACTACATGGAATGGGAATACATCGAGATCAACCCGTTCAGCGCCGGGGTGCTGACCCTGGGCTTCATTTATGGCGCGTATTTCACCGAAACCTTCCGGGGTGCGATCCTCGCGGTACCGCGCGGTCAGGTTGAAGCCGCCACCGCCTATGGCCTCAAACGTGGCCAGCGCTTTCGCTTGGTGGTGTTCCCCCAAATGATGCGTTTCGCCCTGCCCGGCATCGGTAACAACTGGATGGTGATGCTCAAAGCCACCGCGCTGGTGTCGATCATTGGTCTGGCCGATCTGGTCAAAGCCGCGCAGGACGCCGGCAAAAGCACTTATCAACTGTTCTACTTTCTGGTCTTGGCCGCGCTGATTTATCTGCTGATCACCAGTGCTTCGAACTTCATTCTGCGCTGGCTCGAACGCCGTTATGCCGCCGGTTCCCGGGAGGCCGTACGATGATCGAACTCCTGCAGGAATACTGGCGCGCCTTCCTTTATACCGACGGCCAGAACATCACCGGGCTGGCGATGACGATGTGGCTGCTCAGCGCCTCGATCTTCATCGGCTTCCTCGTGTCGATTCCGTTGTCGATCGCCCGGGTGTCGCCGCACTTCTACATTCGCTGGCCGGTGCAGTTCTACACCTACCTGTTCCGTGGCACGCCGCTGTATATCCAGTTGCTGATTTGCTACACGGGGATCTACAGCCTCGCCGCCGTGCGGGCGCAACCGCTGCTCGACAGTTTCTTTCGCGATGCGATGAACTGCACGATTCTGGCTTTCGCTCTGAACACCTGCGCCTACACCACGGAGATTTTCGCCGGGGCGATCCGCAGCATGAACCACGGCGAAGTCGAAGCGGCCAAAGCGTACGGTCTGACCGGCTGGAAGCTGTATGCCTACGTGATCATGCCGTCGGCCTTACGCCGTTCGTTGCCTTACTACAGCAACGAAGTGATCCTGATGCTGCACTCGACCACCGTGGCGTTTACTGCGACCATCCCCGACATCCTGAAAGTCGCGCGGGACGCCAACTCGGCGACCTTCCTGACCTTCCAGTCGTTCGGCATCGCCGCGTTGATCTACCTGACCATTACCTTTGCGCTGGTCGGCCTGTTCCGCTTGGCCGAACGCCGATGGCTGGCCTTCCTCGGCCCGACCCACTAGGCCCAGCTCAGGAATAAAGAGATAAAAAATGCGCCACCTGATCCATGACCTGCTGGCCCCGCTGCCGGGAACCGCTCGACAGATCCACAGCTTCCACTTCGGCCCGGAGCAGGCCAAGGGCAAGGTCTACATTCAGTCTTCGCTGCATGCCGACGAACTGCCCGGCATGCTCGTCGCCTGGCACCTCAAGCAGCGCCTGGCGGAGCTGGAAGCCGCCGGCCGCCTGCGCAGTGAAATCGTGCTGGTGCCGGTGGCCAACCCGATCGGCCTCGAACAAGTGCTGATGGACGTGCCGCTGGGCCGCTACGAACTGGAGAGCGGGCAGAACTTCAACCGCTGGTTCGTCGACCTCAGCGAGGAAATCGGCAACGCGATCGAGGGCAAACTGAGCGACGATCCGCAGCGAAACCTCGAACTGATCCGCACCCATCTGCGCGCCGCCCTCGCCCGCCAGACCGCCACCACACAGCTGCAATCCCAGCGCCTGACCCTGCAGCGACTGGCCTGCGACGCTGACATGGTGCTGGACTTGCACTGCGATTTCGAATCGGTGGTGCATCTCTACACCACGCCCGAAGCGTGGCCGCAGGTCGAACCTTTGGCCCGTTACATCGAGGCGCAGGCGAGCCTGCTGGCCACCGATTCTGGCGGCCAGTCGTTCGACGAATGCTTCACCCTGCTGTGGTGGCAATTGAAAGAGCGCTTCGGCGAACACTTCGAGATTCCCCTCGGCAGTTTTTCGGTGACCATCGAGTTGCGCGGCCAAGGGGACGTCAATCACCCGATGGCCAGCCGTGATTGCCAAGCGCTGATCGACTATCTGATTCAGTCCGATGCAATCGTCGGCGAGACCAAACCGCAGCCGCCGTTGCCCTATCCCGCCACGCCACTGGCGGGTGTGGAACCGGTGACCACGCCGGTCGGTGGCTTGCTGGTGTTCACGGCGGTAGCCGGCCAATACCTGGAAGCCGGGCAACAGATCGCCGAAATCATCGACCCGATCCACGACCGGATCACCCCCATTCATTGCGCGACGGCCGGGCTGATGTACGCCCGTTCGCTGCGGCGCATGGCCACGGCGGGCATGGTCATCGCCCACGTTGCCGGCACCGAAGCCTATCGCAGCGGCTACCTACTTTCGCCTTGAGGATGTCTGTCCCATGTACAAACTGACCGTTGAAGGCCTGCACAAAAGCTATGGCGATCATCAGGTGCTCAAAGGCGTTTCGCTCAAGGCCAAGACCGGCGACGTGATCAGCCTGATCGGCGCCAGCGGTTCGGGCAAAAGCACCTTTTTGCGCTGCATCAATTTTCTCGAACAACCCAACGACGGCGCCATGAGCCTCGATGGCCAGACGATCCGTATGGTCACCGACCGCCACGGCATGCACGTCGCCGACGCCGATGAACTGCAGCGCCTGCGCACGCGCCTGGCGATGGTCTTTCAGCATTTCAATCTGTGGAGCCACATGACCGTGCTGGAAAACATCACCATGGCTCCGCGCCGGGTGCTGGGTTGCAGCAAACAGGAAGCCGAAGACCGCGCCCGACGGTATCTGGACAAGGTCGGCTTGCCGGCGCGGGTAGCGGATCAATACCCGGCGTTTCTTTCTGGCGGTCAGCAACAGCGCGTGGCGATTGCCCGGGCGCTGGCGATGGAGCCGGAGGTGATGTTGTTCGATGAGCCGACGTCGGCGCTCGACCCGGAACTGGTGGGGGAAGTGTTGAAGGTGATTCAAGGTCTGGCCGAGGAAGGCCGGACGATGATCATGGTGACCCATGAGATGAGCTTTGCGCGCAAGGTTTCCAGCCAGGTGCTGTTCCTGCATCAGGGTCTGGTTGAGGAAGAAGGTGCGCCCGAAGATGTGCTGGGCAACCCGAAGAGCGAACGTCTGAAGCAGTTTCTGAGCGGTAACCTGAAATAACGGTCAACACAAAACCCTGTGGGAGCGAGGTTGCTCGCTCCCACACTCGTTTTTCATCGCCTACAAAAATCAAACTTGTCCGCCCGCTCCGTGGTCACTGGAAGAACACCTCCAGAGCGCGCGCAGTTCGCATGGCGAAATCCCCCGACCACGCAAAAACCTGGTTCAGCGCCCGCGACTGGAAGCCGTTTGCCTTTCAGAAACAGGTGTGGACGGCGGTGAAAAATGGCGAATCCGGCCTGCTCCACGCCAGCACCGGCGCCGGTAAAACCTACGCTGTGTGGTTCGCCGCCCTCAATCGCTTCGCCAAAACCCTTGCCGTCGATGCGCCACCCCGTAAACGCAAGGCGCCCGCCGAACCGCTGACGGTCCTGTGGATCACCCCCATGCGCGCCCTCGCCGCCGACACCGCGCGAGCCCTGCAAACGCCCATTGAAGATCTGCAGATCCCGTGGAGCATCGGCCTGCGCACCGGTGACACCAGCAGCAGCGAACGCGCCCGGCAGAGCCGACGCTTGCCGACCACGCTGATCACCACGCCGGAAAGCCTGACCTTGCTGCTGGCCCGCGCCGATGCACAGGTGGCGCTGTCGACGCTGCGCATGATCGTCGTCGATGAATGGCATGAATTGCTCGGCAACAAACGCGGCGTGCAACTGCAACTGGCACTCGCCCGGCTGCGGCATTGGCAACCGGAGCTGATCGTCTGGGGCGTGTCCGCCACCCTCGGTAATCAATCCCACGCCGAACAAGTGCTTATCCCACAGGGCGGCGGCGTCAGCATTCAGGGGCAAAGCGAAAAATCGCTGAAGGTCGACACCCTCCTCCCACCAGCGATTGAGCGTTTTCCGTGGGCCGGGCACATCGGTCTGAAGATGCTCCCGCAAGTCGTCGCCGAACTGGATGCCTGTGCCAGCACCTTGGTGTTCACCAACACTCGCGCGCAGTCGGAAATCTGGTATCAGGCACTGCTGGAGGCGCGGCCAGACTGGGCCGGGTTAATTGCTTTGCATCACAGTTCATTGTCACGCGACACCCGCGACTGGGTGGAAAAAGCCTTGAAAGACGGGCAACTGAAAGCGGTGGTCTGCACGTCGAGTCTGGATTTGGGCGTCGACTTCCTGCCCGTGGAGCGCGTCCTGCAGATCGGCTCGGCCAAAGGTGTCGCGCGGTTGATGCAGCGCGCCGGGCGCTCGGGGCACGCACCGGGGCGTACCTCGCGGGTGACGCTGGTGCCGACGCACAGCCTGGAACTGATCGAAGCCGCTGCAGCCCGCGATGCCGTCGAACAACGGCGCATCGAACCGCGCCTGTCACCCTACAAACCGCTGGATGTACTGGTCCAGCATCTGGTCAGCATGGCGTTGGGCGGTGGATTTTTACCCGATGAGCTGTACGAAGAAGTTCGCCTGGCGTGGGCTTATCGCGACCTGACCCTTGCCGATTGGGCGTGGGCGCTGGCTTTCGTACGCCACGGTGGGATGTCTCTGACAGCCTATCCGGACTATCGCCGGGTCGAGCCAGACGAACACGGCGTCTGGCGCGTGCCCGACGCGCGTTTGGCGCGGCGCCACCGCATGAGCATCGGCACCATCGTCAGTGACGCCAGCATCAACCTAAAATTCTGGAGCAAGGGCGGCGGTGGCAAGCAGTTGGGCAGCGTTGAGGAAGGCTTTATTGCCCGACTGAAACCGGGCGACGGCTTTCTCTTTGCCGGACGTCTGCTCGAGCTGGTGCGGGTGGAAAACATGACGGCCTACGTCAAACGCAGCACCGCGAAGAAAGCTGCGGTACCGAGGTGGAATGGTGGGCGCATGCCACTTTCCAATGAATTGGCCGAAGCCGTGGTCAGGCGTTTTAGCGAAGCCACGCAAGGCGCGTTCAACGGCCCGGAAATGCAGGCCTTGCGACCGTTGCTGGAAACCCAGGTGCGCTGGTCAGGCTTGCCGACGACCGACAATCTGCTGGCCGAGGTTCTGAAGTCCCGCGAGGGCTGGCACTTTTTCCTTTATCCCTTTGCCGGACGCCAGGTGCATTTGGGACTGGCAAGCCTGCTGGCGTGGCGCGTCAGTCAACGCGAGCCCGTAACGTTTTCCATCGCAGTGAACGATTACGGCCTGGAGTTGCTCAGCGCCACGCCAATCGACTGGGCCGAACATCTGAATGCCGAGCTGTTCAAGGCCGATGATTTATTAGTGGATGTCCTGGCCAGCCTGAACGCCGGCGAACTGGCCCTGCGGCGTTTCCGCGAGATTGCGCGGATCGCCGGACTGGTTTTCGCTGGCTATCCCGGCGCACCGAAAAGCACCCGCCAAGTGCAGGCGTCCAGCGGATTGTTCTTCCAGGTGTTCAAGCAGTACGACGCCGACAACCTGTTGCTGGCGCAGGCCGGGGAAGAAGTCCTACGGGAAGAACTGGATATTCGTCGTTTGGAACAGACATTGGAAAGGATCAACGGGATGAAACTGGACGTGCATATGATCAAACGTCCTACACCATTAGGCTTTCCGCTGTTGGTGGAGCGCATGCGTGAAAGCATGAGCTCGGAAAAACTCGCAGATCGCATCAGACGGATGGTTGGTGATCTGGAGAAAAGCGCCGACAAGGGTAATGGACGATGAGCGCGCCCTACCCTGTGCGGTTGGCCGGAGAGGAACTCTGGTTGCTGCCGGAAAAAGCCCTGTACTGGCCCGCGCAACAAGCGCTGCTGATTGCCGATGTGCACTTCGGCAAAGCGGCGGCCTATCGCAGCCTCGGCCAGCCAGTGCCACAAGGCACGACGGCAAGCAACATCGCTGTGCTGGACCGGCTGCTGGCCAAACTGCCCTGTCGGCAGCTGATTTTTCTCGGAGACTTTCTGCATGGCCCGGGTTCGCACGCGCCCGGCACGCTGGGCGCCTTGGCGGAGTGGCGCGCGCGTCACGCTGACTTGCCGATGACGCTGATTCGCGGCAATCACGACAAACGCGCCGGCGATCCACCCGACTCATTGAATATCCGCGTAGTGCCCGAGCCTATGCTATTGGGGCCATTCGCCCTGCAGCATGAACCGGATCCGCATCCTGAACGGCATGTACTGGCCGGCCACGTGCACCCTGTTTACCGGTTGCATGGCAAAGGTCGACAAAGCTTGCGACTGGCGTGTTTCCGCCTGAGCGAGCGCATCAGCCTGATGCCCGCGTTCGGTACGTTCACCGGGGGTTATCAGGTCGAAAAAGATAATAATTGCAGGATATTCGTCATCGGCGATGACGAGATATGGCCTTTGTAGGAGCAGAGCAGGCTCGGCTCCTACAGATCAGCGCGGTCAGGCGACAGGCGCTGGTGGCGGCTCGTCCGGCAGCGTTGGTACGCCCGGCTCGGTTGGCTCTTCATTCGGGGTATCAGGATCAGGCTGACCGGGAATTCCGCCGGCCATGCTGATGGGCGGGTGTGCCAGCAAGGACCAGGCTAAAACGCCAACCTGATTGGGCTCAAGCCTTGCCAGTTCGGCGGTGATATGCGGATCGATCTTCATAAGGCACTCCTCGGCGAAGGCCCGTTTCTCAGAAGCAAAAACGGGCAGTACACCCCATAGAGTGTCTGCCCGCCAAAGAATTCCCGAGATCTGCCGGATGGCGAATCAGGTACGCGGCAGAGTCACGCCACGCTGGCCCTGATACTTACCGCCACGGTCCTTGTAGGAAACCTCACATTCCTCGTCGGATTCGAGGAAAAGCATCTGCGCCACGCCTTCATTGGCGTAGATTTTCGCCGGCAGGTTGGTGGTGTTGGAGAATTCCAGGGTCACGTGGCCTTCCCACTCAGGCTCGAGCGGCGTGACGTTGACGATGATGCCGCAGCGCGCGTAAGTGCTCTTGCCCAGGCAGATGGTCAGTACATTGCGCGGAATACGGAAGTATTCGACGGTGCTGGCCAGTGCGAAAGAGTTCGGTGGAATGATGCAGACATCACTGTGGACGTCGACGAAGCTGCCCGGGTCGAAGTTTTTCGGGTCGACGATGGACGAGTTGATGTTGGTGAACACCTTGAAGTGGTTGGTGCAACGCACGTCGTAGCCGTAGCTCGACACACCGTAGGAGATCACCCGGCTGTCGTCGCTGCCACGCATCTGGCGCTCGACGAACGGTTCGATCATGCCGTGTTCCTGCGCCATGCGGCGAATCCACTTGTCCGATTTGATGCTCATGGCGGGTGTCCTGAATAGCGAGGTGGAAAAATTCTGTCCGGCATCTTACCGGGCGCGCCGCCGGGTTCAAAGTGCGGCCTGCAAATCTCGCCGATCCCCCATGATTTGCGCGCTCTGGCGACGAACCGTCACACCGCCGATCCCTAAATCAGAGAAACCTTCGCAAGAAGCATTGGCACTTCCCGGAAAAAGGGTTAAGGTGGCGCCACTGTGTTGCTTGTGTCACTGAGAATCTCTACACGATATGTTGAATTTCGATCCAACCATCTACAAGAATTTTTCCTGCTCTTTGCACTCAGTCTCGGCCAGGGTTCTTCCTGAGTCGCAGTTATCTTTGTTCAAGGAGTTACACCATGTCTAATCGCCAAACCGGTACCGTTAAGTGGTTCAACGATGAAAAAGGCTTCGGCTTCATCACTCCACAATCCGGTGACGACCTGTTCGTTCACTTCAAAGCTATCCAATCCGACGGCTTCAAAAGCCTGAAAGAAGGCCAACAGGTTTCTTTCATCGCTACCCGCGGTCAGAAAGGCATGCAAGCTGAAGAAGTACAAGTTATCTAACTTGTAGCTTCTTTAGAAAAGAGCCCCGCCCTTAAAAGCGGGGCTTTTTTGTGGGCGTCTGTTTTGTACAGGCAAAAAAAATCGCAGCCGACACGGCTGCGATTTTTTTCTGCGGCGCTTACCAAGCCACGCCAAACCCAGCGGTATAACGGGTCTTGCTCAGATCCGCATCGTTGGTGCCGCTGATGATGTCACGCTCGGCCTTGAGGTTGAGCGACGCCCATTCAGTGACTTTGTAGCGCAAGCCCATCTCGGCATCCAGTGCGTAGTCGGCGACGCCAGACAGTGGCTTACCGAGCTCACCGTTGGTGAAGAACTCGACCTTCTTGCCAATCAGGTAACGGTTGTAGTCCCACTTCATCGCGACCGAATAGAAGTTGTCCTTGCCGCCATCGCTGTACTCGTAATCGGTGCGGTTGAGCAGCGAACCCAGCGAGAACGCGCCGAGTTCGTCATCCCAGAACTGATAACCCGGACCGGTACCGACAACGCGCTGGCGCGCCAGCTCTTCAACATGGTCGCGCTTGTAGTTCAAACGCCCCTGCCAGAACCATTTGTCTGTCAGGAAGCGGTCGAGGGAATATTCGGCGCGCCAGTTGTTGGTGGTGACTTCGTCGTCCTGCACTTCGCGGTTGTATTCGCCTTCGGCGGTGTGACGCCAGCGACCATGGCGCGCGGTGGTCTTGAAGCCGACGTCATAGTCGTCGGTGTCCTTCTCGGCGCGCTGATAGTCGAGGGCCATATCGACATTGCCCTTCCACACCAGATCCTCGACCACCGGTTTCGGTTTGAGAATCTGCTGGATGCTCGCCAGCTCCACGGTTTTAGGCGCTTCGCCGTTGGCCAGGGTGACCTTGCCATCTTCCGCGGCGGTCAACGACTTGGACACTTCACCGGTGTAGGCATCCTGCTTGACCAGCAGGTGCTGATCGCTGTCCAGAGTTTTGACCTCTTTCCAGTCAATCGTGACGGCGCCAGCGTATTTGGTCTGAATCAACAGCTTGCCGCCGTCGAAGACAGTAATGGTGCCGCTCAACTTGTCACCGTTCTTCAACCAGACGGTGTCGGCAAGCAGGGGCGTGGACGCACTGAAAACAGCAAGGCACAGCAGGGATCTGGACAACATAAGCGAATCGAGGGCTCAGGTTTGCGAGAAAGGTCGGCATTATCCGTAGGAATAAGACCCTGACAAGGACTGACCGGACGATTTCCAATGAGTTCATTTCTCAACTGCGCAGCCAAGGATTACCCTTGCAAGGGTCAATACGACGAAGCTCAGGAACCACGCCCGTGACAGACCCGATGCATGAAGGTGACAGCGAAGCGCAAATCCGACGCACGGCGCTCTACTCGACCCTCGCGCAAGTGCCCGAAGGCAAAGTCGTCAGCTATGGTCAGTTGGCTGAACTGGCCGGGCTTGGGCGCGCCGCCCGCTGGGTCGGTCGCACCTTGAGTCAGTTGCCCGGCGATACCAGACTGCCTTGGCACCGTGTACTGGGCGCCGGCGGTCGGATCAGCCTGCCGGTGGGCAGCCCTTCGGGGGATGAACAACGCGCCAGATTGCGCATGGAAGGCATCACCGTCCTGAACAATCGTGTGGATATTCAGCGCCATGGCTGGCGTCCGGTAGAGCACAGCGGTTAGAGTGCGCGCTTTGTTTTCGCAATCTTGAGGCAGACTTCAGCCCATGCCCCGTAAAACCTGGCGCGCCGCGCTCGCCGCCTATGCCAGTCCTTCGACGCTCGTGCTGTTGTTGCTCGGTTTCGCTGCCGGCCTGCCGTACATGCTGGTGTTTTCAACGCTGTCGGTCTGGCTGCGCGAGGCCGGTGTCGCCCGCGAAACCATCGGTTACGCCAGCCTGATCGGCCTGGCCTACGCGTTCAAATGGGTTTGGTCACCGCTGCTTGACCAATGGCGCCTGCCGTTGCTGGGCAAACTTGGCCGTCGCCGTTCATGGCTGGTGCTCTCGCAAACGCTGGTGATTCTCGGCCTGATCGGCATGGGCTTCTGTGATCCGCAGAAACACCTGTCCTGGCTGATCGCCATTGCCGTTGTCGTCGCGTTCGCCTCTGCCACACAAGACATCGCGGTCGATGCCTATCGACTGGAAATTGCCGAAGACAATCGCCAGGCCGCCCTCGCCGCCAGTTACATGTCCGGTTACCGCGTGGCTGCCCTGCTGGCGACCGCCGGGGCACTGTTTTTCGCCGAAGGCTTCGGCTCTACCGGTTTCAATTACAAGCACTCGGCCTGGACCGGCACCTATGTGCTGTTCGGCGCACTGATGATCCCGGCGTTGTTGACCACGCTGTTCATGCGCGAGCCGCCCGTGCCGTTACGCACTCAGTTGCAGGCCGGGCGCTACACCTTCATGCATCAATTGATGTCGGTGTTCGTGCTGATCGTATTGCTGGTCTCCGTACCGGCGATGTTCACCCAGCTCTACAACACCGACTTCGCCAGTGTGCTGTTCGGCACCATGAGCCCGCTCGATCTGCTGCTCGAAGACCGAGCGTTCCTGCGCGCCATTCTCTATACGCTGCTCACCGGCCTGTGCCTCTCGGCCATGGGCCGTCGCGGCCTCGCGCCCGTGCTGACACCGGTTAACGACTTCATCCTGCGTTATCGCTGGCAGGCGCTGTTGCTGCTGGGCCTGATCGCCACGTATCGCATGTCGGACACGGTGATGGGTGTCATGGCCAACGTGTTTTACATCGACCAAGGGTTCACCAAGGACCAGATCGCCAGTGTCAGCAAGATCTTCGGTCTGATCATGACCCTCGTCGGCGCCGGCATGGGCGGTCTGCTGATCGTGCGCTTCGGCATTCTGCCGATTCTGTTCATCGGCGGCGTGGCCTCGGCAGCGACCAACCTGCTGTTCGTGATGCTCGCCGACATGGGCCCAGACCTGCAGATGCTGGTGGTGACCATTTCCCTCGACAACTTCAGCTCGGGCCTGGCCACGTCGGCGTTCGTCGCCTACCTGTCGAGCCTGACCAACCTGAAGTTCTCGGCGACCCAGTACGCCCTGCTCAGCTCGATCATGTTGCTGTTGCCACGCTTGATGGGCGGCTATTCCGGCGTCCTGGTAGAGAAGTTCGGTTATCACAGTTTCTTTCTGATTACCGCACTGCTCGGCGTCCCGACGCTGGTGTTGATCGCCGTGCACTGGTTTCAGGAACGCCGCCGCGAAGGCCCGACACCCACGCCCGAGCCGGCTCCGACGCCTGCCGTCGAAGAGTCGTAAGAGATTTCGCCAACGGCGGGAGGAATCCCGCCGTCGTGCTGCCCCACCGACCGCACGCCTGTACGTCGGCAACACTCGCCGGTACACTGCTGCGTCATTTCCAGTCATAGCAACCGACAACGGCCAACCATGCGCACCAGTCAATTTTTGCTCGCCACACAGAAAGAAACGCCTTCCGATGCGGTCGTGATCAGCCATCAGTTGATGCTGCGCGCCGGCATGATCCGCAAGCTCGCCTCCGGCCTGTACACCTGGCTGCCCATGGGCCTGCGGGTGATGCGCAAGGTTGAAGCCATCGTTCGTGAAGAAATGAACGCTGCCGGCTCTCTGGAAGTGTTGATGCCGAGCACCCAACCGGCCGAACTGTGGCAGGAATCGGGGCGCTGGGAAGAATACGGCCCTGAGCTGCTGCGTATCAAAGACCGCCACGGTCGCGATTTCTGCGCGGGCCCGACCCACGAAGAAGTGATCACCGATCTGATGCGCAACGAGTTGAGCAGCTACAAACAGCTGCCAATCAACCTGTACCAGATCCAGACCAAGTTCCGTGACGAAATCCGTCCACGCTTCGGTTTGATGCGCGGCCGCGAATTCATCATGAAGGACGCTTACTCCTTCCACGCGGATCAGGCGTCGCTGCAGGTCACCTACGACCGCATGCATGAAGCCTACTGCAACGTGTTCACGCGTCTGGGCCTGAAATTCCGTCCAGTCGAAGCCGACAACGGTTCGATCGGTGGCGCTGGCTCCCACGAATTCCACGTGCTGGCCGAGTCCGGCGAAGACGATATTGTCTTCAGCAACGGTTCCGACTACGCGGCGAACATCGAGAAGGCCGAAGCGGTGCCACGCGAAACTTCGCGCGCCGCAGCGACCGAAGAGCTGCGCCTGGTCGATACACCGGACACCAAAACCATCGCGGCCCTGGTGGAAAAATTCAATCTGCCGATTGAAAAGACCATCAAGACCCTGATCGTGCGCGCCGAAGAAGAAGGCAAGCTGATCGCGCTGGTGATTCGTGGCGACCACGAACTCAACGAAATCAAGGCTGCCCAGCAACCAGGCGTAGCCAACCCGCTGGTCATGGCCACCGACGCCGAACTGCGTGACGCCATTGGCGCCGGCGCCGGTTCGCTCGGCCCACTGAACCTGCCGCTGCCAATCATCATCGACCGTTCGGTCGAGCTGATGAGCGACTTCGGCATCGGCGCGAACATCGACGACAAGCACTACTTCGGCGTGAACTGGGAGCGTGATCTGCCGGTTCCGACCGTGGCCGACCTGCGCAACGTAGTCGCCGGCGATCCAAGCCCGGACGGCAAAGGCACGCTGGAAATCAAACGCGGCATCGAAGTCGGGCACATCTTCCAGCTGGGCAACAAGTACAGCAAGGCGATGAAGTGCGAAGTGCTGGGCGAGAACGGCAAGCCAGTGACCCTGGAAATGGGTTGCTACGGCATCGGTGTTTCCCGCGTGGTGGCTGCCGCCATCGAGCAGAACAACGACGCCAACGGCATCATCTGGAGCGACACCCTGGCGCCGTTCCAGATCGCGCTGGTACCGCTGCGTTACGAAACCGAGCAGGTGCGCGAAGCCACTGACAAGCTGTACGCCGAACTGACGGCGGCCGGTTTCGAAGTGCTGCTGGACGATCGCGACAAGAAAACCAGCCCGGGCATCAAGTTCGCGGACATGGAACTGATCGGCATTCCACACCGGATCGTGGTCAGCGACCGCGGCCTCGCCGAAGGCAACCTGGAATACAAGAGTCGTACCGAAGGCGAGGCGCAAGCATTGCCGGTCGCCGATGTACTGTCCTTCCTGCAGGCCCGTATCCGCCGCTGAAACCAGATAGAGACGTCATGTTCAAGCGAAACACCTTAGGCCTCGGTGGCACCGCCCTGTGCGGTGCCCTGCTGGTCAGCGGCTGTGCCAATCACATGTCACAGCGCAGCGAGCACGAAGAGCGGGTCGAGCGGAAGTTGCTCGATCACAGCCTGCAGATTGATGTCGGTGAGCCTAAGGCGCTTGAGCTGCCGCAGCGACGCGTGAAGATCAACGAACAGAAGACTTTTGAAGTCACCGAGTTCGAAGTCACTCGTCGTTACGATCGTTACACGCCCTACCAGCCTTGGCGGGAAGTCTACGAGATTCCGCTGGGCGTGGTGGCGGTGGTCGGCGGCGTCGGCGCGAACGTGGTCAACGTATTTGCCTTGGGCAACTTGCCGGACAGCGTCACCAAGGACTGGCTGAGCTACGGTTTCGCCGGGCTCAATCCGTTCATGAACGTGCAGTCCAACGGTCGTGCGCAGCAAAACCTTGCGGGTATCGATGAAGTCCAGCGCGACAAGCGCACGGAATATTCGAGCCTGCCGTGGAGCGAGCGCCCGGTGCAGGTCAAGGCTGGCAAACAGACCTTCGACATGACCACCGACCGCAACGGCGTACTGCGCCTGAATCTGCTCGACAGTCCGTTTGCCGAAAATGACCTCAATCATGTTGGCAAATTGCAGATCAGCGTTGAAGACGCCAAGGATGACGTGCATTCCGATTCGTCGCTGCTGATCAGCAGTCATCTGCGCGGCAAGTTGCTCGAAGCGCACGGGCTGATTTACGACGACCTGGAAGATGACGAAGTGAGCCAGTGGGTGCACCGGGTCAAGCGGCTGTCGGAACTGGGTCTGGAAGAAGAAGCCAGCGAACTGGAACAAAGCCTGATCGAACTGACGCGTAATGATCCTGAGTTGCAGACTGAGTTTCTCAAGTCGCTGACCAAGGATGCCGGGCGCCTAGTGGCGGATCCAGGACCGAACTGACAGCTAGAAGCTTCTCAGGCAGGCCCGCTCCCACAGGGCGGAATACATTCCAAATGTGGGAGCGAGCTTGCTCGCGAAGAGGCCCTGACACACACCGCAAACCTACCGCTCAAACAACTCCATCTGCTCAAACCCGCCGCGCAAATCCTCCAGCCGCACCCCAACCCCCAACAACCGCACCGGTTTGCCGCCGCGATTGAACGCCTGCGTCAGCATCAATTGATAACTGCCCAAATCACGCCCTGCCCCGGCCTGCTCAAGCGTCGTCTGGGTAAAGTCATGAAACTTCACTTTGACGAACGGTTTGCCCGGCCGATAACTGCTGTCGATCCGTGCCATGCGGGTTTTCAGGGTTTCCAGCAGCTCTGGGAGTTTATCGAGGCAACTGCGCAGGTCCGGCAGATCAACGTCGTAGGTATTTTCCACGCTGATTGACTGACGACGACTGTCGTTGTGCACCAAGCGATCATCAATCCCACGAGCCAGACTCCACAATCGCTCGCCGAAGCTGCCGAATTCACGCACCAGCGCCAGCTTCCCCCACTCGCGCAACTGTGAGCAGTCGACGATGCCGTGCTTGCCCAGCTTGTCGGCGGTGACTTTGCCGACACCGTGCAACTTGCTCACCGGCAAACCGCTGACGAAATCTTCGACCTGATCCGGGGTAATCACGAACAAGCCATTGGGCTTTTTCCAGTCGCTGGCGATCTTCGCCAGAAACTTGTTCGGCGCCACGCCCGCCGACACGGTGATATGCAATTGATTGGAGACTCGGCGGCGGATGTCTTGGGCGATGCGCGTGGCACTGCCGCCGAAATGCGCACTGTCGGACACGTCGAGATAGGCTTCATCCAGCGACAGCGGCTCGATCAGGTCGGTGTAATCGCTGAAGATCGTATGAATTTCTTTCGATGCTTCGCGGTAAGCATCCATCCGTGGCTTGACGATGGTCAGATCCGGGCACAGTTTCAACGCATGCCCGGACGCCATCGCTGAACGCACGCCGTAAGCCCGCGCCTCATAGTTGCAGGTAGCAATCACTCCGCGCCGGTCCGCTGAACCACCCACCGCCAACGGCTTGCCGGCCAGGCGCGGGTCATCGCGCATCTCGATGGCGGCATAGAAACAATCGCAGTCGATGTGGATGATTTTTCGCTGAGTCATGTCAGAAAAGGAAACGTGGCGAACCGGATCAGCAGTATCTCACTCACACCTGTATATAGCACCAGTGGTATGAATGTTCTTTCCAGGCGGTAGGAAATGTCCTTTGAATTTATTTTCTCAATCGACGAGCGGCCGCCAATAGAGCTGAAAGCCTTGCCCCGCCTGACCTGTAGCGTGACAAACACCCGGAAAAAAGCGCTAACCGATTGAACCTCAACAGTTTTTATCCAGATTGCGGGTTGACACCCCGGCGTTCCTCTGTAGAATGCCGACACACAGACGCGGGATGGAGCAGTCTGGTAGCTCGTCGGGCTCATAACCCGAAGGTCGTCGGTTCAAATCCGGCTCCCGCAACCAAACATCAAAAAAGGCTACTCGAAAGAGTGGCCTTTTTTGTGCGCGTTGGTTTTGTGAATTTCTCTTCTTGATAGAGAGCGATCGCCAAACAGGAATTCTTTGCATTTCCGAAACTTAAGGCGTCACCTGCGACCGTTTGACGCGATTCCGCACTTATTTGACCCTTTACGGGATTAGCGGTTGACACCCCGTCGTTCGTCTGTAGAATGCCGCCACACAGACGCGGGATGGAGCAGTCTGGTAGCTCGTCGGGCTCATAACCCGAAGGTCGTCGGTTCAAATCCGGCTCCCGCAACCAAACATCAAAAAAGGCTACTCGAAAGAGTGGCCTTTTTTGTATCTGTGGAAAAAGTCCTTTCGCAACAATGATCTGTCAATGTGCAGTGACCCGCTCGGGATCTTCAGGCTCGCCAACTTGCGACTATGCTTGTGTCGCAGGCACGACGTCTGCAATCCAGGAACTGCCCTCGCCGATACCCGGTGAGAGGCGTAGTATTTTGTGATTATTTTTTTCTACAGGGATTGGTAACTTGGCTGGATACCTCCATCCTGTCGCGCACAATCCAAGAGGTGATTGATGCGCGCCAACTCGTCTGATCCACAAGACACCGTCACAGCGGAACATCCGATCAAACCCGAGCGTCTGCGCTTGCTGGATCGGTTAAGCAAATACCGACAACCGATTGGTCTGGCGGTGACGTTGCTGCTGTTCGCCATTGCGCTGATCGCCTGTCGTCATCTGCTCGCCGAACTCGATCTCGATGCGCTGCACGACTCGATTCTCGACGTGCCGAAACCCGCCCTGCTCGGCGCCTTCGCTGCGACCGTAGTCGGCTTCATTATTCTGCTCGGCTACGAATGGTCGGCCAGCCGCTATGCCGGTGTGAAATTGCCACCGCGCACATTGGCGCTGGGCGGCTTCACCGCGTTCGCCATCGGCAATGCCATCGGTCTGTCGCTGCTGTCCGGCGGCTCGGTCCGCTACCGTTTATATGCACGACTAGGCTTGGGCGCGTCGGAAGTCGCGCACATGACGTTGTTCGCCAGTCTGTCGCTGGGTTGCGCCCTGCCCCCTCTGGCTGCACTTGCAACGCTCAGTGATCTTCCTGCTGCTTCCCAGGCGCTGGGACTGTCCGAAGGTTTGCTCGGCACAGTTGCAGCAGTCGTACTGTTGCTTGGCGTAGTACTGGCTATCGGCATCTACCGTCGGCGCCTGCCGGAACAACCGTTGCGCGACAACCTGCTGGTCAGAGTTGGCCGCCGCACCCTGCGTCTGCCGGGTCGTCGCCTGACCTTCCTGCAACTGGTGATCACCGCCCTCGACGTCGCCGCTGCCGCCACCGTTCTCTATCTATTGCTGCCGGACGCACCACCGTTCGGTGCGTTCCTGCTGGTGTACCTGCTGGCATTGGCTGCGGGCGTTCTCAGCCATGTGCCGGGCGGCGTCGGCGTGTTCGAGGCGATTCTGCTGGCCGCCTTCGCCGACAAACTCGGTGCCGCGCCACTGGCCGCTGCCCTGCTGCTGTACCGTCTGATCTACGTGGTCCTGCCGCTGCTGGTCGCCTGCGTATTGCTGCTGATCAATGAAGGCCAGCGCCTGTTTCAAACCCAGACCATGCGTGCAGCGTCTGGTCTGGCGGCACCGATTCTGGCGGTGCTGGTGTTCCTGTCCGGCGTGGTGCTGCTGTTTTCCGGCGCCACGCCAGAGATCGACACGCGTCTGGAGCACATCGGTTTTCTGATCCCGCATCGTCTGGTTGATGCTTCGCACTTTGGCGCCAGCCTGATCGGCGTGCTCTGCCTCATGCTGGCCCAGGGCCTGCGCCGTCGCCTCTCGGCCGCTTGGATGCTCACCACCATTCTGTTGCTGGTCGGCGCCCTGCTCTCGTTGCTCAAAGGCTTCGACTGGGAAGAAGCGACGCTGATGACACTGACGGCTGCGCTGCTCGGTGTGTTCCGTCGCTCGTTCTACCGCCCGAGTCGCCTGACCGAACTGCCGTTCTCGCCGCTGTATCTGGTGGCCAGCCTCTGTGTGCTGGGCGCGTCGACGTGGCTGCTGCTGTTCGCCTATCAAGACGTACCGTACAGCCATCAACTGTGGTGGCAGTTCACCCTTGATGCCGACGCGCCGCGTGGCCTGCGTTCGCTGCTCGGCGCCGCCGTGCTGTTGCTGGTGATCGCTTTGACCTGGCTGCTGCGCACTGCGCGCCCGGTCATTCACCTGCCGACGCCGGACGAACTCGACCGCGCCGCAAAAATCCTCATGGCCTCGTCACAACCCGACGGCGGCCTCGCACTGACCGGTGACAAAGCACTGCTGTTTCACCAGAACGACGAAGCGTTCCTGATGTACGCGCGCCGTGGCCGCAGTCTGGTGGCGCTGTACGACCCGATCGGTCCCGGCCAGCAACGCGCCGAGATGATCTGGCAGTTCCGCGACCTCTGCGATATTCACCACGCCCGCCCGGTTTTCTACCAGGTGCGCGCGGAGAACCTGCCGTATTACATGGACATCGGCCTGACCGCGATCAAACTGGGCGAAGAAGCCCGGGTCGATCTGCTTCGCTTTGACCTGGAAGCCAAGGGCAAAGAGATGAAGGACCTGCGTTACACCTGGAACCGTGGCACCCGCGATGGCTTGTCGCTGGAGATCCACGAGCCGGGGCAGGCGCCGATGGACGAGTTGAAAGTGATTTCCGATGCGTGGCTGACCGGCAAGAACGTGCGTGAGAAAGGCTTCTCCCTCGGCCGTTTCAGCGACGACTACCTGAAGCATTTCCGCATCGCGGTGATTCGCTTCGAAGGCCGCCCGGTGGCCTTCGCCAATCTGCTCGAGACTTACAGCCATGACCTGGCCAGCCTCGACCTGATGCGCGCACACCCGGACGCCCCCAAGCTGACCATGGAATTCATGATGGTCGGCCTGATTCAACATTATAAGAGTCACGGATACGCGCGTTTCAGCCTGGGCATGGTGCCGCTGTCGGGGTTGCAACCCCGGCGTGGTGCACCGCTGACCCAGCGTCTGGGCTCGATGGTTTTCCGCCGTGGTGAGCAGCTGTACAACTTCCAAGGCTTGCGCCGCTTCAAAGACAAGTTCCAGCCTGACTGGGAACCCCGTTATATGGCCGTGCCCGCCGGACTCGATCCGCTGGTGGCGCTGGCCGACACTGCTGCCCTGATCGCGGGCGGCTTGACTGGATTGGTGAAACGCTGATGATTCAACGCTCCCTGAAGTACATCCTGGCCGCACTGATCGTGCTGGCCGTGATTGCCGGCGGCGGTTACTGGTACCTCAAACGCCCGGCACCGGAACCGACCGTCGAACAGCTCAACCCGGCCGACGGCGCCGCCATGACCCGCGTCATTCCCGGCACCAAGCCCAAGGCGCAGGTGCTGGTGGCGGTCAACGACGACCAGAAACTCTCTGAAAAACAACTGACCACCCTGAGCCGCAGCGCTTCGGCGCAAATTGTTCAGGTGATTCTGCCGAAAGACTGCCTGCTGCAAAGCCGAGCCCTGCAATCGGGCCTGCGTGAACTGAACGGCCCGGCCACTCTGGTCAGCGGTATCGGTCCAGGCGCTGTGCTGGCATGGCGCTGGTTGGCGGAGCAGAAAGACGACAAGGCTCAAGCGGTGTCCGTCGACCTGGCTCTGGAAAAAGGTGGCTGCACGCACCTGCTGCCAAAATCTGCCGCCCACGGCCATTGGCTCGCCGCCTGGAACGACAACCCGGACGACGCCAGCGCAGGTTTCGTGCGCGATCAACCAAACGCCGAAACCAGCATCAGCGACTACGACATCAACCTGCCGCAAGTGCTGAACAACGAACTGCGCAAAATCCTCGTCGGCGGCGACAAGGCCAACGGCGGTCTGGCGATTCCGGTGGTTGAAGTGCCGGCCGGTCAAGCCAAAGATACCGTCACCCTGTTCCTCTCCGGTGACGGCGGCTGGCGCGACCTCGACCGCGACGTGGCGGGCGAGATGGCCAAGATCGGCTACCCGGTGGTCGGCATTGACACCCTGCGCTACTACTGGCAGCACAAGAGCCCGGAGCAAAGCGCCCTGGACCTGACCGAACTGATGCAGCACTACCGGCAGAAATGGGGCACGAAACGCTTCATCCTCACCGGTTACTCATTCGGTGCCGACGTGCTGCCAGCGATCTACAACCGCCTGCCGGACACCGAGCAGCAGCGTGTAGACGCGATCATCCTGCTGGCCTTCGCCCGCACCGGCAGCTTCGAAATCGAAGTCGAAGGCTGGCTGGGTAACGCCGGCAAAGAAGCCGCCACGGGCCCGGAAATGGCCAAGCTGCCACCGGCGAAGGTTGTGTGCATCTACGGTGAAGAAGAAACCGATGAAAGTGGCTGCACGGACAAGACTGCAGTCGGTGAAGCGGTGAAACTGCCCGGCGGCCACCACTTCGACGAGAACTACCCGGCGCTGGCCAAGCGCTTGGTGGACTTGATCGAGAAGCGCCAGAGCAAGGACTCGGTCGCCGAAGAGTGATCTGAAGCGCCCCTACAAAAAGCCCTCGCAACTTCGCAGTTGCGGGGGCTTTTTACATCTCGGACGATCAACCCGTTCCCCTGTAGGAGTGAGCCTGCTCGCGATAGCGGAGTCAGCCACCTATTTGCCAACTGACACACCGCTATCGCGAGCAGGCTCACTCCTACAAGGGATGGCGCTGGATTCAGACAACTCTTCAGTCTTGCTGGCCAAGCTGAACATCTATCCACGTGACATCATCGTCGCCAACGCTAATGTCGCTATCCGGCGCCGCCAACAAACTGCTTTGCTGGGCTTGCGTCAAGTCCGCCCAAAAGCCATCAGTGACAAAAACCAAGCGCACAACAGCGTCCAGTGCACAACAAACAAAGTCAGGGTTCGGAACCCGATTGATCTTCAAGTATCGTGTTACCGAATTTCGCGCGGGGTCTTGCGCCAACTCGCAGTGCGAACGGTCGCGCCGCCAATTGGCCTTGCAGTGAGGTGGCGTAATCCAATCGATGGCTCCCGCCAGCGTCACAATCCCGCATGAACAGTCACCTTCGTATGCAACGGTGAGTCGGCCATGAGCGACCAAGCCAATCAGGTAACAGATGACTCCCGTCTGATCAGCAGGCAACGACGCACGAAAATCCGACAGTATTGAATCCAATAGGCGCTCAACAGCTGCGGGCTCTGCAGGATAGCTCCCCTGCTCCATCTGTGTGGAATGAGCCGCCAACATGCCGCTTACGAAGCGTTCAGCCAGCTGTCCACTGCCGCGCCTGGAAGTGCCATCCGCGACAACAAAAAACCCACCGTCACCCTCACAGGTCGCTCCGGCATAGTCATTATTTGCCCTGCTGGCTTGCCCAGTGATTGATCGGGAGTGGTATCTCATGCGCTGGCCAGCGCTTTCATACGCCTGTGAATAATCTGCCCTCTGCCCGGATTCGCCTGCACCGAGCCTGAACTTTCGATCACGTAGCCAACCCCATCGAGCGCCATCAGCGTCTGGACTCCCTCTGTGATGAACGTCTTGAGGTCCTTGTCAGCATGGCCCACCTCCTCCAACAGCTCAGGCCGACCATCGATCAAGATGATCATGTCCTCGACATCCTTGTGATAAGGATCACCATTTCCCCGACCGGCGAAAGCTTCCAGTTTCGTCGCGAGAAAATACGTGGGCTGGAATATCTGGATGACAGTGCCGCTGGGCAGGGTAAATTTATCCGCCCTCGCCAGCCCCTCGACGAACCAGCGGTTGGCATAGCCGAGCACTGCAGGGTCGGAAGGCATGACATCCACGACGACGTCATTGAAGCGAAAACGACAATTGACCTCGTCTTCACCCGTGATCTTGAACCCCTTGGCCGCCAGCCGTTCGGTGAGATGGTTCCAGGCGCTGATACCGGCCAACTCGATCACTAGATCAACGTCATCAGTGAAACGAATGTCGTCCAGCACGGCTGTATCTGTAACCAGCATGGCGGTAGTGCAGCCGCCAACAAAAGCAACTTCGGCGAGAAAGGCCTTGCCCAAGCTTTGAGCCACAAACTCTATGAGCTCGTAGTTGTGATCCGCGTTTGACGACATGCTATTTCAGCCCCATCCCTGCCTTCAGAATGCTGATTGCCACACCACATTCACGTGGCCCCCCCAGACGGATTGCATCAGCTAGCGCCAGATAGTGGTAAAGGATCCGGTCTTTTTTCACCGCTTCCGGCACTGTTTTGTAAAGCGGCACTATCGCTTGGCCTCGCTCGGTTCCCTGCGCATCCGGCCAGACCGGAATCAAACCACCCGCACTCTTGATGCTTTTGGACAGCGCAGGCGCCGCAAAACCTGTGGGTATGCCACGAACCATCGCGCCAGGCTTGACCGGGAAGAAGTACTTCAGCGCGTGCTCGGTAATTTTCAGCAGTTCCCGGCGGTGCACTTTGGCAAGCCCGGTGTCGTAGTCATGAATGAGCAGTCCGGATTCCCGGCATCGGGCGAGAGCATTTGAGACTTCGCTTTTGCTCAGTCCGAGAGAGGCAGACAGCGCACGCAGAGAGTACCGATCGCTCCAACTTGTCAGCGGTGGATCAGATGCTGGTTCCGCCCATCCCTCCCAGCCTAGCCCATCAGCGAAAGGCGAATCGAGTTCGCGGCGCTGGAAGACTGTGTCTTCCCCATCAGTGGAATAGGTAACCAATGGCTTCCCCACACTCGCCCCTGCGGTCATTCGGCTGACGACATAAGGCCTGAGCAGCTCTTCGACCCTGTCCGAATTCGATTCGGCCTCCATCTCCCCCAAGAGGTTCTCTTCCTGAGCGTGGAGACTGGCCATTTTGAACAAAAGTAAAATGTCTTGACTCTTCATTTAGCTCAAAACCTCAGGTGTCCACATTCCATAAAACGTGGACACTTGTCTCACTGACGAGGCCGGGTCGTCAAGCCCTTGGGTCGATCACTAATCGGTGCATACCTTGCCCTCACATCGTCATGGCTGATTGCTTGGCCAAAATCAAAGATGAGCAATCGTTCACTGGCCTTCTTTTCGATCCGAAGCTCCTCTGGTTCATCCTGTACTTCTTGTTCCGCTGATGCCGTCATACGTACCTGAATGCTTTGCACACGTCGGTTCGTGCGTGACGTTTAGTATCGTTTACTTCCAGTCTCGCAATATCAGATGACGCCCACAGACCTTGTAGGCAAACTCCGAAACTCGTGTTCGGGCGCTTTGCCGCTCTATTGCGCTGTTTTTCGAAGGGATACTCTCCGGACGTCGCTGACCCATTCAGCGATCGGGCTTGGTAACCCGGTGGAATAAGGCGCAACAGCGCACCCGACACGACTCAGGCGAAATCCCGTCCGAGCCCCTGTGTTATGGCAGCTGTGTGTGGGACGCTTTCGGGCGTGCCGGTTTCCTTGATTCCCCGGTTTACCAACCTGCGCACAGCTGTCACCCATTCGCTTGGTATCGGATGCGGCAGCTCTCGAAATCAAGGGAACTGACAATGAACAATCCATCAGATCTTAAAACCATCGGCTTCACCCCTTTCCTCCACAACTCGGATCAAGCGTTCTTCAACGTCCGCTCCGGCATCCCCATCACTGATGCTTTATCCCAATCCTCCGACCTGCTATCCCTCGCCAAATCCTTCGCCGAGGATGCGGCCTTCATCAAAGACACCGACCGCCATGCCTGGGCTGCGCATTATCTGACGGTGATGGGCAAAGCCTTGATTGATGACGTGATCCAAGCGCTGATCCCACGACCTGCGCGGACGAAGACCGAGTCTGAAGCAGAGATACCTGAAGGCTTGTAAAGGTTTGAAGATCAAAGATCGCAGCCTTCGGCAGCTCCTACATGGAATGCGAAACCTGTAGGAGCTGCCGAAGGCTGCGATCTTTTGATCTGAAGTTGCCGCCCACAAAAAAGCCCCCGCCAGCCACAAGGCTGACGGGGGCTTTTCGGTTGAGGCCAGGCTTACATCTCCACCTGCGTCCCCAACTCAATCACCCGGTTCAACGGCAAATTAAAGAACCTCAAGTTCCCATTGGCATTCTTCAACATGAACGCAAACAGCGCTTCACGCCAACGCGCCATGCCCTCAAGTTTCGAAGCAATCACCGTTTCCCGGCTGAGGAAATAGGTAGTGCGCATCGGGCTGAAATCCAGATCATCCAGATGACAAAGCTTCAGCGCCTGCGGCACATCCGGCTCGTCGGTGAAACCGAAGTGCAGGATCACCCGGAAGAAGCCCTCCCCGTGCGCTTCGACCTCGAAGCGCCGTGATGGCGGTACGCGCGGGATGTCTTCGTAAACCACGGTCAGCAACACCACTTGCTCATGCAGCACCTGGTTGTGCAGCAGGTTGTGCAACAACGCGTGCGGCACGGCGTCGGAGCGCGCGGTGAGGAACACCGCGGTGCCCTGCACCCGGTGCGGCGGTTGCACGCGAATGCTGCTGATGAAGATCGGCAGCGGCAGCGCGCCTTCGTCGAGGCGTTCGACCAGCAGTTGCTTGCCGCGCTTCCAGGTGGTCATCAGCACGAACAGGGCGATACCGGCGATCACCGGGAAGGCACCGCCCTGAACGATCTTCGGCACGTTGGCGGCGAAGTACAGGCCGTCCACCAGCAGAAAGCCCAGCAGCACCGGCACCGCGAGGATCGGTGGCCATTTCCACAGCAGCAGCATCACCGCCGACACCAGAATGGTGGTCATCAGCATGGTACCGGTCACCGCCACACCGTAGGCCGAAGCCAGTGCGCCGGAGGATTCGAAGCCGAGCACCAGCAACACCACGCCGACCATCAGCGCCCAGTTCACCGCGCCGATGTAGATCTGGCCCTGCTCGTCACTTGAGGTGTGCTGGATGTACATGCGCGGAATGTAGCCCAACTGGATCGCCTGACGGGTCAGGGAGAACGCGCCGGAAATCACTGCTTGCGAGGCGATCACGGTGGCCATGGTCGACAGGCCGACCAATGGAATCAACGCCCAGCTCGGTGCCAGCAGATAGAACGGGTTACGCGCTGCTTCCGGGTTGTCCAGCAGCAAGGCGCCCTGACCGAAGTAGTTCAGCACCAGCGCCGGCAGCACGAGGATGAACCACGCGCGGGCAATCGGCTTGCGCCCGAAGTGGCCCATGTCGGCGTACAGCGCCTCGGCACCGGTCAAGGCGAGCACCACGGCGCCAAGGATTGCCACGCCCATCCCCGGGTGAACGACGAAGAAATTCACCGCCCACATCGGGTTCATCGCATGCAACACTTCCGGGCTGTGGCTGATGCCATACACACCGAGGGCACCGAGTACGACAAACCAGGTGACCATGATCGGCCCGAACAGAATGCCGATCCGCGCCGTACCGTGACGCTGGATCAGAAACAGTCCGACCAGCACCACCAGCGACAGCGGCACCACCCAATGGTCGATGCCGTCAAACGCCAGACCCAGACCTTCAATCGCCGACAGTACGGAAATCGCCGGGGTGATCATGCTGTCGCCATAAAACAGCGCCGCGCCGATCAATCCGCACACCACCAGCAACGACCGCAGCTTCTTGCGATGCCCCGCCGCCCGCCGTGCCAGTGCGGTGAGCGCCATGATGCCGCCCTCGCCCTGGTTGTCGGCGCGCAGCACGAACATCATGTATTTGATCGAGACGACCCAGATCAGCGACCAGAAGATCAACGACAGAATGCCCAGCACGCCGTCGTGATTGACGGGCACACCGTAACCGCCGGAAAACACTTCTTTGAGGGTGTACAACGGGCTCGTGCCGATGTCGCCGTAAACCACCCCGACCGCCGCGACCAGCATGCTCAGCGGCTTGGAGGCCGAACCCTCGGCGCCTGCCGCATGACTACTTGCCTGACCCATCCAACACTCCTGATTTTAGAACCGGCTTCTTTGAATGAAGCACTATGCTTTGTGGTGCAGCATGCGCTGTTTTACCTGTTGTTACAGACCATTTGTTGACTGTAAAAATCTGGTAAAGCTCAACGGCGCGAAGCATAGCGCAGCACTCGTCGTATTTCCCTGCATAAAGCTGGTCAAGTGCGTCCCTCGCCGCTAGAATTGCGCACTTTTTGATCAGAGGCGCGCCCTAAGCGCCCGTCCGTCGGCTTTCGCATCAAGAAAGCGATGTCACAAAATACCGAGGTTAGACATGTCCACCACTCCTGCGCCGGCCAATCCAAAGGTTGGCTTTGTATCTCTGGGTTGCCCGAAAGCACTGGTCGACTCCGAGCGCATCCTGACCCAGCTGCGCATGGAAGGTTATGACGTGGTGTCCACCTATCAGGACGCCGACGTTGTAGTCGTCAATACCTGCGGTTTCATCGATTCGGCCAAGGCTGAATCTTTGGAAGTGATCGGCGAAGCCATCAAGGAAAACGGCAAGGTCATCGTTACCGGCTGCATGGGCGTGGAAGAAGGCAACATCCGCGACGTACACCCGAGCGTGCTGGCCGTGACCGGCCCGCAGCAGTACGAGCAAGTGGTCAACGCTGTGCACGAAGTCGTGCCGCCGCGTAAGGATCACAACCCGCTGATCGACCTGGTGCCGCCGCAAGGCATCAAGCTGACCCCGCGTCACTACGCGTACCTGAAAATTTCCGAAGGCTGCAACCACAGCTGCTCGTTCTGCATCATCCCGTCGATGCGCGGCAAACTGGTCAGCCGTCCGGTCGGTGATGTGCTCGACGAAGCTCAGCGTCTGGTCAAATCCGGCGTTAAAGAGCTGTTGGTGATCTCGCAAGACACCAGCGCCTACGGCGTCGACGTCAAATACCGCACCGGTTTCTGGAACGGCGCGCCGGTGAAAACCCGCATGACCGAGCTGTGTGAAGCATTGAGCAGCCTCGGCGTCTGGGTGCGTCTGCATTACGTTTACCCGTACCCGCACGTTGACGAGCTGATCCCGCTGATGGCCGCCGGCAAGATCCTGCCGTACCTGGACATCCCGTTCCAGCACGCCAGCCCGAAAGTGTTGAAGTCGATGAAACGTCCGGCGTTCGAAGACAAGACCTTGGCGCGGATCAAGAACTGGCGCGAAATCTGCCCGGACCTGATCATCCGTTCGACCTTCATCGTCGGCTTCCCGGGCGAAACCGAAGAAGACTTCCAGTACCTGCTGAACTGGCTGACCGAAGCCCAGCTCGACCGCGTCGGTTGCTTCCAGTACTCGCCGGTTGACGGCGCGCCAGCCAATGATCTGGATCTGGAGATCGTACCGGACGACGTCAAGCAGGATCGTTGGGATCGCTTCATGGCGCACCAGCAGGCGATCAGCTCGGCCCGCCTGCAAATGCGCATCGGCCGTGAAATCGAAGTATTGGTGGACGAAGTTGACGAGCAAGGCGCGGTTGGCCGCTGCTTCTTCGACGCCCCGGAAATCGATGGCAATGTGTTCATCGACAACGGCAGCAACCTGAAGCCGGGCGACAAGGTCTGGTGCAAAGTGACTGACGCCGACGAATATGACCTGTGGGCTGAGCAGATCTAAGCTTCCCTCAGGGGATAGTGATGTATTCGAAAGCCCCGCTCTTTTTACGAGATGTGGGGCTTTTTTACGGCTATCGTTTAGCAGGGGACGGACTCCCTTGAAACGGACAAGAGGCAGACGGGCATGCGTCACCATTCGGTCATCCACACGCCGAAACTCAGCGATTATCAGGAACTGACCCGGGTCTGGGAGGCCTCGGTCCGCGCCACCCATGATTTCCTGCCGGACAGTTATATCGAGCTGCTGCGTAATCTGGTGCTCACCCGATACCTGGATGCGGTGATGTTGATCTGCACCAAGGACGCCGACCAGCGCATCACCGGGTTTGCCGGTGTCGCGGCGGGCAAGATCGAGATGCTGTTCATCGATCCCGAGCATCGCGGCCAAGGCTTGGGCAAAAAATTGCTGAACTACGCGATGCAGCACCTGAACGCCGATGAACTCGACGTCAACGAACAGAACCCGCAGGCACTGGGCTTCTACTTCAAACAGGGTTTTGAAGTGATCGGTCGCTCGGAAGTCGATGGCATGGGCCAGCCTTATCCGTTGCTACACATGCGCCTGCGCCAAAACCAGCAACGCTCAAACAACGGCTGACACAACACAAAACAATTGGGGGAGCTAGCCCTGCTAGCGATTGCATCACCGCGGAGCATCAGGCAGACCGCAGCGCCTGCATCGCTAGCAGGGCTAACTCCCACAGGTAATACGAACACCCTGTAAATGGAACCGGGCTTAACCGGCGCCACACAGGTACAATGCCCACCCCTTTTTTGTTACGGCCCTGTCATGACTGACCCGATTCGCCTCTCCAAACGCCTCATCGAACTGGTCGGTTGCTCCCGCCGGGAGGCCGAGCTGTTCATTGAGGGCGGCTGGGTCACCGTGGACGGCGAAGTGATTGACGAGCCGCAGTTCAAGGTCGGCGACCAGAAGGTCGAGCTCGACAAAGACGCCAAGGCCACCGCGCCGGAGCCGGTGACCATCCTGCTCAACGCGCCGGCCGGCATGGACGTCGAGACCGCCATGCAATCGCTGAGCGCCGAAACCCTCAGCGAAGACCACCGCTTCAGCAAGCGTCCGTTGCGCGGGCACTTTCTGCGCCTGACCGCCAGTGCCGATCTGCAAGCCAAGGCCAGCGGCCTGCTGGTGTTTACTCAGGACTGGAAAATCCTCCGCAAGCTCACCGCCGATGCCGCCAAGATCGAGCAGGAATACGTGGTTGAAGTCGAAGGTGACATGGTCGCCCACGGTTTGAACCGCTTGCAGCACGGCCTGACCCACAAGGGCAAGGAGCTGCCGCCGGTCAAGGCCAGTTGGCAGAACGAAAACCGTCTGCGCTTCGCCATGAAAAACCCGCAGCCCGGCATCATCGCCCAGTTCTGCGAAGCGGTCGGCCTGAAGGTCATCGGCATCCGCCGCATCCGCATCGGCGGCGTCTCGATCGGCAAAGTCCCGGTCGGCCAATGGCGCTACCTGTCCGGCAAAGAGAAGTTCTAGGACTTCCACTGCCGCCACACATTCCGGCAGCGCGCCCGCGTGCTGCCCACAACGCTTATCAGGATTACTCACATGATTCATAACGACGTATTGCGCAGCGTGCGCTACATGCTCGACATCAGCGACAAGAAAGTCGTCGATATCATCAAGCTCGGCGGCATGGACGTAGCACTCGCTGACGTAGTGACCTGGCTCGACAAGAAAGAAGAAGACGAAGAAGGTTTTGTGCGCTGCCCGGACGAAGTCATCGCGCACTTCCTCGACGGCCTGGTGATCTTCAAGCGCGGCAAGGATGAAAGCCGTCCGCCGCAGCCCATCGAAGTGCCGGTGACCAACAACATCATCCTGAAAAAGCTGCGCGTGGCCTTCGAACTGAAAGAAGACGACATGCACGCGATCCTCAAGGCTGCCGAGTTCCCGGTGTCCAAGCCTGAGCTGAGCGCACTGTTCCGCAAGGTTGGCCACACCAACTATCGCCCGTGCGGTGACCAGTTGTTGCGCAACTTCCTCAAAGGGCTCACGCTGCGCGTGAGAGCTTAAAAGCAGCTACAAGCTACAAGCTGCAAGTTGCCACACCGCGTTAACTTGTAGCTTGCAGCTTGCCACTCGAAGCTGGCCGCATGGCCCCCCATTCCTTTCGAAAATAGTGGCTCCGCTTTTCGCGGCTGACGACTAGGGTGTACTGATCCCTAATCCTCAGGACTCGCCATGCATCCGTATTTCTCCCTGCAAGGCCGCACCGCTCTAGTGACCGGCGGCACCCGTGGTATCGGCAAGATGATCGCCAAAGCGTTTGTCGAGGCCGGCGCTCGGGTTTATGTCTGCTCACGCGACGCTGAAGCCTGCCATCAAACCGCCGAAGAACTCAGCGCCTTGGGCAAATGTCATGGCGTGGCCGCGAATCTGGCGACGGAAGAAGGGGTTCAAGAGCTGGCCGCGCGCCTGGGTGAACAGATAACGCATCTGGATATTCTGGTGAACAACGCCGGCACCACCTGGGGCGCCCCGCTGGAGAGTTACCCGGTCAAGGGCTGGGAGAAGGTCATGCAACTCAACGTGACCTCGGTGTTCACCTGCATCCAGCAATTTCTGCCGCTGCTGCGCAAGGCAGGCTCGGCGGCGAATCCGGCGCGGATTATCAACATTGGTTCGGTGGCGGGTATTTCTTCCTTTGGCGAGCAGGCGTATGCCTATGGGCCGAGTAAGGCCGCGCTGCATCAATTGTCGCGGATTCTTGCGCGGGAACTGGTGAGTCAGCACATCAACGTCAATGTGATCGCGCCGGGGCGTTTTCCGAGCAAGATGACCCAACATATTGGCAATGATCAGCAGGCCTTGGCTGAGGATACGGCGTTGATTCCGATGAAGCGCTGGGGGCGTGAAGAGGAGATGGCGGCGTTGGCGATCAGTCTGGCGAGTACGGCGGGGGCTTATATGACCGGGAATATTATTCCGCTGGATGGTGGGTTTAGCCTCTGACATCGGCGGTGCGGCCTTCGCGAGCAGGCTCGCTCCCACATTGGATCTGTGTCATGCACACAACCTCTGTGGGAGTGAGCCTGCTCGCGAAGAGGCCTGCCCAGCTAACACCAGACTTTAGGCCTGTCGGGTTATCATGCCCACCCTGCCCCGCTTCGAATGCAACCCATGACTTACAGCGTCTCCCCCATCGGCTTCGTGCGCTCCTGCTTCAAGGAGAAATTCGCCATCCCGCGCCAACCGCAATTGGCCCCCGCCGCCCGTGGCGTGCTGGAACTGGTGGCGCCGTTCGATCAGGGCGACGCCGTGCAGGGGCTGGAACAGGTCAGCCATGTCTGGCTGCTCTTCTTGTTTCATCAGGCACTGGAAGACAAGCCACGTCTGAAGGTTCGTCCACCTCGTTTGGGCGGCAACAAGTCCATGGGCGTGTTCGCCACCCGCGCTACACATCGACCGAACGGCATCGGTCAGTCCGTAGTGAAACTGGACAAGGTCGAAGCCAACCGGCTGTTCATCTCCGGCATCGACCTACTCGACGGCACACCGGTGCTCGACATCAAACCTTACGTGCCCTACGCCGACATCATTCCCGAGGCCTCTAACAGCATCGCCAGCGCCGCGCCGCAGCTGATTGACGTGCAGTGGACGGACTCGGCGCTGCAACAGGCGCACACACACGCTCAGCGCCTTGGCGAACCCTTGGTTCAACTGATTGAACAGTGTCTGGCTCAGGATCCACGCCCGGCCTATCAAACCCCGGTGCCTGAGCGTGAATATGGCGCACAATTCTGGGATCTGGATGTGCGCTGGCATTACCCGGCGCCCGAGCAGATCCGCGTACTCGAAGTGATTCCCGCCGACAGGTAACCCCCAGAAACGAAAAAGCCCGCGCTGCCTTCTCAGGCAACGCGGGCTTTTTCATGCACTACAAACCAATGTGGGAGCTTACTTCTCGACGAACGCACGCTCGATCAGGTAATCACCCGGCTCGCGCATCCGCGCCGAGATCTTCAGGCCGAAGCTATCAAGCACTTCGCTGGTCTCGTCGAGCATGCTCGGGCTGCCGCAGATCATCGCGCGGTCGTCCTGCGGGTTGATCGGTGGCAGGCCGATGTCGCTGAACAGCTTGCCGCTGCGCATGAGGTCAGTCAGACGACCCTGATTCTCGAACGGCTCGCGGGTCACGGTCGGGTAGTAGATCAGCTTGTCACGCAGCGCTTCGCCGAAGAACTCGTTCTGCGGCAGGTGCTCGGTGATGAATTCGCGGTAGGCGACTTCGTTGACGTAGCGTACGCCGTGAACCAGGATCACTTTTTCAAAGCGCTCGTAGGTTTCCGGGTCCTGAATCACGCTCATGAACGGCGCCAGACCGGTGCCAGTGCTCAGCAGATACAAGTGTTTGCCCGGGTTCAGGTCGTCTAGAACCAGCGTGCCGGTAGGCTTCTTCGAGATGATGATCTCGTCGCCTTCCTTCAAGTGCTGCAGCTGCGAAGTCAGCGGGCCGTCCTGCACCTTGATGCTGAAGAACTCCAGATGCTCTTCCCAGTTCGGGCTGGCGATCGAGTAAGCGCGCATAAGCGGGCGGCCATTGGGCTGTTGCAGGCCGATCATCACGAACTGACCGTTCTCGAAGCGCAGACCCGGATCGCGGGTGCACTTGAAGCTGAACAGAGTGTCGTTCCAGTGATGAACACTGAGGACACGCTCGTGGTTCATGTTGCTCATGTACGTTTGACTCCTGGAGATTGGGTCTGCGCTGGCTTTCAAAGGCGACGGTGCGCAATTGCATCGCATTCTAATAGCGACGACAATATCTGTTAACTGGATTATTAAGATAAGGGTTATCGGTTATATCGATATGCGATTTACTCTCCGTCAACTGCAAGTCTTCGTCGCCGTCGCCCAGCAGGAAAGCGTATCCCGTGCTGCGGGTCTGCTCAACCTCTCGCAGTCGGCCGCCAGCACCTCGATCACCGAACTCGAGCGCCAATCCAGCTGCCAGCTGTTCGACCGCGCCGGCAAGCGGTTGAGCCTCAACGCCCTCGGCAAACAGCTGCTGCCACAGGCGGTGGCCCTGCTCGACCAAGCCAAGGAAATCGAAGACCTGCTCAACGGCAAATCCGGTTTCGGCTCACTGTCGGTCGGCGCCACGCTGACCATCGGCAACTATCTGGCGACCCTGCTGATCGGCAGCTTCATGCAGCGGCATCCGGAAAGCCAAGTTAAGCTGCACGTGCAGAACACTGCCAATATCGTGCAACAAGTCGCCCACTACGAAATTGATCTGGGTCTAATTGAAGGCGATTGCAGCCACCCGGACATCGAAGTGCAGAGTTGGGTCGAGGATGAACTGGTGGTGTTCTGCGCGCCCCAGCATCCGCTCGCTCAACGCGGCACCGCGACGATGGAAGAGTTGACCCACGAAGCGTGGATTCTGCGCGAGCAGGGTTCCGGCACGCGGCTGACTTTCGATCAGGCCATGCGTCACCATCGCAGCTCGCTGAATATACGTCTTGAGCTGGAACACACCGAAGCGATCAAACGCGCGGTGGAATCGGGACTTGGGATTGGCTGCATCTCGCGTCTGGCACTGCGTGATGCGTTCCGCCGCGGCAGTCTGGTGCCGGTGGAGACGCCGGATCTGGATCTGGCGCGACAGTTCTACTTCATCTGGCACAAACAGAAGTATCAGACTTCTGCCATGCGCGAATTTCTCGATCTGTGCCGCGCTTTCACTGCCGGGGTGCAGCGCAGCGACGAGATCGTTTTGCCAACCATCGCTTAAAGCAGAATCACTGCCCACACCAGCGCAATCATGCTCAGGGCCACGAATTGTGCGGCGCTACCCATGTCCTTGGCATTTTTCGACAGTGGGTGCAGTTCCAGCGAGATGCGGTCGATGGCCGCTTCCACCGCCGAATTCAGCAGCTCGACGATCAGCGCCAACAGGCACACGGCGATCAACAGCGCTTGCTCGACCCGACTGACATTGAGGAAGAACGTCAGCGGAATCAGCACCACATTGAGCAGCACCAGTTGGCGGAACGCCGCTTCGCCGGTGAACGCGGCGCGCAGACCGTCCAGCGAATAACCAGAGGCATTGAGGATACGTTTCAGGCCGGTCTGGCCCTTGAAAGGTGACATAAGGAAGAAACCAACCAAAAAGGAGTGGGAAAGCTAGATCAATAAAAGTCAAAAAAGCGTGAAGACACCAGCCTTTATTGGCTTGGAATTGACTCAAGTTGTTGCAGCAGTAAAGCCGCTTGTGTGCGAGTGCGCACATTCAACTTGCGAAAGATCGCCGTCACGTGGGCTTTGATGGTCGCTTCCGACACGCTCAGCTCATAGGCAATCTGCTTGTTCAGCAGGCCTTCACAGACCATCGTCAAGACGCGAAACTGCTGCGGCGTCAGGCTGGCGAGGCCGTCGCTCGCGGCTTTGGCTTCGTCGGAAACGGCGACTGCTTCGAACGCCTGTGGCGGCCAGAACACATCGCCGTCGAGCACTTTGCGCACCGCTTCTTGAATCACGCTGAGGTCGCTGGACTTGGGAATAAATCCGCTGGCGCCGAACTCACGGGATTTGACCATCACCGAGGCCTCTTCCTGCGCTGAAACCATTACCACCGGAATCTGCGGGTATTGCCCGCGCAGCAGCACCAACCCGGAGAATCCGTATGCGCCGGGCATGTTCAGGTCCAGCAGGACCAAGTCCCAGTCAGCTTTTTCGGTCAAACGCGCTTCCAGTTCGGCGATGCTCGCCACTTCCACCAAGCGTACATCCGGGCCAAGGCCCAGCGTCACCGCTTGATGCAGGGCGCTACGAAACAGGGGGTGATCATCGGCAATCAGGATGTCGTATGTGGCCATTTTTCAAATGATCCTGTTTTTGATGGCAGACGCGGTGCATTCCGGTCTGGCCAAAGCAACTCAAGATGCCGCTCTTGAAGCGATATCCACAGGGGCACGTTCAACGCCAATCAACAGCAAACACGGCGTTTCAAACCTTGGCCGCACCCTAATCGGCGCCAAGCATGCCCAGCGAAGACGGGGTGGTCAAGCAACAAGGCCGCGACTGCGTACAGTATGGGCCACTATTGCGCCAACTCCGGCTGCGCCTTTCGTATATAAGGCAGCAACTCAGCGTGAGCGGGGGTGGACTCATTCATATCCAGTTGTTGCTTGGCGCCGAGGTAATGCTGGCTGAACACGTCAAAATAGGCGTCCAGCGCGGAGGCGGCGTCGCTGTCGCCAGCCAATTCGAGACACAGTGCAGCGACTTCGGCGGTACACAGATGCTCGCTGCGGGTCGAACGGCGCAAGCGGTAACGCGAAAGCTTGTCGGGCAACAGGCTCAAGATCGGCAAGTGATCGAAATACGGGCTTTTGCGGAAAATCTTGCGCGCCTCGGTCCAGGTCGCATCCAGTAAAATGAACAGCGGACGCTTGCTGCTATCGGCAGCGACGGTGTTGGTCACTCGCGACGGCTCGACGTATTCGCCGGGGAACACCAGATAAGGCTGCCATTGCGGGTCGCTGAGCAGTGCGAGCATCTGCGGATCAGGCTCGGTGCGCGACCAGATGAACGCATGGTTGTCACGCACGACGTCGGCAATCAGCCAACCGGTGTTGCTCGGCTTGAACACTTCCTTGCCGGTCATGATCAGGCACACGCCCGAACGCGTTTCAACGCTCGGCCGCCACGCGCACAGGCAATGGCTGATGATCACCCGGCAGTCGCGGCAACGCTCGGAGCGAAAGCCACGGGCCTGAATCGGCTTGATGCCTTCATCTTCGCGCTGGTCGCGCAGACGGGCGACGGCGTTGGGGGCATGGTTCATCGCGGATAACGCCGAAAAGCAGGAAAACTCGACACGAACAACACTCGGCAGGGCAATAAAGGCCGGCAGTTTACCAGAGCGACGGGCACAAGCCTGTACCCTCCCGACCGGCTCCCCTATAATTCGCCGCCACTGAACGCACAGCCCCGAGGCTGGTCGAACCACCAGTCACCGAATCAGGAGAGTTTCATGCTGCGCCTTATCGTTCCCACCGCTGCCATTCTGCTGGCGTCGTCCTTCACCGCTCAGGCTGCATCGCTGAGCGAGCAGAATCTGAACCGCGAGCTGCGCAACGTCGCCGCCCAGAGCAGCGTCGGCACGCCACGCGCCATCAGTGAAGACATTCTGGATCAGGGTTTCACCGTTGAAGGCACGCAGCTGATCAACCACTTGAGCGTGCAAAAGAGCCACGCCGACAAAATGCGCGCTGACCCTAAAGCCGTGTATTTCCAGTTGGGCGCCTCGGTGTGCAACAACCCGTCGTTCCGCAAGCTGATGGCCAAAGGCGCGATCATGCGTTACGACTTTACCGAAGTGAAAACCAACAAAGCGATCGGCTCCGCCAGCTACCAGGAATCGGATTGCCCGAAAGCCGGCCCGGCGAAGAAGAAGTAATCATCGTGAATTGGCGCGCCGCTGTTCATCCTCGGCGCGCAGTTCGGCCAGCAAGGCCTGTAAATAGTGCGAACGGCGCTCGCCGCCCGCCAACCGCCGGCAGCACTCCTCTTCGAGACTGATCTGATGGGTCTCGGCTGATGCCTTCAACATTCGATACAGCTGCGTATCGATCTCCAGAATCACTCTGGCCATGTGTCCCGCCTCCTTGCCACCCGCAAATCCTTGAATCGCGTGCACCTTGCGTACGCTTGTTGATGCACAGCTGTCGTACGGCGCCTGTAAGTCAGTTAATCAGAGAGACGGGGAGTCGGCGCACGTTCGGACGAGCGGTGTCGGCATTGGCGCAAAAATAATAAACGGTTGCCAGCCAGAATGTTGCGGCGCAATGATCAAGTCAGCGTAATCGCGCGCAAGGGTCTAGATTCACAGTAGTCCGATCATGCGTTAACGGCAGACAAGGAACTGCCGATTGTGTGTTTTTTGCAGCGCGGCCCTGACGTCGCTCGTCAGGGCCACCCGCTCTGTGCAGAAGGAGACGTTGAATGCCTTACCAACCGAATGACCTCCTAAGTCGTCATTTTCAGGAAAGCGGCCCCGACCTCATCAGCCAGGTCGAAGAACAACTCAACCGCGTTTCCCCCAACAGCCCGAATATCCCCATCTACCGCGACATGATCCTGACCGTGCTACGCATGGCGCAGGAAGACCATAACCGCTGGAACGCCAAGATCACCCTGCAAGCCCTGCGTGAGCTGGAGCAGGCGTTTCGAGTGCTGGAACAATTCAAAGGACGACGCAAAGTTACGGTGTTTGGTTCTGCACGCACGCCGGTCGAACATCCTTTGTATGCCATGGCCCGAGAGCTCGGCGCGGCACTGACCCGTTCTGACATGATGGTTATCACCGGCGCCGGGGGCGGCATCATGGCCGCCGCCCATGAGGGTGCCGGGCGCGATCACAGCCTCGGATTCAACATCACCCTGCCCTTCGAACAACATGCCAACCCGACCGTCGATGGCACCGGCAATCTGCTGCCGTTCCACTTCTTCTTCACCCGCAAACTGTTTTTCGTCAAAGAAGCCGACGCACTGGTGCTATGCCCGGGCGGTTTCGGCACGCTGGATGAGGCGCTGGAAGTGCTGACGCTGATCCAGACCGGCAAAAGCCCACTGGTGCCGGTGGTTTTGCTGGATGCGCCAGGCGGCACGTTCTGGCAGGGCGCGATGGACTTCATCCGCCAACAATTGGAGGACAACCGTTACATCCTGCCCACCGACATGAAACTGATGCGCCTGGTTTACAGCGTCGAAGAGGCGGTGGAACAGATCAACCAGTTCTACAGCAACTTCCACTCCAGCCGCTGGCTCAAGCGCCAATTCGTAATCCGCATGCACCACACGCTGAGCGACCAGGCGCTGGCGCACATGCAGGAAGCCTTTGCCGATTTGTGCCTGAGTGACCATTTCCATCAACACGCCTACGCCGGCGAGGAACACGATGAACCGCATTTCAGCCATCTGGCGCGACTGGCCTTCGCTTTCAACGCGCGCACTCACGGGCGTTTGAGGGAGTTGATTGACTACATCAACCTGCCGGAAAACTGGGCGGATTCCAGACCGCAACCGTCGCAACGCAGCCGCGAACCGTCACAGGTAATTTGAACGCAAAAAAAAACGGCCCGCTATTTTCATAGCGGGCCGTTTTTTTTGAATCGGTTTAATCGTCCATGCCTCGACCGCTGAACAAGCGGTTGATCATCTCCATCGAGAAACCCCGATACGCGAGGAACCGACCTTGCTTGGCCCGTTCTTTCGCATCAATCGGTAAATGTCCGGAGAACTTCCGGCGCCACGTGTCCTGAAGTTGTTCCTGCCAACTGATACCGCTTTCGCGCAGGGCGAGTTCGATATCGGCACGTTGCAGACCGCGCTGGCTCAGCTCCTCGCGAATCCGCAGAGGGCCGTAGCCGGAACGGGCACGGTAGGAAACAAAGCTTTCAAGGTAACGGGCTTCTGAAAGCAGCCCCTCTTCCGTCAAACGGTCGAGGGCTGTTTCGATCATTTCCGTCTCAGCGCCGCGCTGACGCAGTTTGCGCGTCAGCTCGACTCGACCGTGCTCGCGACGTGCGAGCAGGTCCATGGCGGTTCGCCGCACAGCGACGAGGGTATCGAGTACGGCGGTGGTCATCGCTGCGATCAGAGGTCAGCGTCGGCCAAGTCGTCTTCAGTCTCTTTGACTGCCGAAGCCTTGGAGTCGATCACTGCCGGAGTCAGCAGCTTGTCACGCAGTTGCTTCTCGAGCTTCGCAGCGATTTCCGGGTTGTCTGCCAGGAACTTGGCCGAGTTGGCCTTGCCCTGACCGATCTTTGTGCCTTCGTAGGCGTACCAAGCGCCGGACTTCTCGACGAAGCCGTGGAGCACGCCCAAGTCGATCATCTCGCCGTTGAGGTAGATGCCTTTGCCGTAAAGAATCTGGAACTCGGCCTGACGGAACGGCGAAGCGACCTTGTTCTTCACAACCTTGACGCGGGTTTCGCTGCCGACTACTTCGTCGCCTTCCTTCACCGCGCCGGTACGGCGGATGTCGAGACGAACCGAGGCGTAGAACTTCAGCGCGTTACCACCGGTGGTGGTTTCCGGGCTACCGAACATCACACCGATCTTCATGCGGATCTGGTTGATGAAGATCACCAGGCAGTTGGCGTTCTTGATGTTACCGGTGATTTTACGCAGCGCCTGGGACATCAGACGGGCTTGCAGGCCCACGTGCATGTCACCCATTTCGCCTTCGATTTCAGCCTTCGGTACCAGAGCTGCCACGGAGTCGACGATGATCACGTCAACGGCGTTGGAGCGCACCAGCATGTCGGTGATTTCCAGCGCCTGTTCACCGGTGTCCGGCTGAGACACCAGCAGGTCATCAACGTTGACGCCCAGCTTGCCGGCGTACTCAGGATCGAGGGCGTGCTCGGCGTCGACGAATGCGCAGGTCGCGCCGGCTTTTTGAGCTTGGGCGATCACGGACAACGTCAGTGTGGTTTTACCGGAAGATTCCGGACCGTAGATTTCAACGATACGGCCTTTTGGCAGGCCGCCAATGCCGAGTGCGATGTCCAGACCCAGAGAGCCAGTGGAGATAGCCGGGATCGCCTGACGGTCTTGATCGCCCATACGCATCACGGCACCCTTGCCGAATTGACGTTCGATCTGACCCAGGGCCGCAGCCAAGGCTTTCTTCTTGTTGTCGTCCATTAAAGTCCTCACGTAATCAATAAGGCCTGACGGCCAACACCTGTATAAGTAGCCAGTATTATTCCACAGCGTTCACGGATCGCCTACCCCTGATTTTCGATTTCTCGTGCCGCTAGTCGCAGGAGCCCCTCTAGCGCGGCCTTCACCGTTTGTCGGCGGACTTCATCGCGGTTACCGGGAAAGTGCTGAACCTCACTGGTGACCGTCTCGCCAACGCCCCACGCCAGCCACACCGTACCGACCGGCTTGTTCGGCGAGCCACCGTCCGGCCCGGCAATGCCGCTGACCGCAACCGCAAACCGCGCCAGACTTTTGTCCTGTGCGCCACGCACCATCGCTTCGACCACTTCGCGACTGACCGCACCCACCGTCTCGAACAACTCGGTCGGCACATTCAACTGCTGGGTTTTCTGCCGGTTGGAATACGTCACATAACCGGCTTCGAACCATGCCGAACTGCCCGGAATCCGGGTGATCGCTTCTGCGATGCCGCCGCCGGTACAAGACTCGGCAGTCGTGACATGGGCGTTGAGCACTTGCAGACGTCGGCCCAGTTCGGCGGCCAATTGGGTGGTCTCTTTCACGGCGTGCTCCGGATCGTGTGGAATGTCTCCACCGTACACGACCCGGTTGCGCTTTCAATACACAGACTTATTCAAAATGTTCGGGCGCCAGCGCTCTGACGTAAGCCTGACAAGCCTGCAAGGCAATCAGTCCGCGATCGCCGGTGTCGGTAATGGCGATAATTCGCTGAGCATGCGCCGTGTCAAGTCGGGCGCGTACGGTTGCAGGATCCACGCGGCCGGCGCTGGTGGTGGCTGGCACGTTGCAGCCGGGGGCAACGTCGCTGGCGTCGAGAAGGACTGACAAGCGCACATCAGCAGTAGCAAGACGATCGCGCAGGCGATCCTGATCACGTTGGGCATCGTTCAATGCTCGGTAATGGCTGTGTTCACTGGTCGCGAGCCGTTGCTCCAGCGCCAGACGTTTATCCTGTTCAACCTGTTGGGCGGTGGCGGCGGTCAGGGTCAGTTGATTGAGGGTGTCGGCGCTTAACCGCGCCTGCTCGGCCAATTGCCGACCGTAGCGCCAGTCCTGCAACTGCCAGGCCGCGGCAAATGCCCCCGCCGCCAACAGCAAAAAGCCAATCATGCGCCAGGAGATTGGCATAGCAGCGCCCTCGCCCGCGCCCAGATTTCCAGGCGATCCTGCAAACCGTTCAACCCGCCGTTGATGCGCCGGGTGATGGTGTTGAATTGCTCACGGTCGGCCAGTTCATTCAAGCCGCTCTGCTCCCAAAACCACGCAGCGGATTCGGCCGCCCATTGCGGTTGCTCAAGCAGTTCGGGCAAGGACAACAGGCGGTCATCACCAAACAGGCCGACGCTGCACTGTCGGTAATTGGAACGACCGGTAATCTGGATCAACCCGCGTCCGCGGTATTTTTGCCCGTCGCCGTCAGCCTCAGGCGTGTTGCCCAGGCGCAGGGCCAACGTACCGGTGTCGTATTTGCTCAGGTATTGGTTGTTGCCCAACTCGCGTACATAACGCAGTTGTCCCGACTCATGGCCGACCTGCGCAAGAAACGCAGCCATGCGTTTGGGCGTGTCGATGTGACGCCGCGTCATGGCGGTGTTGAGCGCAGAAACAAAAACGCCCGCTTGGGAGCGGGCGTTGGGCATGATGTCGATAAGGTTTTGTTCAGTGATTTGCATAATGCTTGATCCTCCCTGGATGTGCTGCGATTGAAACATGGCCGGGGGCCAATGCCTGCCAGCCATGTCTTTCCGGATTTGTCCGCGACAGCATCCCCGTGAAACACAACGGTTTCACAGTGCCGCTGCCAACCAGCGCGGCGCCAGCGGACGATGCTCACTGAACGGGAAGAACGATCCTTGCGGCCAGTCGCGCAACTCGCGTCGATAGGTTTGCAGCTCGGCATATTGATCGGAGGTCAACGTCGTAACACCGTCGTATTCCAGTTCATCGCGGTCTCGCGCAACCAAGCCGTCGGTGAAGGCCAATTGCGCGGTACGCCAGCGACGCTCAGTGGCTTCGACTTCCTCTACCGAGGGCGGCGGTGGGTCAACCAAAACTGGATAGCCACTTTGCGTGCGCGCTCCAATCATTTCTGGACTGAGCGCCAGTTGCTGTAGCAGCGCGATCCAGTATCCCTGCGGGATCTCCATGACGTCGTCGGGTATATCCGCCGAGTTCACACCCGAAGGGTAAGCGCCTCGTGTACTGGCGCTGAACAAAATATGGTAAGTGTTCATTCGATAGCCCTTTGTAATGTAGTTCATGCTCCACCTGCACCTGATTGACCGGCAGCATTGCCAATTTCAGCCTACAACCCTGCAGGCTCCCAAAAGGATTCAAGGTGCAGAGAGATCAGTCCTTGGCTGCAGCCTTCGGATCCAGGCCGGCGGCATCGATCACACAGCGATAGCTGTTTTCGCGATTGCTGCTGGCGGTGACTTTTTCGATCGACCAGCGCCCTCGCAAAAAGTCCGGCCAAGTGTCGTCGAGCAACAACAGCCCCTCAGCCGTCAGCCGCGGATCGCCCGGGCAGGTGATTTTCACTTTGAATTTCTTGCGCAGCATCTTGCGCACTTCGCCTTCGCCGACCGCGATTGCATCGGCTTCGTTGGGTTGCTGCTGGCGGATGACCTTGTGCGGTGCCACGCCGGTTTCAATCCAGCGCACCACCGCCGCCGCGGCATCCCAGAAACAGGTCTTGCAGCCTTGCGTCTGCTCGCGGGCGGCCTCTTCCAGGGTGGCGCTGATGAAGGCCTGATCGCCGGGGCGATTGTTGTGGGTGACCGACAACGTCACATCCTGCAGTGTCTGCCCCGAGATTGATTTGATCTGCCCGGGCCGCGCCAGCACATACGCATCGCCATAAGGTTTGGCGACCAGGTTGTACTTCTTCGCCAGCCGCGTCAGGAAGCCCATGTCGGTTTCATTGGACTGGTCGACGTGGGCGATCTTGATCATCGCCACGTCCGCTGCGACACGCGATGAAAAACCGTGCTGCGTCACCAGTTTGCTGAACAATTGACCCAGCGTCGTGGGTCCATGACTGGCGGTGCGGCGCTGCTTGAAGCCGGTTTCATCATCCTTGGTGAACGGCGCTGCAGTGGCCACCAGGGTCAGGCGAAACGGAAACAGTGTCGGCGTCAGACGAGTGACTTTGAACTGGCCCTTGTCGACCATCTCTTCCATTTCCAGGTAACCGACCAGCAGGCCGATTTTCCCGCCAAGCTTTGGCAGCCCTTCGAGGCCTTCCAGATCAATGATCAGGGTCAGTTGATCCGACTCGATACCGGCGGCATCAATGTGTTCCCAACTGATCAGACGCTGGTTGAGCAGATCCGCGTTTTCGCCATAAATCTGCACGACCGGGGTAAAACCCAGTGCCATACAACCTCCTTAATCCCACGCCGTGAGCGCTTTGATCGCCGCGGGTTTGCTGTCGAGTTCAGGCAGCACGACCCAGATGCCAGCGGGCAAAACCGGGCCGTGCTCGGCCAACGTCGGGTTGAGCTTCCACAGCGCCTCTTCAGCGGCATCGTCACTGCGCCCGGTTTCGCGGTAGAGCAGCAGATTCACTGAGTCACCGGCCACGCTTCGAACCTTACGCATTGTTGAACTCCACTAATTCGATGGCCCACTCGACCACCATCGCCGTGCCGTCATCGATGATGCAGGTCTGGGTTTCCTGAACGTTGTTGATCCGCCACAGCCCCCAATTGCGACCGATGCCATCAATCAGCGGCAGCGGAATACGCAGCGCCTGCAAGTTGCGCAATTCATCGAGCCGATCCATGGCCGCGGCGTACATCGACTTGCCGGTGATGGTCAGGGTTTCCGACTTCTGTCCGGTCTGACTGGATTTGGGTTTGCTGGTGAGGATCGGCAATTCCATCCAGCCGCCATCGGTTTTGCGCAACAACGAGTGGTACGCAAAATTGCGCGACAGGCCAAAAATGAAATTGCCCAATGCCATTTGTTGTTTCATCAGGCGACTCCATCGGTGAGGGCTGCGTCACGGCGGGTGGCCAGAGGGTTGCTGCTCATCAGAGGCGTGAAGTCAGAGATGAAATGCGCCTGCATGACCTGCGCCACCATGGCGGTGACTTTTTCCGAACTGGCAAAGTCACCGCCGCTGAAATTGAACGACGGTGCATAGTTAATCTGCTGATTTGAGCTTTGGGCTCCAGCGAGGTCTTTGGCAACGTCTGATGGTGGGGCGAGTTGGTCCGGTGCGGGCGTCGCGAGTTTTTCACCCAATTCGCTTCCCCATCGATTGCCATAGAAGGTGCCAGCTGCTCCGACAACCCCTCCACCTAAAACTGCACCGGCAGGACCGGCGAAAGCCCCCAGAAAGGCGCCAACGCGCGACCCCACGTAATTTCCAACAACCGCACCGACCAATCCGCCAGTCCCTCTGGCGGTTTTTTTGCCATCGGCATCAAGAAGGCCGTTGACCACGTCCATGCCAGAGTCGACCATCGTCAACGGCATACTCAGAGCGCCAGTGACACGACCGAGTCGGGCACCTTGGCTGACCAGATCTCGGCCTGGACCGAAGGCAAGGTATTTGGCGCGATTGAGCGCAGCGGAACCCCAGGATCGGGCAATTGCGCCGACTGACTTGAGTTCGGCGATTGCGGTTTTCGCTCCTGTAATCCCCTTGGACAACATCGATCCATCGAGCTGCAGAGCCTTGATCCCGACAGCACTCAGAATCAACGTACGCGCAAGCTCTGGTGACTTTTCAGCCACGCTGCTCAAGCCATCGGTCGCCCATGCCATTACCCAGGTCATCCTGTCAAAGTCAGGTAGCACGGCAGCACCAGCGGAGCTGAACAAGCGGTCTTTCTGAGCGGTGAAGACGTTCCAGACGGATTGCGAAGTATCCGACAGCTTCAGCGCAGCCTGATTGACTGCCCCGCCCTCCTCGCCTCGCGCCGAAGATGCGTACTGCTGTTTATCTTTGACGAGATCAAACGCACCTCGCACATCAGCCGTGCGCTCAAGCATTTTCACAACCGGCTGGTCGATCGAAAACAACGTCATCGCCAGACCGGCTTGCTGCTCGGGGGATTTCTTGTTCAGCGCCTCAAGCACTCGGACAATCGCGCCGGGAGCATCCCCGTGCATTTGTGCAGCGAGGGCCGTTGGATCGAGCTTAAGCTCAGCGAGCACCGCTTTCTGACTAGCCGAGGCGTTGTCGCCCAACGCTAGCGTAGTGGTGATCTTCTCCAGTGCCACCCCGGCATCAGCCCTGTTTACGTTGACGTTGAGCATTGCCGCAGCAAAAGCCGCAGTCTGTTCGGGACTCAGACCGGCGCCTTTTGCCGTAGCGCCGTAGTTGCTGACGATCGAACCGATGTCCGCCACCGAGGCACTCAGTCGGCTTCCCAGCACACTGGTCGCATCGGCGAGGTCGAGGGTTCTGGCTCGGTCGAGCCCCATGGAGGTACGCCAACCAATCAGCAGATCCGCGACATCCGGCGCTTTCATCTCAAAGGCTGTGGCCGTGACAGCGGTGTCTCGGGTGAATTCACTGAGGGCCTTTTTCCGGCTGACTTCAGTCTTCTGATCGCTGCCAACACCCCCCTTGTTACCGGCATACATCACGTTTGTCAGATCAAGCGCCGTGGTACCTCCGGCAGCAACTGTACGCTCGGTGGCCATTTTCTCCAGCGACTCGCGCAACGCTTTGCGTTCATCGCCTTCAACGCCTGTAACCCGACCCAGCCGCGCCATCGCACTGTCAAGATTGATCGTCGGTTGCAAGAATTTGAACGGCTGCGTTGCACCATTGGCACTTGGCGTTTTGGCCTCGGCGCCGACGGCCGTGCTGCCGGTTTGTGTTTGCCGGTCATTCAGCGACTGTTGCAGCGAGCGCTGTGAAATCAGCACCGCCTGTATCGAGGTCAGCACATCCCTGAGCTGAACCTGCTCGGCGGTCAGATTGCGCAATTCGTTGGTCGCGTCGGCCAGCGCCAGGCTCAACCCGGCGTACCCGCCGTCAAGGTTCGACGCAGGTGTTGTCCGTGCAGACATCGTCGGGGGCATCAAGGCGACTGTCTTGCTGGCCGTGCTCAACGCCCAGGCCTCTTGATTGATCTGAGCGAAGGTCAACGCATAGTTATCGTCTGCCATTGCCGCTCTACTCCTGTTTTACGCCAAGGCGAGTGATCGCTATGTCGTAGCGGCGTAACGCCTTTTCGGCGTCCCATTCCAGAATTTCCGCTTCACTTACCGGGTAAATGAGCGGGACGATATCGAGGATTACTTCGATGTCGCGTTCCGAAAGTAGGCCGCCGGCTGGTTTAAAAAATCGTCGATGCGCACCTGCAGTTGCGTCCAGTCCGGGACGGTCATCAGGGCCAGATCGGGGATCATCAGGCCGGTGCAATGGGCGGTGATGAACTCGGCGCGTTCCTTGGCCGTTTTCAGTTTCTTCATCACTTTGGTGGCGCGCAGCACGGGCATTTCCAGGCTCAGCGAGGTCACGGTGCGGCCGCTCACGGCGAGCGGTTGCAGCAGTTGCACCTGGTCGGGATCGGCGGATTTTTCCGCGTCTTCGACCTGATCGAGAAAATGCGCCGACGGTTGGGTCGACATCTCGTGCACGTACTGCGCGATGCTCACGTAGTCCGGGCGTTTGAGCTGGTCGAGTTCCTTGACCGAGAGGCCGGTGGCGAGCAAAGCCAGTTCGAAGAACTGATCGTCTTCGTCATCGCCGGCGCGCTCCAGCGCTTCTTTTTGCGCGGCGTAGAACAGCGGTTTGAGCTGGATCTGGTTGATCTGCGAACCGTCATCGCCGGTGATCGGCGACAGCAGATCATGTTGGGGTGGCATCCACGACATGTATGAATTCCTTGGTGGTTCTTGGGGGTTACTCAATTTCTGCCAGTCACACTGGCCCACGGTGGGAGCGAGCCTGCTCGCGAAAGCGGTGGTTCAGTCACATTGATGTTGAATGTGCCAAAGGCTTCGCGAGCAGGCTCGCTCCCACAGGTTTTGTGGTTGCCTGCGAGCCGTGGGTTACGGCATCAGCACCGCACGGCGCGCATCACCGAGGATGTCGACGCCGTTGAGCACGAACTTCTGGGTGCGCACGTCGATGTCGATTACTGGGATGCCGTTTTCCAGGCGGTTGTAGGTGCGGCAGGACAGCTCCAGTGTGGTGATGGCTTTGCTACCCATTTTCAGAGCATCTTCCGCCAAGGATTTCAGCTTGCCGCCGACGGTGTGGTAGGTGAACCAGGTATTGCCGTCCTGATCCTGACCGGCTTCGCGCACGTTCAGCAGGATGTCGTCGCCGAGTTTCACACCCAAGGCGAGCATGACCTCAGGACCTACGCCTTGGAGCTTGAGCGTGGCGTTCAGCGCCTTGGCGCTTTTGGCCATTTCTTCAACGATGAAACGTCCGCCCGTCATGCTTTCCATGTCGAAATCAATTTTCGGCGGGGTGAATTCCTCAACGGTCGCCGACAATGGCAGGCCTTGCAGGGTGGCCGCGATGGCCTGTCTTACGCGGTTGGTAAACATTAGAGAACGTCCTCCAGGAACTGCTCGATGATTTCATCGCGGGCGTTGAGTTGATAAACCATGTGTTCGTTCGGCGCGTAGCGGCCGTAGTCGATGACCACGTACCAGGTACCGTTCTTGTACTTCTCGACGCTGTTCAGTTCCGGGTGCAGATAGACGCTGCCGCCAGGAATGGTTTCGTCGGCGACGAGGGTTTGCAGCCAGTCGTTGATGCGCTTGACCTCTTGATCCATGAAGGATTTGGTGAGGTTCTTGGCCATGGCTTTCTGGCCGGCCTTGACCAGCTTGCGGCTGATCGCATCTTCGAGGCCGACGTAGCTGATGAACTTGCCGGTGATCGAGCGGTTACCCAGCAACGAGAAGCCGCCGAGCACGGTGCGGGCGTAGTAGCTGACGCCGTAGCGGTTGAGCAGATCGCCTTCGGTGGAGGTGTCGAGAATGTTGTATTCAACGACCCGCGACACGTCCTCGGCGTAGGTCACCTGGTTGCCCGGGCTCTCCCACTGCTTGACCTTGGCCAGCGCGGCAATCGCCAGACTGGACGGCGACAGGAAGACGTTTTTCTTCGCCGCTTTCGAGTACACAGCGGGCATGTTGTGCACCACCAGGCAACGGTCGAAACCGAGGTCGGCACCACCAAGTTCCTGGCTGTACAGCACTTGATCGGCGACCGAGGCGTCCTTGCCATCCAGCACCACACGGGCCTTGATGCGCTTGCCGAACGAGGCGAATTCGCCGGCCACCGCTTTGGTGCCGGTAAAGCCCGGCGCGCCGATGATGGTCAGGTCTTCTGGAACGCTGCCCAGTGCAGCCAGACCGAGCTTGCGACCGGTCAGTGGCTCAACACCGCCGATCACCGCGTTGACGGTGTCGGCTGGGGTCGCGCCTGCTTCGACGATGACCACGTAGACCGGCACCTTGACCACTTTGAGGATCTGGTAAACCGCGTGGTACAGGGTGCCCTCTTCCGCACCGGTCGGATCGAGCAGCGCGTGGGTGGTGAAGCTGTTGATGCGGAACGGCGCGTTACGCGGAATCAGCGGATCGGCGTTCGGCGCGGTGCCGACCAGACCGATGACGTTGTCACCCAGGCCACCCATGGCCTCGGGGGATTCGGTGGCATTGACGGTAATGCCGTTGTGCTCGAAGTTCAAAACCTCAGCCATGTTCAGTCAGCCTTCTTGGCAGCGGCCTGTTTGGCCTGGGTGGATTGGGTTTTCAGTTCCAGTCGACCGGCGAAGTGCAAGGCACTCGCTTCGACGTCAAGCAGATCAAGGTCTTGGCCGATGCTCGACCAGTGCCCACCGCCGGTGGGGAATGGGACGAGCACGGTGTAGGTTTGGCGGGTTGCCATTTTTCGTTTCTCCATAAACGGGAAAGCCCCTCGTGGGGAGGGGCTTGGCGGGTGTTGACTGTTGTTGAGCGGATAAGAAAACGCCCCGGGGTGCGGGGCGTTCAGTCCATGATTTGTAACGGGGAAGTTGCCCACGGAAATTCTTGCTGGATTTCATTGAATCGTTGTATGCCCGCCGTGCGAACGGTTTCCCAACCGGATTCGCCCATAACTTCCATGCGCTGGGCCTCAGCGAACAGTCGGTCGGATCCGGTAATAGGGTCGGCGTACGCACGACGCCTCAAAGCTTCAATTTCCTCAGCGGAATATTCGACGGGTTGTAATTCGGGGAGCGCATGCTTGGTAATGGCGCCGTCATCAGCCAATTTCCATACGCCATCAAGTTCCTGAGTGATGCGCATCCACAGGCTTTCATCAACCTCGACGGCATCCTGCGGAATATCACTTACGCCGCGAATTAAGCGGGACTCAAGATTGCCTTGGGAGTCAAATGTCACGTACTTCATATTTCCACCATTAATGCCCAATCGAGAGCCAATAGAAATTGGTCGCAGTTTGCAGGGGAGATCCTGAAATGCCTGAACTTACCCCGACAGCCGTAAATCCATTTTTGCCAGGCGTCGAAGTCAACTCAGCAACATCCGCTGCACCCGAAACATTGGATGCTGAGGTTTGTACGCAGAGACACGCATTTGGGTAGCTCAGTGAAAATGGGACCGTCGTTGAGGCAGCAGGAATTGACGCGTAACCCCATTGGATAATGAGACCGCCTAGCCAAGATGGAAAAACTACATAGCCATTGGCAGCCTTGAGAATCTGAAAGCCCAAGCGCAATTTTTTCGGCGTGACGATAGTCGCGTCATCAGTACCTGAGTCAGTAAGGACCTGGGTGGCAACTTTCGCCGTGCCTTGATTCGTCTCAGTGGCTTGCTGTGCCAGAGCGGACAATGCAGCAATGTCGATGTTTCCCTGATTGACCGGGGCGTTCCAGGCTTTGATGCACCACATGACCGCGATGTTGCGTGGGCGGTTTTCTGCGGCCGTCCGGGCTTGTCGGGCGTTATCGAAATTCACGTTGGTATAGGCATCAGCCGCAGCAACAGTAGCCTTTGCAACTCCGGACTTAGTACCACTGTACACGCCGTTAACTACCTGGCCGAGCCCAGTGGAGTCTGCGGCAGAGATCCCGCCAGTCAGCCGTTGCATAGCGTCCAGTTGGAGAGTGCCAATCTGACGCTCTTCGTCTATTCCACGCCCATGGTCCCAGCCACGCAGGAATTCGCCGCGGGAATCCGGCAGCCGGAAACTGCCTGCACCTTCATCACCCTTGTTGTAGGTAGTACCAAGGTACGCAGCCAGATCCGGATAAGTCGCAATGCTCTGCACACTGCCATCCAGCTCCAGAAAGCCGGGCGGCACGATGCCTGTCGGGAAAGCCATTACCGCACCGACCGGTACGGCCGAGCCGAGTCGCGAAACTTCCTTGACCAGTGCCGCTACGTCGATATTTCCCTGATTGACCGGGGCGTTCCAGGCTTTGATGCACCACATGACGGCGATGTTGCGAGGACGGGTCTCAGTTGCCGCTCCAGAGTTGTAGGTTCTTACACGACCAATACTCAGTTCGGCATTGTCGCCCTCGGTGCGCAGGACCCAGTCCGCCGCCGTATCCTTCAATACAACCGTCGGATTTTCTCCATTGGGATCGACGGCCTGCCCTCCCCCTGATCCAGTCGGGAGGGAATGGAAGTGAGCCTTGAGGCTGTCCGCTTGATAGCTTCCAGATGCACGGTTTGCATCTACCCCACGCCCATGATCCCAACCCCGCAAGAATTCCCCGCGAGCTTCAGGCAACCGGAAATTCCCAACCCCCTCATCCCCCTTATTAAACTTGCCACCCAGATAAGCGCTCAAGTCCGGGTAAGTCGCGCTGCTCTTGACGCTGTTATCCAGCTCCAGAAAACCCGGCGGTGGCGAGTCAACCGGGAACGCGACAATCGACCCCACCGGCAACGCCGACGCCTTTGCAATCAGCGCTTCAACTTCAGCCTTGGTATACGAATCCTTGATGCCAAATCCGGCCAGCGTTTCAGGATTCGCACCCGCCGTCGCCCGGCCATATTCATCAATCGTCAGACTCTTGTAAGTCCCGGCAGCAATCCCGGTTCGCCCGGCGAGCATCTTGAACGTCAGCGCAGTCGTGCCGAGGGTGATCGGCGCATTGGTGGTCAGGTGCCACAACGAATCTCCGTTCGCCGCACCCTCCTCGACCATGACCGTCAGGCCCGGCGTGACCTTGGCGTTGCTGTTGGCATCGGTCGCCCGCACCCAGTCACCATTGGCGACGATCCACAGGCCGTTGTCCTTGGCCAATGTTTGACTCGGCAATAGCACACGGTCACCAGCGACCACGGCGACGCCGTCAATCTGCTGCGCGCCGTTCAACACGACATTGCCAGTCGCGGCGACACGCACCGATTGTTTGCCATCGAGTTTGCCGAGTTCTTCGGCCAGATAACTCATGACCCAGGCGCGGGTGGCTTTGACCACGGTGTCGTCGATCAGCAGCGTCACCAAGGACGCATTACTGGTCTCGAAAATCGAGCGAATGTAGAACTCTTTGCCCGAACCCGAGGTGGCCAGAACCGGTTTGAACGACTCCGGGTATTTGACGATGGCGTAGAGAATCCCGGTGTCGGTCCACAGCCCTACCTCGCGCACATACCAGCCGCCAACATCTGGCGGAATGGTCACTTCGGCGAGCAGCCAGCTCGGATTTTTCTCGTCCTGGAACAGCGCATTGAGCGGACTACGCCAGACTTCGCGTTTCAGGGCGGTGGCGGTGGCCGCCGGGTTGTAGACCGCGCCGCCGCCATCGCCGACGGAAATCTGCGTCAATTTGATCGGCGTGCCCGCGGCTTTGCACGCCGTTTCGTAGGCAATCCCTGCGTTGGTGAGCAGGGTGTAATAGTCAGCCATTCAGGCCCCCTGAGGATAAATTGTGGATGTTTCGACGGTGTACAGCGCCGCCGCCATGAACGCTTTGCCCGAGGTTTCGAGCCCTTCGATGACGATCGGATAAACCGTGGTCAGCTCACCGCAGAACGTCGCGGCGCCGATGACGTGATTGCCGAACGCGCTAAGGCCCACCGAGACCGTCAGCACATCCCGTTCGCTTTTCGCATCGGCCAGGCGTCGGTCAAGACGGGCATCGATTTCTTCGCTGTAGGGTTGTTCGCTGAAAGCGCGCACGGAGAAGCTGTAAGGCGTGCCGGGCGGTGTCTGTTCGTACCAAGCGCGGATTTCCGGGCGCAGTTGCAAACCCTTGGCAGCATTTTCCAGCGCCTTGCGAGTGCCGGCCTGACGCGCAGTCGGCCAGGCCAATTCGACGGTCAGGCGTTTCTCTGCTTCCGGCGCAGCGCTGCTCCACTCGGCAACACCACGATCCGCCGCCAGATACGGAAGAAACGCGGCGGGCGTTTCGCTAGGGTTCATCAACTCCGGGAACGGTGGCGCGATGCGATCCAGCAAAGCACCGAAGCCCAGATCCAAGCCGCGTTCGAGGGCCGAGCTGTTGGCGGGCAACAGTGTCGGGCGCTGAGTTTTTTCACTCATAGCGTCAGCACCTCGACTTCAACCGCCGTGCAATATGGCGCTTGAAACGCCGTGGTCACGATCGGCGCCAGCGGTTCGATAATCTGCAGTTGCACGGCGCCGGCGCTGTGCAGCGTGAAGTCGATCCAGCTCGGATCGACCCGGCCTTCGAGGCGATGACAGCTGTCGGCGTAGGCCTGCAATTGCTGCTGCGCCGCGACTTTGGTCAGACCCGAATCAGGGCCGGAATTGATCTTGGCGACGACGCGAATTTTGTAGCGCTGAATATCGGCGGATTTGACGGTGACGAGGTCGGTTTCCGGGCGCACATCGGGCCGTGCGAAATGCTGCCGCACACCGTCGAGCAAGGGTTCGGACGCTGCACCGTCGCCCTCTCGCGCCAGCACCGTGACCTGCACTTCCCCGGGCGCGGTGCGGCGGCCATTGCCATCCTTGACCTGCGCGGCGAGGCCGTCCGGGTTGAAGGTGTAGGTGACATTCACCACTCCAGCATCGGTGGATTCGACGTTCACTGTTGGCCGCTCGCCGAGGGTGAACACTTCGCGGCGGTACTGCATTCGCGAACCCGCCGCCGGTGCATGGGGCGCCAGGTAATAGCGCAACCGGGCGTCGTCGTCGCTTTCATAAATCGCCGGCACCGGTGGGAATGCCGCCGGGTCGCCGGCATCCAGCAACTGCCGTTCGAGACCCATGTCTGCCAGCCGCGCATCGAGGTTGCTGCCGGTCGCCCACCACGCCAGCATCTGCTTGATGCGTGCGTTGTATTTGCGTTCATGGGTTTGCAGCCGGACGCAAAAGGCTTCGAGCGCCAGGGTCAGCAACTCACTTTCGTTGTCCAGACTGGTCTTGAGTTTCGCCGCACTGTCCGGCGAGCGAGCCGCGACGTATTCGACGACGAACGCTTTGAACTCGGCGAGCAAATCCTCAAAGGCGTCGACGGTGATCAGGGCGGGTTCGGCCAATTGGTTCTGGCCGGGAATCAACATGCTCATGTCACGACCTCGAAGGTTTGTTGACGGTTTTTCCAGGTGCCGGCAAACCGCAGCAACAGACCGGCGCCCTGACGGCTGGCGACGATCACTTGCGGTTGAAAATCGCTGATGCCGTTTTGTGCGTTGTAGAACGCTTGCGCGGCGTGGCTTTGGGCGAGAAGCAAAACGTCGTCACCGAGGTTTTGCCCCAGCAGCGAGGGGATCAGCGATCCGTACAAGGGCCGTTTTTGCCGGGTGCCCAGCGGCGTGGTCAGGGCCCGGGTCGCGCGCTGCACAAACTGCAGCCAGTCGTCGACCGTGGCCCCGCTGTCTCTATCGATTCCGATCATGGAAAACTCTTGAATCAGGGGCTGATGACACGGCCCTGGTGATCGACCAACGGGCCGCTGAAGTGCACGCCAGAGGCGTCGATGGTCAGGCCGACGGCGCCCAGTTGCAGGTTGATCGCTTGTGCAGTCATGGCCAGTTGCGCCGGGCCGATACTCAATTCCAGCGCTTGGCGAGAACCGCTGAAAGCAGCCGGGGCGTTCTGCCAATGCAAGGTGTGCGTGGCGTCGTCGTAGCCGCTTTCGCTGCCGTCCTGATGCACACGACGGGTCAGCGTCGGCACGGTCGCGGCCGGTGGAAAACGATCACTGTTGAGGCCGAATAAAGCCACGCTCTGCGCGCCGCTTTCGCCGCTGCCGTAGTTGAACAGCAAGCACTGCTCGCCCACGCTCGGTATTCGCGACTCGCTCTGCGCCCCGGCACTCGGGTTGAAGAACTTGATGGCCGGCGTCAGCAAGCCACCGTGGCTGACCTGACAAGTGTTGCTCGCCGCGTCGACGCTCTGGCAAATGCCGATGCGGCAGAAGCTCTCGGCGCGGCGGTTAAGGTCTTCGATCTCCGCTTCCATTTCCGCGAGGCGTTCGATGATCGGCCCCAGTTGCATGCGCAGTAATGCGTCGAACATCGGTCAGCCCTCCAGCGCGGTGTATTGATCCGGGTCGTCGATGTCGCTGACTTCCCAGGTGCGGGCGAATTTCGGTGTGCCGAGCGGGTCGTCAAGCAAGGTCGGGCCGAGGTAGAGGGTCTGCTCGAACGTCAGGGTCCAGGCCTTGTATTGCTCGCCAAGCAGTGACGGCAGGCCATCGATGTTCGTTGGCAGATCACACTGATCGCCGGGCAGTTCCCAGCGGTTGTCAGTGATGAGATTTTTCAGCACGGCGATCAGATCGCAGGCGGCAAATGCAGTCGCGGCAAGCGCCGGAATGACTTGCAGCGACAGCGTCATGACATGCGCGATACGCCCATCAGCGGCGCGCAGTCCTGATGCATTTCTGTCGAAGTCGATCAACACCCAGGCCTGATCGCCCGGTGCAGTGAAATCGTCGTGATGGCCGGCAATGATGTTGAGCCCGGCGGTGTTGCGCAGCGTCGTCGCGATGGCGGTGAACAGTTGCGACGGCTGCTGAATCGGTGTGGGCATACATGACCTCCTTTTCAATCGTCCACGCGCAGCCCTGCCGCCCAAAGGGCGGCACGAATAACATTCAAGATTAAGGCTGGTCGCGGGGTGGAACTTCGCAGACGCCGATGCGTTTGGCAGCCCAGCGTTCGTAGAGACCGATGGCCACATCGGCCCCGGCCATTGCAGTGAGGCAGCCGAACGCTCCCGCGGCCCAGATCGACATGCCGGCGGCATACAGCAGCATGATCGCCGACACGCCGCAGATCATGCAGGCGCCGGAGCGCAAGGCCAGACGCCGTACTAATGACCAGCCACGGGCGCCCTCCTTGTCGGCACGCCACATTTCGCCGGACACCCCGCCCACTACGGCAAGGAGGATGACCAGCCAGATCGGCATGTCGGCCAACGCTTGTTGCTCGGTTGTCATGTCACACCTCCTGGTGTGATGAATGATTGGTGTGTGTTGGGTTCAAGCGGTTTCTCTTGAGGTAGGCATTCCAAAAAGCCCGGTGATGCACGGGGCTTTTCAGTAATGCGCACTCGCTTTTTATTAAAACGGAGCCACCGGCCAGTTGATCGTGTAGGGGTAGTCAGCTTGGGTTTTCACGTCACTGACAGCGATGTGGTACTGCTGATAGGCCAGCCATGCGGCTTGCTCTGCAGGCGTGGCGACGCCAAGATTCACTTTGAAATTCACGGGGTTGATAGTCAGCCAACCCGTCGCAAATCCCAACTTTGTCCGCACCTGCACTGCGACCAAGTTCACGTAGTCTTCATGCGTCAGCTCAGAGAAGACCCAACCGTTCTCTGAGTTTTCAGCTTTCCAGCCCACTTGAACGACCGTATCAATGGCGACCTGATTCCAGAAGGACTGCATATCCGGTGGAGGATTCATGGGTTGTTCTTCAGCATCCTGGATGTCAGCGACCCGGGAAAATGGAGAAGTAGTGCTGTAGTTAATAAGAACATATCGATTCATAAATTCACCTTTTGGAGAGGGACAGAGATTGAGCTGCTTCAACCTGCTCCGCCTTTCACCGCGCTGTATCAGTGAGTAAACAGCTCTAACCGCGGGCAGGCATTTCAAGAAAGCCCGGCAACGAGCACCGGGCCCTTCAGTTTTATGGTTGACAGCGCGAAGGCCGCAAACCAGTGCTTAAGGAACTTCTGGCCAAGTGACCGTCAGCGGATAGCCTGGTTGTTTGTTGACGTTGCTCATGTCGATGAAGAACTGCTTGTAAGCCAGTAGTGCAGCTTCATCGGCAGGCGTGGCGAGGCCGAGTTCGACCTTGTATGCAAGGGCACTGGAGGCCAATGTGCTGTTGGCGCGTTCGAGTCGAGGCGTTCGAGCACTGCGCAGTTGGTTGGACAACTGGGACGGCTGACCCCACATGTCGCTGTCGGTGAAAGTCCAGACGCCGTCGGTATTCACGGCGTTCCAGGAGTAATCAATCTTGGGCAATGCGGTGACATCTACCCAGACTTGATTGGATGGAAACTCTTCGGTGATCGGATTATCGGTTTCGAAAATGTTGTCGACCTTGCCATCAACAACGCGAGCGTACTTCTTCATGGTCATATCCTTATTCAGTACCGGCATCCCGGCATTTCGGTTACTGCCCTGGCAGGCATTCCAAAAAGCCCGGTGATGCACCGGGCTTTTCAGTAATGCGCTCCTTCGCCTTCCTTCCAATCCTGTGTTCAAGAAGGAAGCTGACTCTTCGGCGCTACTGGCGCGGTACGAGTCCGTTCAAATTGTTTTTCCGACCGCGGTCCCTGCCCGCCGGATAACTGCTTCTGGTGCTTTACGCTGCGCACCCGGGTCAGTTGCCAACCCTCTGAACCGTTGAGGCCGGTTCATCGCTGCCTGTTCTTGTGGAACTAAAGAGCTTTCTTGCCAGCCGCTTTGTCGAGCGGCTTGGTGGCAAGAATATGCATGGATGCATATACAGTCAATGCATAAATGCATTTATTTATGCGCGAAAAATGCGTGAGCGCATGAAAGGCCCGTCTGCAAAGGCTTTGAGGATTTTCTTCAGGCGAAAAAAAACCCGCCGAGAGGGCGGGTTTTATGTGAGGGCTATCAGATCAGCGGGCGTACATGCCCCACCAGAAGACGTGACCGAGGATGACGATCTGCTCTTCCTGGATTTCCTGGAAGCTGTAGTCCTCGTCCGGATGTTCGTCGCGGTTGAAGCTGCGCAGGCGGATACCGGTGGGCAGACGATAGAGTTGTTTCACGCGCAGCTGGCCGTTGTGATTGATCGCGTACAGGTCGCCATCAATGATGTCGCCGATGCCGCACTTGCCCGCGTTGACACCGACGGTGGCGCCATCACGCAGCACCGGCAACATGCTGTTGCCACGCACGGTCACGCATTTGGCCTGGTCGAACTGCACACCATTGTGACGCAGACTGCGCTTGCCGAAGCGCAGGCTAGAGCGTTCGCTCTCTTCAATGACGAATCTTCCTGATCCAGCAGCCAATTCAACCTCGCGAAGGAACGGCACTGATACTTCGTCATCATCGACAGGCGTATCGTCGTCCCACAGCATTATGTCCTTGAGTTCCGCGTGTACGTCATCACGCGCCGCGCCTGTCGCCGGAGCCACATTCGCGCGCCCGCGCAACTGATCGGTACTGACATTGAAGTACTCGGCGATCTTCGAAATATGTTTATCCGAGGGATCGACGATCTTCCCGCTGAGAATCCGCGAGAGAGTGGATTGAGGCACGCCGGTGCGACGGTGGAGCTCCGTGGGGGAGATCCCGTGCTGGTCGAGCAGTGCTCTTAAGACGGAGGCAACGTTGCGTTTTTGCATAACGCGCATAGTGCTTGAAGTTATTCGCGAAGACAAATGCTGTTTTGCATAAATTATGCATAGATCACGATTTAACCCGCCGGGCAGCCGCATTGGCTCGCTTGAGCCGATCGCTTCGGGCCTTTTTGTCGTAATCGTCTTTGGCGCCCATGATGCCCCCGGCGGCGTGTACCCAATCGGTAGCGGTGCAGCCAGAGATCAAAACGGTCGAGGTCAGGATTGAGGCAAAGAGTAGTGCGTTTTTCATTGTCGAATTTCCAGAGATCACGATAGACACGTTGGTTCACAGCCGAACTGGCGCTTACTCATCCATGAGCCTTTGCAGTTTGGCCTCGGCCCGCTCAAGCCTGGCTTCCTGCTTCTGGATGACTTTCACATCACCGTACTGACGCGCCGCTTTCAGATGGTTTTGGCGGCGCCGAACTTCGGCTTCAGCCTTCTGAATGGCCCTTTCATGCTCATCTTCAAGTGAGGGCTCGCGACAGTAACGCTCGACATTGGCCAGCGCCTGTTCCAGACCGGCCTTGCGATAGATGTTATCCGCCGCATCGGCGCGTTCTATTTGTCGGATAAGTTCCCCGCGGCGCTCGGCGCAACTTTGTCGCGAGTCTGCAAAGGAACGATCAACGATTAACCCGGCGCCGACCGCCAGAGTCAGGCTCCACAACAGACTAAACTTCATGAGACATAACCAAGATAAGTTTTCTCGCCCGAAGGCCCACAAAAACAACTGACGCGATTCCAGGCATCTCGACAATTCAAGGTTTTCTGTAGACTGAATAATGCGGCTGAGACCATTTCGCGGCAGCGAGCCTTGCACATCGGAAAATGTTCAACCATCCACGCCATCGGTACATATACATGGTCAAAACACAGTAGCACTGGCGTGCGACCCGATAACGTAGACAAACTTACATCCTTTTCCTTGCCACCAATTGCAGCGGCAACAAATACGGTGCCGTCCCTCTTAATGGCAATGGAACGTTTCCAGGCCGGAGCCTGAACCCCATGCGAACTGCGCACGCAAAACCAGAGCATTGGTAAACCCCTTGATACTCTAAACGTCATCATATTCTTCAAGACAATAAACAGCCTTGCTACGCAGACTCTTCGCAGCAGCGGTTGCCTTGACTCGAATCACATTAACAACGCAGAGCTCCTGAGGCCTTACAGACATCTTACTTAGTCTTACTTAGTCGCCCCGAGCCTTGCACCTGCGGGGTTTCGCTAGCGAGGGACGTGGCAAACGCCATTGATCAGGTTATTGATGTTGTAGTAATACTCGGTATCGGAGAAGTAATTGAAGGTCACCATACCGCCCTGAAATCCCCGCTCCATAAATGGCAGTTCATCTCCGGCGGTGTCTGAATCAAACTTCACAATGGATCGCGTCTTGAACAGGAATCTGGAAGTGTCCAGATGAGTGAGGGAAATGTCGAACTTGCGATCGTAGGTAAAGACTTTGCCCTCGGGAGTTTTCACTACGTAATACACATAAAGGGCGCCTTCTTTCGGATCGATCGTCATATCACCAACGCCATGCCAGCGAACTTTGTGGTCAGGGGTATGGACGAAATCGATGGAAGCGAAACACGGCGCACGCGGAATATCGCGATTGATCAGATAGAAATACCGGACAACCAATACACCGAAGATCAATATCGTCGAGACAGCCAACAGCGGAATTATTTTTTTCCAACGAGCTGGTAATTCACGCATATGGCCTCCCCTTTGCTTTCAGGCTTGACGCACTTGATCAATAACTGGGAGAGCGGCTTTCGCACATAGTAGTTAGTATCCGATAACTCAATGGGCGGCTCGAACTCGCTGAGTGCCTTCACAATTTCGTCCTTGGATATTCTTTCACTTTCTTCCACGAACAACTTCGCCTCGCCTTCCTGCCAGACGAGTTTCCACTCCTCCAGGTCGGCGGGTTTCTTGAAGATCAACCAAGCGTAAAACAGTGGAAGAATCGTCGCGGCTACAACCAGGGCAGGCAACAGCAAGCGCCTGTGGCGGCGCGACGGTTTCGTCTGCGCGATGAGCGCTTGCTCGCCAGGACTGACGACCGCTGGCACGGCCTCAATCTGCGTCAGCTCTGTGCTGACCAATCGGATCTCACACAACAGCACCACACCCCGACGCGGCAGGGTCTTGAGGCTGTCCCGAGGCAAACCGACATCGGCGAAATGCGTGCGAAGCATGTGCAGGGTCTTGTAGTAACTGCTGTCGGAGATCACCAGCCCGCGCTCGCCCCAAACCCGCGAGATCAGTTGCTCCTTATCAGTCACGCCGGCGATCAATGCCAGCAACAGATCACTTTCATTGCTGCCCAGACAGGCTGATCGCCCTGCCCGGCTGAGGGTCATTTTTTCCGCATCGTAATGGCAATCGCTCGATGTCGATCCTGAGCCGATGCCTTCTGACTGTTCCAAGCTGCGTCCTCAACTGACCTGCAATCCACGAATTCCGATCATTCGATAGCTTTTCGGCACTATAGGACACAATGCCAACCCGAGCGGCGGCGCGTTGCTGCATCCACCTCAAAAAAACTTCATACTCAGCCCCACTGAAACAACCCACGGGCGGCATCGCTGGCAAGTACTCGCCATTTTGAAGATGCGAACGTCCCCGTTTTTGCCTCGTCACTCATTCCGGTAAAGCTAAACCCCTGATGAATAAAGCTATTTCAGACCTGTCCTCCCACACTCCGATGATGCAGCAGTACTGGCGCCTAAAGAATCAGCACCCGGATCAGCTGATGTTCTACCGCATGGGCGACTTCTACGAGATCTTCTACGAAGACGCGAAGAAGGCTGCCAAGTTGCTGGACATCACCCTGACCGCGCGCGGGCAGTCGGCGGGGCAGGCGATTCCGATGTGTGGGATTCCTTATCACGCAGCGGAAGGCTACCTGGCGAAACTGGTCAAGCTCGGCGAGTCGGTGGTGATCTGCGAGCAGGTCGGCGACCCGGCGACCAGCAAAGGCCCGGTCGAACGTCAGGTGGTGCGCATTCTCACGCCGGGCACGGTGAGTGACGAGGCGCTGCTCGATGAGCGCCGCGACAACCTGATTGCCGCACTGTTGGGTGACGAGCGCCTGTTTGGTCTGGCCGTGCTGGACATCACCAGCGGCAGCTTCAGCGTCTCTGAAATCAAGGGTTGGGAAAATCTGCTGGCGGAACTGGAGCGGATCAACCCGGTCGAGTTGCTGATCCCGGACGACTGGCCAAGAGACCTGCCTGCGGAAAAACGCCGTGGCGTCAGCCGTCGTGCGCCGTGGGATTTCGAGCGCGACTCGGCACTGAAAAGCCTTTGCCAGCAATTTTCCACCCAAGACCTCAAGGGCTTTGGCTGCGAGAACCTGACCCTTGCCATCGGCGCTGCGGGTTGTCTGCTGGCCTACGCCAAAGAAACCCAGCGCACCGCCCTGCCGCACTTGCGCAGCCTGCGCCACGAACGTCTCGATGACACCGTGGTGCTCGATGGCGCCAGCCGTCGTAACCTCGAACTCGATACCAACCTGGCCGGTGGCCGCGATAACACCCTGCAATCGGTGGTTGATCGTTGCCAGACCGCCATGGGCAGCCGTTTGCTGACCCGTTGGCTGAACCGCCCTCTGCGCGATCTAACCGTACTGCTCGCGCGCCAGACCTCGATCACTTGCCTGCTCGACCGCTACCGCTTCGAAAAGCTGCAGCCGCAGCTCAAGGAAATCGGCGACATCGAGCGGATTCTCGCGCGGATCGGCCTGCGCAATGCGCGTCCTCGCGACCTCGCACGACTGCGGGACGCTCTCGGTGCCCTGCCCGAACTGCAAGTGGCAATGACCGATCTGGAAGCACCGCACCTGCAAGGTCTGGCGACGATCACCAGCACCTACCCGGAACTGGCGGCGCTGCTGGAAAAAGCCATTATCGACAACCCGCCTGCGGTGATCCGTGACGGCGGCGTTTTGAAAACCGGCTACGACAGCGAACTCGATGAGCTGCAATCGCTGAGCGAGAACGCCGGCCAGTTCCTCATCGATCTGGAAGCCCGCGAAAAAGCCCGAACCGGTCTGAGCCATCTGAAAGTCGGCTACAACCGTATTCACGGCTACTTCATCGAGTTGCCCAGCAAGCAGGCAGAATCGGCACCCGCGGATTACATCCGTCGCCAGACCCTCAAGGGCGCCGAGCGATTCATCACGCCGGAGCTGAAAGAGTTCGAAGACAAGGCGCTGTCGGCCAAGAGCCGTGCCCTCGCTCGCGAAAAAATGCTTTACGAAGCGCTACTGGAAGATCTGATCAGCCAGCTCCCACCGCTGCAGGACACCGCTGGCGCCTTGGCTGAACTGGACGTATTGAGCAACCTCGCCGAGCGAGCGCTGAATCTTGATCTGAACTGCCCGCGTTTCGTCAGCGAGCCATGCATGCGTATCACCCAGGGTCGTCACCCGGTGGTCGAGCAAGTGCTGACCACGCCGTTCGTGGCCAACGACCTGAGCCTGGATGACAACACGCGCATGCTGGTGATCACCGGCCCGAACATGGGCGGTAAATCCACCTACATGCGCCAGACCGCGTTGATCGTGCTGTTGGCGCACATCGGCAGCTTTGTGCCGGCGGCCAGTTGCGAACTGTCGCTGGTGGATCGCATCTTCACTCGCATCGGTTCCAGCGATGACCTGGCCGGTGGTCGTTCGACCTTCATGGTCGAAATGAGCGAAACCGCCAACATCCTGCACAACGCCACCGAGCGCAGCCTGGTGCTGATGGACGAAGTCGGTCGCGGCACCAGCACCTTCGACGGCCTGTCGCTGGCGTGGGCAGCGGCCGAGCGTCTGGCGCAACTGCGCGCCTATACTTTGTTCGCCACGCACTATTTCGAGCTGACGGTGCTGCCGGAAGCCGAGCCGCTGGTGGCCAACGTGCACCTCAACGCGACCGAGCACAACGAGCGCATCGTGTTCCTGCACCACGTGCTACCGGGGCCTGCGAGCCAGAGCTACGGCCTGGCGGTGGCGCAATTGGCCGGTGTGCCAAGTGAAGTGATCGTGCGCGCCCGCGAGCATTTGAGCCGACTGGAAGACACCGCTCTTCCCCATGAAGCGCCTAAACCCGCCGCCAAGGGCAAACCGGCGACACCGCAGCAAAGCGACATGTTCGCCAGCCTGCCGCATCCAGTGCTTGATGAGCTGGCCAAAGTGGATCTTGACGACATGACCCCGCGTCGAGCGCTCGAAATGCTCTATGCACTGAAGAACCGGATATAAGCACTGAAGAAGCGGATATAACGCAAACCGCTTCAAGCTGTTAGAATCTCGCGCGGTTTGGGATGCTGCTGGCTAATAGCCTGGCCAGCAGGTATCGCTCCCGAACCTGGCGACCCCAACCGTGAAGGGGCAACGCTGCCGCCGCCTGAGGAGAAAATTAGAAATGACCTTCGTCGTCACCGACAACTGCATCAAGTGCAAGTACACCGACTGCGTAGAAGTGTGTCCGGTGGACTGCTTTTACGAAGGCCCGAACTTCCTGGTGATTCACCCGGATGAGTGCATCGATTGCGCCCTGTGCGAACCAGAATGCCCGGCCGTGGCCATTTTCTCCGAAGACGAAGTCCCGGAAGAGATGCAGGAATTCATTCAACTCAACGTTGAGCTGGCTGAAATCTGGCCGAACATCACCGAGAAGAAAGAATCGCTGCCGGATGCCGAAGAGTGGGATGGCGTCAAAGGCAAGATCAAAGACCTCGAACGCTGATCTGTCGCGCGCTCGAATAAAAGGCCCCTTGCGGGCCTTTTTGCTTTTCCGCGTTTTACTTTTCTGCAGGCAAAAAAAGGGGCGGTATGACCCGCCCACATTTTTTCCCTATTCCCTGTATTCCCTTTTCATCGTCCTGATGAATCGCTTCCTGCGATGTCCGTTCCCCTCTTCCTTGAAGGGCGTGTCTGTCCGTCGACACAGCCCCGATACTAGAGAGTTCCGTGAAGAGATCAATCGCTCCTCCCCGGTGAAACTGTCTGTCATAAGCACTTAATAATAAAAAATAAACTTATCTTTCAATCGGTTACGAATGCCCATCGAAAGCAATCGGCGTCTGCCGCCGTGCAGAGATAACGAACACTTACGAAACAGTAAGCAATGGCTTACAGCGAGAGACTACATCGGACTCGATCAGACCAATGGCTTCCCCAAGACAACAAAAAGCCCCGAACCAGTCGGGGCTTTTTGCGGGCAGTCGTGTGAGGCGCTTACTGGAACAGCGACTCGCTCGACAGGCCATTCTTCTCAAGAATTTCACGAAGGCGTTTGAGACCTTCTACCTGAATCTGCCGCACTCGCTCGCGCGTCAGGCCTATCTCCAGGCCTACATCTTCCAGCGTGCTGCTCTCGTGGCCGCGCAGGCCGAAGCGGCGTACCACCACCTCGCGCTGCTTGTCAGTCAACTCAGACAGCCATTGATCGATGCTCTGTGACAGGTCGTCATCCTGCAGCAGTTCGCATGGATCGGTAGGACGATCATCAGTGAGGGTGTCCAGCAGGGTTTTATCCGAATCCGGACCCAGCGAGACGTCGACCGAAGAAACCCGTTCGTTAAGGCCCAGCATGCGCTTGACCTCGCCCACCGGTTTTTCCAGCAGGTTGGCGATTTCTTCGGGTGAAGGTTCGTGGTCGAGCTTTTGCGTCAGCTCCCGTGCAGCCCGCAGGTACACGTTGAGTTCCTTGACCACATGAATCGGCAGCCGGATGGTCCGGGTCTGATTCATGATCGCGCGCTCGATGGTTTGACGAATCCACCAGGTGGCGTAGGTCGAGAAGCGGAAGCCGCGTTCAGGATCGAACTTTTCCACCGCACGAATCAGACCGAGGTTGCCCTCTTCGATCAGATCCAGCAGCGACAGGCCCCGATTGACGTAGCGTCGGGCGATTTTCACCACCAGTCGCAGGTTACTTTCAATCATGCGCTTGCGCCCGGCCGGATCGCCACTTTGCGACAGTCGCGCAAAATGAACTTCTTCCTCCGGAGAGAGCAGTGGGGAAAAGCCGATTTCGTTGAGATACAACTGCGTGGCATCGAGTGCCCGCGTGTAGTCGATGTACTTATGTTGTTTAAGTGAAGCGGAGTGTTTGGATTTGGAACGAACGGAAGGTGGAGCAGCCCCTTCATCATTCGACATCGAAGAATCCGAATCGATGCCGGTCTCCATAAGGAGAACCTCATCGTCGATGTCAAACTCCGGCACTTCTTTACTGAGAGCCATTGTTATAGTCCTTTGGTGAGTTCGACCCCAAGCTCAAGCGACGCCTTTATCCTTGGCAGCGCTGGAGCCTGTCCCCTCTACGCGACGGAACAGGCTGGCTTACAAATCAACGTCTTGGCAGGAACTGCAGCGGATCTACAGGTTTACCTTGGCGGCGAATCTCAAAATGCAGTTTCACCCGGTCTGTACCCGTTGACCCCATTTCGGCAATTGTCTGTCCGACCTTGACCTGCTGTCCCTCCCGAACCAACAGCCTGCGGTTATGTCCGTAAGCACTGACGTAGGTTTCGCTGTGTTTGATGATGACTAATTCGCCGTAGCCCCTTAAGCCACTCCCGGCGTAAACCACCGTCCCATCAGACGCAGCTAAAACAGGCTGTCCCAAATCTCCGGCGATATCAATTCCTTTATTCAAACTACCGTTTGAAGAGAATTTTCCAATCAGAATGCCATTAGATGGCCATCCCCAGCCGGTCGGGGCTGGACCTGCGGGAGGCAGTGGAGCAGGCGCTGACTTGTTGGCGACGGACGGTGCAGCCCCCGTGGAACCGGTGGTTGTGGTGGTCGTCGTGCCATTTGCCTGGCGCCGGATTACCGTGGTTTTGCTCGACGAAGAAGGCGAGGAAGTGCTGTTGCTCACCACCGCCGTCGGCGTTGAACCGGTGCGGCCGTCAAAGCGAATTGTCTGACCCGGATGGATCGTATACGGCGTAGGAATATTGTTCCGGGCAGCGAGGGCTTTGTAGTCCCAGCCGTAGCGAAATGCGATCGAAAACATCGTATCGCCCGGACGGACTACATACTGCCCGGTCGTTACGGTAGGACGTTGTGCAACCGCGTTGTTGCGATCAACTACGCGCACGTTGTTCGATTTGGTGCTGGAGCAACCCACCAGCAAGGTGCTCAAGACAAGGCCAGTCACCAGGCGCTGAAAGCTCGTGTTACCCATACGCTGCGCAATGACTGTGAGACTCACCCGCCGCTCCCTTTGTGGTGGCTGAAAAATGTGGAATGCCGGATTTCGGCATGACGTGTCGCAAGTATAACGGGCCGGATCGGCTTTACCCTTAATGAAGCGAAATCGCTTCGCGCACACGTTTGCAAGCTGACAATCTGCGCGTTTAAACCATCGCTGCCGAAGTAAGACCTGAGCGAGCGAAAGGAATTCAGCGCCTGTAAACAAATGCTCAGGCCAGTGGCCCATTGAGCAAAGGCACGAAGCGAACGGCACCTAAAACATGCCGCGAGAAACCGTTTTCTTCTCGGACGATCAGCAGCAGTTGCTGCACTTCACCCGAGCCGACCGGAATCACCATGCGCCCACCGGGCGCCAGTTGATCGAGCAACGCTTGAGGCACATCGGTGGCCACCGCCGTGACGATGATGCCGTTGTACGGCGCCAGCGCCGGCCAGCCTTCCCAACCATCGCCCCAGCGAAACACCACGTTGCGCAGGTTCAGTTCGACCAGACGTTCCTTGGCCCGGTCCTGCAGCACCTTGATGCGCTCGACCGAGAACACGCGCTCGACGAGTTGCGATAACACCGCGGTCTGGTAACCGGAACCAGTGCCGATCTCCAGCACTTTATCCAGGGGCCCCGCCTCCAGCAGCAGCTCGCTCATGCGCGCCACCATATAAGGCTGGGAAATGGTCTGGTTGTTGCCGATCGGCAGCGCCGTGTCTTCGTAAGCGCGATGCGCCAGCGCTTCGTCGACGAACAGGTGGCGCGGCGTGCGGCGGATGACTTCCAGCACCTTGGCGTTGCACACGCCTTCTTCATACAAGCGCTGGATCAGCCGCTCGCGGGTACGCTGGGAAGTCATGCCGATCCCGCTGCGCAGTCTGTCTTCGTGTTCGCGAGCCATCAGCGCAATCCCTCCAGCCAGCCATCGAGACTTCTGAACGCATCGTTGAAGGTGCGATCAAGCTGCAACGGCGTGATGGAGACGTAACCCTGCATCACCGCATGAAAGTCAGTGCCCGGGCCGCCATCTTCAGCGTCGCCGGCAGCGGCAATCCAGTAGCCGGCCTTGCCCCGCGGATCGACCACTTTCATCGGCGCCGCCGCCCGGGCACGGTGGCCAAGGCGAGTCAGTTGAATACCGCGAATATGGTCGATCGGCAGATTGGGAATGTTCACGTTGAGCACCGTGCGCGGCGGCAGATCGAGCCCGGCATGGGCTTCAACCAGTTTGCGTGCAAAGTAAGCCGCTGTCGGCAAATTATCCACCTGCCGCGAGACGAGTGAGAAGGCAAACGACGGACGCTCGAGGAAACGCCCTTCAAGCGCTGCCGCGACGGTGCCGGAATACAACACGTCATCCCCCAGATTGGCACCGAGATTGATCCCGGAAACCACCATGTCCGCCTCGCGCTCCAGCAAGCCGTTGAGGCCCAAATGCACACAGTCGGTGGGTGTGCCATTGAGACTGATAAAGCCGTTGGCCAGGTATTGCGGGTGCAGCGGACGGTCGAGCGTCAGCGAACTGCTGGCGCCGCTCTTGTCCTGCTCCGGGGCGATAACCACGCACTCGGTGTAATCCGCCAGCGCAGCATAAAGCGCGGCGAGACCGGGTGCGGTTACCCCATCGTCGTTAGAAATCAGAATACGCATGGGCTGTCCGTCTGCCCCACCGGCACCAGATCAACGAGTTCGCGCACCAATACGGTGGCGAAGCATCCGGCCGGGAGGACGAATTCCAGTTGCAGAATGTCAGGCTGGGGATAATGCCACGTCAACCCGCCAATGGGCAGCCGCAGGATGCGACGTTCGTGGCTCATGCCGGCGTGAATCAACCAATCGCGCAGCTCCGCTTCACCGGCGGCAATCCCCTGCTCCAGTTCATGGACAGCGCCTGCGGTCGGCGAGTCACCTTCGCCCCACTGCGGGCCGGTCGGGTGCAGGTCGAGAATCGCCAGGCGCGGGTCGCTGCATTCAGCCTCACCGGCCGGGAAAAAACTGCGACTGTCGGTGAACGCAAGCAGATCGCCGACTCGGGCTTGCTGCCAGGTGCCATCCGCGACACGCGCTGCCAACACCTTGTTGAACAGAAAGCTGCGCGCGGTCGACAGCAAGCGCGAACGCACATTGCGCTGTTCCGGCAACGCCTTGCGTGCGGCCCACGAACGCGCATCGACAACGTTTCCGCCATCATGACCGAAACGCTGAGCGCCGAAATAATTGGGAATACCTTGTTTAGCGATCAGTTGCAGACGTTGTTCAAGCGCGTCTTTGTCGCCATCGAACTGAGTCAAGCGCAGGGTGAAACCGTTGGCCGAATGCGCACCGCGTTGCAGCTTGCGTTTGTGGCGCGTGGTCTTGAGGATCTTCAGCGTGTCATTTTCCGCCGCCGACAGATCCGGATCAGCCTTGCCCGGCAATTGCACGCTGAACCACTGACGGGTCAGCGCCTGCCGATCCTTGAGACCGGCATAGCTGACCGTACGCAGTGGCACGCCGGCAGCCTTGGCGATACGCCGCGCGGCTTCTTCAGTGTTCAGGCCACGCTTTTCGACCCAGATCCACAGATGTTCGCCATCGCCGCTGAACGGGATATCGAGCACTTCATCGACCTGAAAATCTTCCGCGATGGCTTTCAGTACCGCGGTGCCGAGGGGTTCGCCATAGGCGCGCGGGCCGAGCAATTGCAGTTCGTTCATGCGCGCAGCAACAACGCAACGGCGTGCACGGCGATGCCTTCTTCGCGACCGACAAAGCCGAGTTTTTCGGTGGTGGTAGCTTTCACGTTCACTTGATCCAACTCAACTTGAAGATCCGCGGCGATCAGCGCGCGCATCGATTCGATATGCGGGGCCATTTTCGGCGCTTGGGCAACGATGGTGTTATCGACGTTGCCGACTTTCCAGCCTTTGGCGTGGATCAGCGCGACCACATGCCGCAGCAGCGCACGGCTGTCGGCGCCCTTGAATTGTGGGTCGGTGTCCGGGAAGTGTTTGCCGATATCACCCAGCGCCGCAGCACCGAGCAAGGCATCGCTCAAGGCGTGCAGCAGGACGTCACCGTCGGAATGAGCGAGCAGCCCGAAGCTGTGTGCAATGCGCACGCCGCCCAGAGTAATGAAATCGCCTTCAGCGAAACGATGCACATCATAGCCGTGGCCAATACGCATAAAAAAAACGCCCCGATTTTTGTCAGGGCGTGATTCTACCCGCATTAGCCCTTGAGGGCGCGTGCATGATGTTGCAAGTGGTCGTCAATGAAGCTCGCGATGAAGAAATAGCTGTGGTCGTAGCCCGGTTGCAGACGCAACGTCAGCGGATGGCCCGCTTGTTTTGCCGCTTGTTGCAGGGCTTCGGGTTTGAGTTGGGTGGCGAGGAAATCGTCGCGGTCACCTTGATCGACCAGCAGCGGCAGTTTTTCATCCGCTTCGGCGATCAGCGCGCAGGCATCCCACTCCTTCCATTTCGAACGGTCTTCGCCCAGATAGCGGGAGAACGCCTTTTGGCCCCACGGGCAATCCATCGGATTGTTGATCGGCGAAAACGCCGACACCGATTGGTAACGCCCCGGATTGCGCAATGCGCAGACCAACGCACCGTGGCCGCCCATGGAGTGGCCGCTGATGCTGCGTTTGTCCGAGGCGGGGAAATGCGCTTCAACCAGTGAAGGCAATTCCTGCACGACGTAGTCATGCATCCGATAGTGCCGCGACCACGGTTCCTGCGTGGCATTCAGATAGAACCCGGCACCAAGGCCGAAATCCCACGCGCCATCCGGATCGCCCGGCACATCGGGGCCGCGCGGACTGGTGTCCGGCGCAACGATGATCAAACCCAGTTCGGCCGCCATGCGCATCGCGCCGGCCTTCTGCATGAAGTTCTCATCGGTGCAGGTCAGGCCGGACAGCCAGTACAGCACCGGCAGTTTGCCGCCCTGCTCCGCTTGCGGCGGCAGGTACACGGCGAACACCATGTCGCAACCAAGCACGTCTGAGCGATGGCGATAACGCTTGTGCCACCCGCCAAAACTTTTCTGACAGGAGATGTTTTCCAGACTCATGGGGATTCTCCCAGCTGCAAGTGGCAAGCTTCGAGCTACAAGAAAAGGCAAAAGCGCCTTTGCTTGCAGCTTGAAGCTTGTAACTTGGGGCTGCTTTTAGAAATGAATGACGGTACGGATGCTCTTGCCTTCGTGCATCAGGTCGAACGCTTTGTTGATGTCTTCCAGGCCCATGGTATGGGTGATGAAAGTATCCAGCGGGATTTCACCGCTCTGAGCCATGTCGACGTAGCTCGGCAACTCGGTACGGCCACGAACACCGCCGAACGCCGAACCGCGCCAGACGCGACCGGTCACCAACTGGAACGGACGGGTAGCGATTTCCTGGCCAGCACCGGCAACACCGATGATCACCGATTCACCCCAACCTTTGTGGCAGCACTCAAGGGCTGCGCGCATCAGTTGCACATTGCCGATGCATTCGAAGGAGAAGTCAACGCCGCCATCGGTCATGTCGACGATCACTTCCTGAATCGGACGATCGAAATCTTTCGGGTTCACGCAATCAGTTGCACCAAGTTGCTTGGCGATCTCGAATTTCGCCGGGTTGATGTCGATGGCGATGATGCGCGCAGCCTTGGCTTTAACCGCGCCGATCACCGCAGACAGACCGATGCCGCCCAGACCGAAGATGGCCACGGTGTCACCGGGTTTTACCTTGGCGGTGTTGAGCACTGCGCCGATACCGGTGGTGACACCGCAACCGAGCAGGCAAACCTTTTCCAGCGGCGCGTCTTTGGAAATTTTGGCCACGGAAATTTCCGGCAGCACCGTGTATTCCGAGAATGTCGACGTGCCCATGTAGTGGAAAATCGTTTCGCCCTTGTAGGAAAAGCGCGAAGTGCCGTCTGGCATCAGGCCTTTGCCCTGAGTCGCGCGTATCGCCTGACACAGGTTGGTCTTGCCCGACTTACAGAATTTGCACTGGCCGCATTCCGGGGTGTACAGCGGAATGACGTGATCGCCCACGGCAACCGAGGTTACGCCCTCGCCAATCGCTTCAACGATGGCGCCACCTTCGTGACCGAGGATCGACGGGAAGATACCTTCCGGGTCTGCACCGGACAGGGTGTAGGCGTCGGTGTGGCAGACACCGGAAGCGACCACGCGCAGCAGGACTTCACCGGCCTTGGGCATGGCGACATCGACTTCTACGATTTCCAGCGGTTTCTTCGCCTCGAAGGCAACGGCGGCGCGCGACTTGATCATGCTGACTCTCCAGTGAATCCATTAATAAAAAAGCAGACAAGGAGTGTAATACATGGCGTTACGATGAATAATCCGAGCGAAAGCAAAACATTATTGCCCTACAGGGATAATCCTGATGTCCGAAAACCGCTGGGAAGGCATCGACGAGTTCGTCGCCGTTGCCGAATGCAGCCAGTTCACCGCCGCTGCTGAACGCCTTGGGGTTTCTTCCTCACACGTCAGTCGACAAATCGTACGGCTGGAAGAGCGCTTGCAGACGCGCCTGCTGTATCGCAGTACCCGTCGGGTGACGCTGACCGAGGCCGGTCAGACTTTTTTGCAGCATTGCCAACGCCTCCAGGACGGTCGCGAGGAAGCACTGCGCGCGGTTGGCGACCTGACCAGCGAACCGAAAGGCATGCTGCGCATGACCTGCGCTGTCGCCTACGGCGAACGCTTTATCGTGCCGCTTGTGACACGGTTTATGGGGCTGTATCCGCAGCTGCGCATCGATATCGAGCTGAGCAATCGCCAATTGGATCTGGTGCATGAAGGGCTGGATCTGGCGATTCGCCTGGGTCGCTTGCAGGACTCGCGGTTGGTCGCCGCACGGCTGGCGCCGCGGCGCATGTTTTTGTGCGCATCACCTTCCTACGTTGAGCGGTACGGTCGCCCACACAGTTTGTCGGAACTGAGCCGGCACAATTGCCTGATCGGCAGCTCGGACATCTGGCAGCTTGAGCAGAATGGGCGGGAATTTTCCCAGCGAGTGCAGGGAAACTGGCGTTGTAACAGCGGGCAAGCGGTGCTCGATGCGGCGCTGCAAGGGGTGGGGTTGTGTCAGTTGCCGGACTATTATGTGCTGGAGCATTTGCACAGCGGCGCGCTGATTTCGTTGCTGGAAGCGCATCAACCACCGAATACGGCGGTCTGGGCGCTGTACCCGCAGCAGCGGCATCTGTCGCCGAAGGTGCGCAAGTTGGTGGATTTTCTGAAGGAAGGATTGGCTGAGCGGCCGGAGTATCGGACTTGAGTTCTGCGTCGACTGCGAATCCGCTATCGCTAGCACAGCTAGCCCCCCGGGGATTTTCAGTGGACATTCGATCCGTGTTCACAGCAGATCAAAGGTGGGAGCGAGCCTGCTCGCGAAGGCAATCTGAACAGCGCCCCCAGCAATCAGCGGCGGTTAGCCCAACGCTGACGCAACCACTCCAGATCTTCCGGCCGGGTCACCTTGAGGTTATCCGCGCGACCTTCGATTAGTCGCGGCTTCAGCCCCGCCCACTCCATCGCCGATGCCTCATCGGTAATCACAGCATCCGCCACCAGACTGTCCGCCAACGCCCGATGCAACGCACCGAGGCGAAACATCTGCGGTGTATACGCCTGCCAGATCACACTTCGATCGACGGTTTCGACCACCCGACCGTGCTTGTCGACGCGTTTCAACGTGTCGCGTGCAGGCACTGCGAGCAGCCCGCCGACCGGGTCATCCGCCAGTTCATCAAGCAATTTGTCGAGATCTTCGCGACTCAGATTCGGCCGTGCCGCATCGTGCACCAGCACCCAATCTTCGTCATCGGCACCCTGCGCATGCAGGTGCAGCAAGGCATTGAGCACCGAGCCGGAACGCTCGGCCCCACCTTCAACCCGCTGAATACGCGAGTCGCCCGCGCACGCCAGGTTCGGCCAATAAGGATCATCAACAGCAAGACTGACCACCAGCCCTTTTAGGCTCGGGTGATCGAGGAAACAGCCGAGGCTGTGTTCGAGAATTGTGCGCCCGCCCAGTTGCAAATATTGCTTGGGACGGTCCGCGGCCATTCGGGCACCGACGCCCGCGGCAGGAATCACGGCCCAGAAGGCCGGAAGGGAATTGATCATTGGGCCAACTGGTAAAGGGTTTCGCCGTCCTTGACCATGCCCAGCTCGTGACGAGCCCGCTCTTCAACGGTCTCCATGCCTTTCTTCAACTCGCTGACTTCAGCGTCCATCACTCGGTTGCGCTCCAGCAAACCCTCGTTCTCGGCATGTTGATCAGCAATCTGCTGATTCAGCTCGGCGACCTGCGCCAGACTGCCATTGCCCACCCACAGGCGGTACTGCAGACCGGCCAGCAGCAAGAGCAAAACGAGAAACAACCAGTAAGGACTGCGCATCGAATATCAGGTATCCAGTGAAAAAAGACAGCCACGCGAAAACTTGAAGCATCTGATAGCACGAAGCCTGGAAAGATCCAGGCTTGTGCTGTTAAGGCATCAGATTAGTGGCAAATCCATCGCTGTCACGACTTTTTCGACACAATCCGGTGTCCTTTTATCAGTTGGTACTTAGCCGCGGAACTCAGAGCGACCGTTGTACTTGGCCTTGCCATTCAACTGCTCTTCGATACGCAGCAGTTGGTTGTACTTGGAAACACGGTCTGAACGGCACAGCGAACCGGTCTTGATCTGGCCAGCCGAGGTGCCCACGGCCAGGTCGGCAATGGTCGAATCTTCGGTTTCGCCGGAACGGTGCGAGATCACTGCGGTGTAACCGGCAGCCTTGGCCATCTGAATGGCTTCCAGGGTTTCGGTCAGGGTGCCGATCTGGTTGAACTTGATCAGGATCGAGTTGGCGATCTTTTTATCGATGCCTTCTTTCAGGATCTTGGTGTTGGTCACGAACAGGTCGTCGCCTACCAATTGAACCTTCTCGCCGATCTTGTCGGTGAGGATCTTCCAGCCAGCCCAATCGGACTCGTCCAGACCGTCTTCGATCGAGATGATCGGATAACGCTCGGTCAGGCCTTTGAGGTAGTCAGCGAAGCCTTCAGCGGTGAACACCTGGCCTTCGCCGGACAGGTTGTACTTGCCGTCTTCGTAGAATTCGCTCGCCGCGCAGTCCAGCGCCAGGGTCACGTCAGTGCCCAGCTTGTAACCGGCGTTGGCAACAGCTTCGGAAATCACTTTCAGCGCGTCTTCGTTGGAGGCCAGGTTCGGTGCGAAACCACCTTCGTCGCCAACAGCGGTGCTCAGGCCACGGGCCTTCAACACGGCTTTCAAGTGATGGAAAATCTCGGTGCCCATGCGCAGACCTTCCGAGAAAGACTTGGCGCCAACTGGCTGAACCATGAATTCCTGGATGTCGACGTTGTTATCGGCGTGCTCGCCACCGTTGATGATGTTCATCATCGGCACCGGCATCGAGTAAACACCCGGGGTGCCGTTGAGGTTCGCAATGTGTGCGTACAGCGGCAGATCCTGATCCTGTGCAGCAGCCTTGGCCGCAGCCAGGGAGACGGCGAGGATGGCGTTGGCGCCCAGGGTCGCTTTGTTTTCAGTACCGTCGAGCTTGATCATCGCGTGATCCAGGGCTTTCTGGTCGCTTGGGTCGGTGCCCAGCAGCAGATCGCGAATCGGACCGTTGATGTTGGCTACCGCTTTGAGCACGCCCTTGCCCAGGTAACGGCTCTTGTCGCCATCACGCAGCTCGAGCGCTTCACGCGAGCCAGTGGATGCACCGGACGGCGCGCAAGCGCTGCCGATGATGCCGTTGTCGAGAAGCACGTCCGCTTCCACGGTGGGATTGCCACGGGAGTCGAGAACTTCACGACCTTTGATGTCGACGATTTTTGCCATTGTTGTAAACACTCCAAAGTTGACGAAAACGACGCAGCTAGAGGAAATCTTTTTACCGTCGGCAAGGGGTGTGCAGCGGGCAGACTTGCAGACGATAACGCTCCTGCCCGAGGGCATGAGCGACAAATCGTGCGGTACTTTACCGGAGAATTGAGTGTTACGCGGTTTCTACCGTCGGAAAACTCTTCACCAGTTCGTCCAGAGCTTTGAGCTGGGCCAGGAAAGGCTCCAGTTTGTCCAGACGCAAGGCGCAAGGGCCGTCGCATTTGGCATTGTCCGGATCCGGGTGGGCTTCGAGGAACAGACCCGCCAGCGACTGGCTCATGCCTGCCTTGGCCAGATCCAGAACCTGTGCGCGGCGACCGCCGGCGGAATCGGCACGACCGCCAGGCATTTGCAGCGCATGGGTCACGTCGAAGAAAACCGGGTACTCGAACTGCTTCATGATGCCGAAGCCGAGCATGTCGACCACGAGGTTGTTATAGCCGAAGCTCGAACCACGCTCGCAGAGGATCAGTTGGTCGTTACCCGCTTCCACGCACTTGTTCAGGATGTGTTTCATTTCCTGAGGTGCGAGGAACTGGGCTTTCTTGATGTTGATCACTGCATTGGTCTTGGCCATCGCGACGACCAGATCGGTCTGGCGCGACAGGAAGGCCGGCAGCTGAATGATGTCGCAGACCTCAGCGACGACCGCGGCCTGATCCGGCTCGTGGACGTCGGTGATGATCGGCACGCCGAAGGCCTGTTTGATGTCCTGGAAGATGCGCATGCCCTCTTCCAGACCAGGACCACGATAAGAGGTCACAGAAGAACGGTTGGCCTTGTCGAAACTGGCCTTGAACACGTAAGGGATACCGAGTTTTTCGGTGACCTTCACATATTCCTCGCAAACCTGCATGGCCATGTCACGGCTTTCCAGCACGTTCATGCCGCCGAACAGCACCATGGGTTTGTCGTTGGCAATTTCGATGTCGCCGACGCGGATGATCTTCTGTGCCATCGGGGTTACGCCTTCTTCTGGTGTTGAGCCAACGCTGCTTTGACGAAGCCGCTGAACAGCGGATGGCCATCGCGTGGGGTCGAGGTGAACTCAGGGTGGAACTGGCAAGCCACGAACCATGGATGATCCGGTGCTTCAACCACTTCAACCAGTGCCGCGTCTGCGGAGCGACCGGAAATTTTCAGGCCAGCTTCGATCAGCTGTGGCAGCAGGTTGTTGTTCACTTCGTAACGGTGACGGTGACGCTCAACGATTACGTCCTTACCGTAGCAGTCGTGCACTTTGGAGCCGGCTTCGAGCAGGCAGTCCTGAGCGCCGAGGCGCATGGTGCCGCCCAGATCGGAGGTTTCGGTACGCACTTCAACGGCACCGGTCGCGTCTTCCCACTCGGTGATCAGACCGACAACCGGGTGGCCGCTGGCGCGGTCGAACTCGGTGGAGTTGGCGTCTTTCCAGCCCATGACGTTACGAGCGAACTCGATGACCGCCACTTGCATGCCCAGGCAGATACCCAGGTACGGAACCTTGTTTTCGCGAGCGTATTGAACGGCAGTGATCTTGCCTTCCACGCCACGCAGACCGAAGCCGCCCGGTACGAGGATCGCGTCGACACCTTCGAGCAGCGCAGTGCCCTGATTTTCGATGTCTTCGGAATCGATGTAACGCAGGTTGACCTTGGTGCGGTTGCTGATGCCGGCGTGACTCATCGCTTCGATCAGCGACTTGTAGGCGTCCAGCAGTTCCATGTACTTGCCGACCATGGCGATGGTCACTTCATGTTCCGGGTTCAGCTTGGCGTCAACCACTGCTTCCCACTCGGACAGATCGGCGCTGCCGCACTGCAGACCGAAACGCTCAACGACGAAATCATCCAGACCCTGCGAGTGCAGGATGCCCGGGATCTTGTAGATGGTGTCGGCGTCTTCCAGTGCGATGACCGCACGTTCTTCAACGTTGGTGAACTGAGCGATCTTGCGACGCGACGAAATGTCGATCGGGTGATCGGAACGGCATACCAGCACGTCTGGCTGTAGGCCGATCGAACGCAATTCTTTTACCGAGTGCTGAGTTGGCTTGGTCTTGGTCTCGCCGGCAGTGGCGATGTACGGAACCAGCGTCAGGTGCATCAGCATCGCGCGCTTGGCGCCGACTTCGAAACGCAGCTGGCGGATCGCCTCAAGGAACGGTTGCGACTCGATGTCACCGACGGTGCCACCGATTTCGACCATTGCCACGTCAGCGTCACCGGCACCCTTGATGATGCGGCGCTTGATTTCGTCGGTGATGTGCGGGATCACCTGGATGGTTGCACCCAGGTAGTCACCACGGCGCTCTTTGCGCAGCACGTGCTCGTAGACACGGCCAGTGGTGAAGTTGTTGTTCTGGGTCATGGTCGTGCGGATGAACCGCTCGTAGTGGCCCAGGTCCAGGTCGGTCTCGGCGCCGTCGTGGGTGACGAACACTTCACCGTGCTGGAACGGGCTCATCGTGCCCGGATCGACGTTGATGTACGGATCCAGCTTCAGCATGGTGACCTTAAGTCCCCGCGCCTCCAGGATGGCCGCCAATGAAGCCGATGCAATGCCTTTCCCCAATGAAGAAACAACACCGCCCGTGACGAATATGTAGCGCGTCATGAAAAACCCTAGAAGTCTGCGTTAAAGCGGTACGAGCCGCCGGGGAAAGCGAAGGAAGGCCGAAGCCCCCGATCACCTGCATTAATCACAGTGCACCTTTCAAAAAAACCGCCGCGTTGGGACAGACCGGCAGATGAAACACCGGTACGTTGCTCGCTACACATTTTTTGGAATCGCCCAGCAAAGACTGCTTGGTAATCGGCAACTCCTGTAATTCAGGCGAATCCACAGAAGTTGTATCAAGAAGGGAGCGTAGTCTACCGGAATGCTCCTTTCAGCTCAAACCTTGATCTTCGTCCGTTGGCTGCCAATGCAATTTCCAGGCGCCATGCTCGGGACCATCAAGACCCGCCAGGTTCGCCACCGCAAGCAATTCTTCGCCACGAAACAGCAGCGGCAATCTGCCACGCACGAAACCCGGCACCGCACGCTCATTGAGCAAGCGTTTGAGATCGCGGTGACCGCGATCGGCCAGATGCATGACTTCGCCGCCCTGCCGGTAGCGAATCTGCAAAGGTCCGACGGGCGTCTGCCCGCTGAGCATGACACGACCGTTATCGGCCAAGCGTAGCGCTGAAGATGGGGTCTGCCACTCGCAACCGATCACTGGCGTGCGCAGCCACCGACCGCTAAGCCACCAGACCCGACCGGCGCTGCGGTGCAACTCGCCATCGGCCAGACGCCAGATGGGCGAGGCATCCTGACTGGCTGCGCGGAGATCAGTCCAACCCGACCAGTGGTCGGTGTCAGGCAGACGCGTGAAAGGTTCGAGCCAATGACTGATCGCGTTGCGTTGACGCGCGGCAGACAGCTCGGTCAGCGGCGCCAGTTCCAGCGACGGCAATCCCAGCCATTGGAAATCATGAGATGTGCTCGCCTGTGCCAGATCAATCTGCGCCAGCTCATCTAGCAAACCTTGGGCTTCACGCAGATGCGCGGCGCTGCGGGCGAGACTCACCTGTGCTTGCGGCCAGCGCTCGGTCAGCACCGGCACGACTTGATGGCGCAGATAATTGCGCGAGAACTGCCGATCCTGATTCGACGGGTCTTCGATCCAGCGCAATTGATGGGCTTGCGCATAAGCTTCCAGCTCGGCTCGAGAGGCGTCGAGCATTGGGCGAATCAGCGCGCCCTGCCCCACTGGCCGCTGCGCCGGCATCCCGGACAATCCGCGCGCACCGGCGCCACGCAACAACCGGAACAGCAGGGTTTCGGCTTGATCATCCCGATGCTGGCCCGTCAGCAAGACGTCATTGGCCTGGGTCAGCGAACTGAACACCGCATACCGCGCATCCCGCGCCGCCCGCTCCAGACTCGCGCCCGGCCGAACGGCCACGCGCTCGATCAACAGCGGCACGCCCAGCCCATCGCAGACCGACTGGCAATGCTGCGGCCAGGCATCAGCCACCGCCTGAAGGCCGTGATGGATGTGAACTGCGCTTAACGGAGGAAGAGGTTCGGTTTTTGCGAGATGGGCAAGAAGATGCAGCAGCACGGTGGAATCGAGACCACCAGAAAACGCGATCCGCCAATGAGCAGCATTGCGCCATGGCTCAAGGTTCAGTAGAAGCCGGGAAGGCAAATCAATCATGGACTGGCCCATATCTTTTTCTCTGCCCCAAACAAATGTGGGAGCGAGCCTGCTCGCGAAGACGGTTTAACATTCAACACATTTGTCGACTGTTATACCGCTTTCGCGAGCAGGCTCGCTCCCACATGGGTATTGCGCTCGACTTAGAGACCGTAGCTCATCAGTCGATCATAACGACGCTTCAACAACGCTTCGTTATCGAACTTCTTCAGCATCGCCAGTTGCGAGCTCAGCTCGGCACGGATCGATGCAGCGGCGGCAGCCGGATCACGGTGAGCGCCGCCCAAAGGCTCGCCAATCACCTTGTCGACGATGCCCAGGCCTTTCAGACGCTCGGCGGTGATGCCCATCGCTTCTGCTGCATCCGGCGCTTTTTCGGCGGTTTTCCACAGAATCGAAGCGCAACCTTCCGGCGAGATCACCGCGTAGGTCGAATATTGCAGCATGTTCAGTTGATCGCAGACGCCAATAGCCAATGCACCGCCGGAACCACCTTCACCGATAACAGTGGCGATGATCGGGGTCTTCAGACGCGCCATCACACGCAGGTTCCAGGCGATCGCTTCGCTCTGGTTGCGCTCTTCAGCGTCGATGCCTGGGTAAGCACCCGGGGTGTCGATGAAGGTCAGGATCGGCATTTTGAAACGCTCGGCCATTTCCATCAGACGGCAAGCCTTGCGGTAGCCTTCCGGGCGCGGCATGCCGAAGTTGCGGCGTACCTTCTCGCGGACTTCACGGCCCTTCTGGTGACCGATGATCATCACCGGCTGGTCTTCCAGACGGGCGATACCGCCAACGATTGCTGCGTCGTCAGAGAAGTGACGGTCGCCGTGCAGTTCGTCGAACTCGGTGAAGATGTGCTCGATGTAATCCAGGGTGTACGGGCGTTTCGGGTGACGCGCCAGGCGTGCGATCTGCCAGCTGGTCAGCTTGCCGAAGATGTCTTCGGTCAGCGTTTTGCTCTTGTCCTGCAGGCGGGAGATCTCATCGCCGATATTCAGCGAATTGTCATTACCGACCAAGCGCAACTCTTCGATCTTGGCTTGCAGGTCGGCGATCGGCTGTTCGAAATCTAGAAAATTCGGGTTCATAGGCGTCCGTCTTGGGTCGTGTCCCAAATGAGCTTGGGCCGGCCGGTTGTCTATTCGCGCCCTACCTTAAGGGAGAGGCGCGCTGAGGTCGAGATTAAAAATTCAGGTTGCGGGCAAGCGCCATGATGGCACTCGCCGGTCAACGGTATTGGAGGAAGACGTTGTCTCGCCCGAACTGGTCACGCAGAGCCTGAATCAAGGCATCCGCCGGGTCGATTCGCCACGTCTCGCCGAACTGCAACAAGGTCTTCGCATCCGGGCTGGTGTACTCCATGGTGATCGGGCACGCGCCGCGATGACGCTTGAGCAGATCGCCCAACCAGCGTAGCTGATCGCCTTTCAGGTCCTGGGTCTGCAGCTTCAGGCGCAGACTTTCGGCGAGGTTGGTGCGCGCATCCTCCATGCTCATCACGCGCTTGACCCGCAGCTTCAGGCCCCCGGAGAAGTCGTCATTGCTGACCTCGCCTTCGACGACCACCATCGCGTCAGTCTGCAACAACGACTGCGCCGCATGGAACGACTCGGAAAACAGCGAGGCCTCGATGCGTCCAGAGCGGTCATCCAGGGTAATGAACCCCATCTTGTCGCCCTTCTTGTTCTTCATGACCCGCAGCGCAATGATCATGCCCGCGACGGTCTGGGTATCACGCGCCGGTTTCAGATCAATGATGCGCTGGCGGGCGAAACGACGGATTTCACCTTCGTATTCATCAATCGGGTGACCGGTCAGGTACAAGCCCAAGGTGTCTTTCTCCCCTTTGAGCCGCTCCTTGAGCGTCAACTCCTTGGCCTTGCGATGGTTGGCGTAAACGTCAGCGTCTTCTTCGACGAACAGTCCACCGAACAGGTCCGAGTGCCCGCTGTCCTGAGTGCGTGCAGTTTGTTCGGCGGCCTTGATCGCCTCTTCCATGGCCGTCAGCAGCACCGCGCGGTTGCGGTCGATGTTGGCTTGATAGGCTTTTTGCTCATCGTGGAAGTACGGGCCAAGGCGATCCAGAGCGCCGCTGCGAATCAAGCCGTCGAGCGTGCGTTTGTTGATGCGCTTGAGGTCGACCCGGGCGCAGAAATCGAACAGGTCCTTGAATGGCCCCGCCAAACGCGCCTCAGTGATCGCCTCAACCGGCCCCTCGCCTACGCCTTTGATCGCGCCGAGGCCATAAATGATCCGGCCCTCATCGTTCACCGTGAACTTGAACTCCGAAGTATTCACATCCGGCGCGTCGAGACGCAGCTTCATGGTGCGAATTTCTTCGATCAAGGTCACGACCTTGTCGGTGTTGTGCATATCCGCCGACAGTACCGCAGCCATGAACGGCGCCGGGTAGTGGGTTTTCAGCCAGGCGGTCTGATAGGAAACCAGACCATAAGCGGCAGAGTGAGACTTGTTGAAACCGTAACCGGCGAATTTTTCCACCAGGTCGAAAATGTTGCCCGCGAGATCAGCGTCAATATTGTTGGTCTTGCAACCTTCAATGAAACCGCCGCGCTGCTTGGCCATTTCTTCGGGTTTTTTCTTACCCATGGCGCGACGGAGCATGTCCGCACCGCCGAGGGTGTAACCGGCCATGACCTGGGCAATCTGCATCACCTGTTCCTGATACAGGATGATGCCGTAAGTCGGCGCCAACACCGGCTTGAGGCCTTCGTATTGGTAATCCGAGTGCGGATACGCCAGCTCGGCGCGACCGTGCTTACGGTTGATAAAGTCGTCCACCATGCCGGACTGCAGCGGGCCCGGACGGAACAGGGCCACCAGTGCGATCAGGTCTTCCAGGCAGTCGGGCTTGAGCTTTTTGATCAGCTCTTTCATGCCTCGGGATTCAAGCTGGAACACCGCAGTGGTTTCAGCTTTTTGCAACAGCGTGTAAGTCGGTTTGTCGTCGAGCGGGATGAACGCAATGTCCAACGGCGGAGCGTCGACCTTGGCCCGGTCGCGGTTGATGGTCTTCAGTGCCCAGTCGATAACCGTCAGCGTGCGCAGACCGAGGAAGTCGAACTTCACCAGACCGGCCGCTTCAACGTCGTCTTTGTCGAACTGGGTTACCAGACCGTCACCGGCCTCGTCGCAATAAATCGGCGAGAAGTCAGTCAGCTTGGTCGGCGCGATAACGACACCACCGGCGTGTTTACCGACGTTACGCACAACGCCTTCGAGCTTGCGCGCCATCTCCCAGATTTCTGCCGCCTCTTCATCAACCTTGATGAAGTCACGCAGGATCTCTTCCTGCTCGTAGGCTTTTTCCAGGGTCATGCCGACTTCAAACGGAATCATCTTCGACAGACGATCCGCCAGGCCGTAGGACTTGCCCTGTACCCGCGCCACGTCACGCACCACAGCTTTTGCCGCCATGGAACCGAAGGTGATGATCTGGCTGACCGCGTTGCGACCGTACTTCTCGGCCACGTAGTCGATCACGCGGTCACGACCGTCCATGCAGAAGTCGACGTCGAAGTCGGGCATCGATACCCGTTCCGGGTTAAGGAAACGTTCGAAAAGCAGATCGTATTCCAGCGGGTCGAGGTCGGTGATCTTCTGCACGTAGGCGACCAGCGAACCGGCACCCGATCCACGGCCCGGACCTACCGGCACGCCGTTGCTCTTGGCCCACTGGATAAAGTCCATAACGATCAGGAAGTAACCGGGGAAGCCCATCTGGATGATGATATCCAGCTCGAAATTCAGCCGGTCGACGTAGACCTGACGCTTGGCTTCGTAGTCCTCGGTGGTGTCCTTGGGCAGCAGGACCGCCAGGCGCTCTTCGAGACCGTCGAAGGAGACTTTGCGGAAATATTCGTCGATGGTCATGCCATCGGGGATCGGGAAGTTAGGCAGGAAGTGAGTGCCGAGTTTGACTTCGATGTTGCAGCGCTTGGCGATCTCGACGGTGTTTTCAATCGCGTCAGGAATGTCGCTGAACAGCTCGAGCATTTCCTCGGCGCTTTTCAGGTATTGCTGATCGCTGTAATTCTTCGAACGGCGCGGATCGTCGAGGGCGCGGCCCTCGCCGATGCATACGCGGGTTTCGTGGGCGGCGAAGTCTTCCTGCTTGATGAAGCGCACATCGTTGGTCGCCACCAGCGGCGCGCCCAGTTTATCGGCGAGGGCGACGGCGCCGTGCAGTTGTTCTTCGTCATTGGGACGGTTGGTGCGCTGGATTTCCAGATAGAAACGATCCGGGAATACCGACATCCATTCGCGCGCCAAGGTTTCGGCTTCGGCCGGGTTGCCGCCGATCATGGCCATGCCGATTTCGCCTTCTTTGGCGGCGGACAGCATGATCAGGCCTTCGTTGGCTTCAGCGACCCACTGGCGCTCGACAATGATCATGCCGTTGCGCTGGCCTTCGATGAAGCCGCGCGAGATCAACTCGGTGAGATTGCGATAGCCCTTGGCGTTCATCACCAACAGGCTCAGTCGGCTCAGCGGTGCGTCCGGGTCTTTGTTCGACAGCCACAGGTCGGCGCCGCAGATCGGCTTGATGCCGGCGCCCATGGTGTTTTTATAGAATTTGACCAGGGAACACATGTTGTTCTGGTCGGTGACCGCGACCGCCGGCATGTTCATGGCGGTCAGCGCCTTGACCAGCGGCTTGATCCGCACCAGCCCGTCGACCAGGGAGTATTCAGTGTGCAGGCGTAGATGAACGAATGAAGCCGGCATAGTGATCCTGTCCAGTTACATAGAGACAACAAGGCCCGGATTGTACCGGGCCTCGAACAAAACATCAGCCTCGCGACTAAACCTGCGTCAGGCCTTCCAACGCTTCATAAGCCAGACGCACCGGGGCGAAAGAGCGCCGGTGAATCGGCGTCGGGCCAAGCCGCACCAACGCTTCCAGATGAACGGGCGTCGGGTAGCCTTTATGGCCGCCGATGCCGTAACCCGGGTAGATCAATTCAAACGCAGCCATTTCGCGGTCGCGGCTGACCTTGGCCAGAATCGACGCTGCAGCAATCGCTGGCACCTTCCCGTCACCCTGCACTACGGCTTCGGCGCGCATTGGCAAGTGCGGGCAGCGGTTGCCGTCGATCATCGCCAGTTTCGGCTGAATGTGCAGCCCGGCCACTGCGCGCTGCATGGCCAGCATGGTTGCGTGAAGGATGTTCAGCTCGTCGATTTCTTCGACCTCGGCGCGGGCGATGCACCAGCTCAGGGACTTCTCGATGATTTCGTCGTAGAGCTTTTCGCGCCTGGCTTCGGTGAGCTTCTTCGAATCGTTCAGACCGAGGATCGGCCGGTTCGGATCGAGGATTACCGCCGCCGTCACCACTGCACCGCACAAAGGGCCGCGACCAACTTCATCGACGCCAGCCACCAGTTCTTCTACTTCGGCGACCAGGGTGAAATCCAGGCCCATCTGCATGCTTGTCTTGCTCATCGATTCTGACCGATCAGGTTGAGGACGGCATCCGCCGCCTGATTGGAGGCATCCAGCCGCAGCGTGCGATGGATCTCGTCGAAACCGCGAGTCTGTTCTTCGCCACCTTCGATCAGCGGCGACAGGGTCTGCGCCAGTGCTTCGACCGTCGCATCATCCTGCAACAATTCCGGGACCAGCAGGCGCTGGGCCAGCAGGTTCGGCAAGGACACATAAGGGCTCTTGACCATGCGCTTGAGGATCCAGAACGTCAGCGGCGCCAAGCGATAAGCCACCACCATCGGCCGCTTGTACAGCAGCGCTTCGAGGGTGGCGGTGCCGGAGGCGATCAGCACGGCGTTGCACGCGGCCAGCGCCAGATGCGACTTACCGTCAAGCAGGGTCACCGGCAGGTCGCGACCGGCAAGCAGCTCTTCGAGTTGCGCGCGGCGCTCCGGGTTGGCGCACGGGATGACGAAACGCAGACCCGGGCGCATGGCGCGCAAACGCTCGGCGGTATCGAGGAATAGCGCACCCAGTCGGGACACTTCACCACCACGGCTGCCCGGCATCAACGCCACCAGCGGACCGTCGGGCAAGCCCAGCTCAGCGCGTGCTGCGGCGCGATCAGCTTCCAGTGGAATGGTATCGGCCAGGGTGTGGCCGACGAACCGTACCGGCACACCTTTCTCTTCGTAAAATCTGGCTTCGAATGGCAACAGCGTCAGCATCAGATCGCAACCTTCGCGGATCTTCAGCACGCGCTTCTGCCGCCACGCCCACACCGACGGGCTGACGTAATGCACGGTCTTGATTCCGGCCTGACGCAGCTTGAGTTCGATGTTGAGGTTGAAGTCCGGAGCATCGATGCCGATGAACACGTCCGGCTTCTCGGCGATCAGGGTGGCGATCAGGTCTTTGCGGCGCTTGAGCAGCTCGCGCAGACGACCTAGCACTTCTACCAGGCCCATGACCGACAAGCGCTCCATGGGAAAGTAGGACGTCAGGCCTTCAGCTTGCATCAACGGGCCACCGACGCCGATGAACTCGACCGCCGGATGCTGCGCCTTGAGGGCGCGCATGAGGCCGGCGCCAAGAATGTCACCGGAAGCTTCACCCGCCACCAGCGCAATACGCAGACTGGCCATGATCAGCGGGTAATGCCGCGAGTCGACGACTGGATGGAGTCGCGGAATAGCGCAACTTCCGGGAACTGAGCGGCAGGTTCAACCAGTTCAGCCAGTGCCTGCTCGACCGTCAGCCCTTGGCGATACACGGTTTTGTAGGCGCGACGCAGTGTGTGAATGGCGTCTTCGCTGAAACCGCGACGGCGCATGCCTTCGAAGTTCATGCTGCGCGCTTCGGCCGGGTTGCCGAACACGGTCACGAACGCCGGAACGTCCTTGCCGATCGCGGTGCCCATACCGGAAAAGCTGTGGGCGCCGATGTGGCAATACTGGTGCACCAAGGTAAAACCGGAAAGGATCGCCCAGTCATCAACGTGTACATGACCGGCCAACGCGGTGTTGTTGACCAGAATGCAGTTGTTGCCAATGACACTGTCGTGACCGATGTGGGCGTAAGCCATGATCAGGTTGTGATCGCCCAGCGTGGTTTCCGAACGGTCCTGCACGGTGCCACGGTGAATGGTCACGCCTTCACGGATGACGTTATGGTCACCGATGACCAGGCGGGTTTCTTCACCTTTGTATTTCAGATCGGGCGTGTCTTCGCCTACCGAGGAAAACTGGTAGATGCGATTGTGCTTGCCGATACGGGTCGGGCCTTTGAGGACTACATGCGGCCCGATCACGGTACCCTCGCCGATTTCCACACCTGCGCCGATGATCGACCACGGGCCGACCTCGACGCCGTCAGCCAGAACGGCCGACGGATCGATGATTGCGCGAGGGTCAATCAAACTCATAGCTTGCGTTCCGCACAGATGATTTCAGCGGAGCAGACTGGCTTGCCGTCGACCGAAGCCTGGCATTCGAATTTCCAGATCTGGCGCTTGCAGCTGATGAACTTGGCTTCGAGGATCAACTGATCGCCCGGCAGCACTGGCTGACGGAAGCGCAGCTTGTCGGAACCAACGAAGTAGTAAAGCGTGCCGTCGGCAGGCTTCACATCAAGCATTTTGAAACCGAGGATCCCGGCAGCCTGAGCCATCGCTTCGATGATCAGCACGCCCGGCATGATTGGATGCGCAGGGAAGTGACCATTGAAGAACGGTTCGTTGATGCTGACATTCTTGTAGGCGCGAATGCGCTTGCCTTCAGTGTCCAGTTCCACCACCCGGTCCACCAGCAGGAACGGGTAGCGGTGAGGCAGGTATTCGCGAATCTCGTTGATGTCCATCATTTCGGGGGGAAGCCTATGTAAAGATTGGGAGCGCGACTGACGCGCACTCCTCTAGCAAATCAAGGAGGCAGTCTAGAGGCTGTGCACACTTGATATGGAAATGGTATCAGCCATCTGATGAAGCATTGCCGTCAGGGGTCACTTCCCCGACGCGCTTTTCCAGCTGTTTCAAACGTCGCGCGATGTCATCGAGCTGACGAATGCGGGCCGCGCTTTTGCGCCATTCGGCAGCCGGTTGCATGGCTGTACCGGAAGAATAGGCGCCCGGCTCGGTAATCGAGTGAGTCACCATGGTCATCCCGGTCAGGAAAACGTTGTCGCAAATATCGATATGACCGACCAGACCAACGCCACCGGCCAGCATGCAATGCTTGCCGATCTTCGTGCTGCCGGAGATACCTACGCACGCGGCCATGGCGGTGTGGTCACCAACCTGGACGTTGTGGGCAATCTGGATCTGGTTGTCGAGTTTCACACCATTACCAATCACGGTATCGGCCAACGCACCACGGTCGATGGCAGTGTTCACGCCAATCTCCACATCGTCGCCGATGGTTACGCCACCGATCTGGGCGATTTTCTGCCAGATGCCTTTTTCGTTGGCAAAGCCGAAGCCTTCGCCACCGAGCACGGCACCGGACTGAATCACCACTCGCTTGCCGATGCGAACATCGTGATACAGCGTGACGCGTGGAGCGAGCCAGCCGCCTTCACCGATTTCGCTGCGGGCGCCGACAACGCAATGCGCGCCCAGCGTCACGTGCGCACCGATTCGCACGCCAGTTTCGATCACCACGAAGGGGCCGATGCTGGCGGTTGGATCAACCACAGCGTCGTCCGCAATCACTGCCGACGGGTGGATACCCGCCGCAGCTTTTGGTTTCGGATCGAACAAATGCGAGATACGCGCGTACGCCAGATAAGGATCAGGCACAACCAACACATTACCGGCAAAACCCTCGGCATCGGCTTCTTTGAGCAGCAGTGCTGCTGCCTGCGAGCCGACGAGGAATTTGCGGTATTGGGGATTTGCCAGAAAGCTCAACTGAGCTGGGCCAGCCTCTTGCAAAGTGGCCAGCCCAGTAATTTGCTTCTCCGGGTCGCCACGCAGGGTGGCGCCGAGGAACTCGGCCAACTGGCCGAGTTTGATAGTCGCGGTCATGGGTTACTTCAGCTGATTCATGCGCTCGATAACCTGGCGCGTGATGTCGTACTGAGGTTTGACATCAATCACTGCGCCACGCTCGAACACCAGGTCAAAACCACCTTTCTTGATGACTTCTTCCACTGCGCTATCCAGTTTCGGCTTCAGTTGCTTGAGCATTTCGCGGTCAGCAACGGCTTTGGCTTCGTTCAGCTCCTTGGACTGGAACTGGAAGTCACGGGCCTTTTGCTTGAATTCAAGCTCCAGACGCTCACGCTCGCCCTGCTGCATCTTGTCGCCACCGGCCATCAGACGATCCTGAATGCCCTTGGCGCTGCTTTCCAGGGTCTTCAGCTTGCTCAGCTGCGGTCCGAATTTCTTCTCGGCATCCACGGCGTACTTCTTCGCGGCGTCGGATTCGAGCAAAGCCATCTGATAGTTCAGAACAGCGATTTTCATGTCGGCAAATGCCGGGCCTGCCACCATCAAGGAGGCCAGGAGAACCAATTGAGTCAACTTACGCACGATGCACTCCTACAAAATCCATTGTCGTTATCTTGGGTCAGACGCTTAGAAGGTCTGACCGAGGGAGAATTGGAACACTTGAGTTTCAGCCTCATCCGGCTTCTTGATCGGCATGGCCAACGCGAAGCTCAGAGGACCCAGTGCGGTGACCCAGGTCACACCCACACCCACGGAACTGGCCATGTTGCTCAGGCTGATGTCGTTGCACTTGGTGTTCGACGTCGAGCCATTCGCATTGGTAGTGTCCTTGCACTGCGAGTCAAATACGTTACCCACATCCCAGAATACCGAAGTACGCAGGGAGCGTTGATCCTTGACGAATGGCAGCGGGAACAGAACCTCGACGCCACCCTGGATCAGGACGTTACCACCGAACGGCAGTGGATCCTGGTCCGGGTCAGCCAGCGTACCCGGGTTGTTACCCCGGCTCGGCGTACTGCGCGGGCCAAGTGTACTGTCCTTGAAGCCACGAACCGAGTTGAAACCACCAGCATAGTAGTTTTCATAGAACGGCAAGCCGTCAGTTCCGCCGTAGCCGTCGCCATAACCCAGCTCGGTGTGCAGACGCAGGGTGTAGTTCTCGGTGATCGGCTGGAACAGCTGACCACGGTAATCAAGTTTGTAGAACGACAGGTCACTGCCTGGAATAGTCGATTCCAGCGTCAGGCTCTGCGAACGACCACGGGTCGGCAGAACACCTTTGTTCAGGGTCGATTCCGACCAGCCAGCCGAGGCCTTGAAGTTCAGGTACTTGTCGCCTTCCTTGTTAACGAAGTCGAAAATCTCGTCAACGGTGTAGGTCCCGGTCTTGATCTCGTCCTGTTGAACGGACAGACCAAAGGTCAGACGCGAAGTCTCGCTGATCGGGTAACCGACGTTCACACCGGCACCCAGGCTGTCTACCGCATAGCTTGCTACGTCGACGTCGAGGTCTTTGTAGTCAGTGGTGCGATAGAACGCGTTGTAACCCAGGCTCACGCCATCGGCGGTCCAGTACGGGTCAACGTAACCGAAGTTGTAGCGGCTCTGGTATTCGCTGCGGGTCAGACCGACGCTGACGCGGTTACCGGTACCGAGGAAGTTGTTCTGGGTGATCGAACCACCGAGGATCAGACCGGCGCTCTGGGCGAAACCGACGCTGGCAGTGATCGAACCGGAGGCCTGTTCTTCTACCGCGTAGTTCACGTCAACCTGGTCGTCGACACCTGGCACGGCCGGGGTTTCGACGTTGACTTCCTTGAAGAAGCCCAGACGCTCAAGACGTGTCTTGGATTGGTCGATCAGGTAAGTCGAAGCCCAGCCCCCTTCCATCTGACGCATTTCACGACGCAGCACTTCGTCTTCGGACTTGGTGTTGCCACGGAAGTTGATGCGGTTGACGTAAGCGCGCTTGCCTGGATCGACAGCAAACAGGATGTCCACGGTGTGGTCATCATCGTGCGGCTGAGGCACGCCGTTCACGTTGGCGAAGGTGTAACCCTCGTTACCCAGACGACGGGTGATCAGTTCGGATGTGGTGGTCATCAGCTTGCGCGAGAACACCTGACCCTTCTGTACCAGCAGCAAGGATTTGACCTGATCTTCAGGGACTTTCAGGTCACCGCTGAGCTTGACGTCACGAACGGTGTACTTCTCACCTTCGGTCACGTTGACCGTGATGTAGACGTGCTTCTTGTCCGGGGTGATGGACACTTGGGTCGAAGCGATGTCCATGTTGATGTAGCCACGGTCCAGGTAGTAGGAACGCAGACGTTCCAGGTCACCGGACAGTTTTTCACGAGCGTACTTGTCATCGTTCTTGAAGAACGACAGCCAGTTGGTGGTTTTCAGTTCGAACAGGTCGGTCAGGTCTTCCTCTGGGAAAACCGTGTTGCCCACCACGTTGATGTGCTGAATGGCCGCGACAGTACCTTCGTTGATCTTCACTTTCAGACCAACACGGTTGCGCGGCTGCGAGACCACTTCGGTATCGACGGTAGCCGAGTAGCGGCCTTGCGCGACGTACTGACGTTGCAGCTCGTTACGCACGCCTTCGAGGGTGGCACGCTGGAAGATCTCGCCTTCGGCCAGACCGGATTGCTTGAGGCCCTTCATCAGGTCTTCAGTGGAGATCGCCTTGTTACCTTCGATCTCGATACTGGCGACGGATGGACGCTCGACAACCGTGATTACCAGAACGTTGCCTTCGCGGCCCAGCTGGATATCTTGAAAGAAACCGGTTTTGAACAACGCACGAGTGGATTCCACCAGGCGACGATCATCCGCCTGCTCGCCGACGTTCAACGGCAAGGCACCAAAGACACTACCCGCGGAGACCCGCTGGAGGCCATTGACGCGAATATCAGAGATAGTGAAGGACTCGGCGTGAACTTCGGCGATCATCAATACGGTGAGAACCGCAGTTAGCAGCAGACGTTTCATGAAGTCCTTTCTTATTCCAACTGGCAATAAACAAACTGCCGCAAAATGCGGCAGATTCGCAATTCAGCGAAGCGTTACAGTCGACCCAGATCGTTGACCAGAGCAAGCAACATCACCCCGACCACCAAACTGATACCGATCTGTATCCCCCAACCTTGCACCCGATCCGACAAGGGACGACCACGCGCCCACTCGATCAGATAAAACAACAAATGCCCCCCATCCAGTACAGGAATGGGCAGCAAATTCAGAACGCCCAGGCTAATACTCAGATAAGCAAGGAAATTCAGGAAATCAGCGACGCCCGACTGGGCAGAAGCGCCCGCCACTTTAGCAATGGTTATCGGTCCACTCAAGTTTTTTACCGAGAGCTCGCCGAACAGCATTTTCTTCAGTGAATCCAGCGTCAGAATGCTCATGGTCCAAGTGCGTCGGGCACCCTCGCCAATCGCGGCCAATGGCCCATAACTGACTTCGCGGATCATCTCCGGTGGCCAGTCGACAGCTTTCACCCCAGCGCCCAGATAACCGCTTGGCGATTTACTTTCACCGCGTGCGGCCAACGTGACCGGAACGTCGATTTGAGCACTGTCGCGCTCGACGCGCAGCATGATTTTGGTATCAGGACGCGTACGAACGGTATCAACAACTTGTTGCCAATCATTAAGTGCCTGACCGTCAAGCGACAGCAGACGATCACCGGTTTTCAGGCCGGCGGCCTGGGCCGGACCTTTTGGATCAAGCTCGGCAAGCACTGGTGGCAACGCCGGGCGCCACGGACGAATGCCCAGCGAACGAATCGGATCCGGCTCATCAGCGCCTTTAAGCCAGTGGTCCAGAGCCAGTTCGCGTGCAGAGTCAGCGGTCGAGCCTTGCTCGCGCACCATCAACTGCAAGGAGCCGCTTTCACCAAGTCGACGCACCAACTGCAAATTGACGGCCGCCCAACCCGACGTCGGCTCACCATCGATAGCGACGATTTCCTGACCTGAAGTCAAACCGGCCTTGGCGGCGATACTGCCGGATTCGACTGCGCCGATGACCGGGCGTATCTGCTCGCTGCCGAGCATTGCCAACACCCAGAAGAACACCAGGGCCAAAAGAAAGTTGGCGATAGGACCGGCGGCCACGATAGCGATACGCTGACGCACGGATTTGCGATTGAACGACTGATCAAGCTGAGCGACCGGTACTTCGCCTTCGCGCTCATCGAGCATTTTGACGTAGCCACCCAACGGGATCGCAGCAACCACGAACTCGGTGCCTTGCTTGTCGTGCCAGCGCAACAGCGGCATGCCGAAGCCTACGGAGAAACGCAGAACCTTGACGCCACAGCGACGCGCGACCCAGAAGTGGCCGAATTCGTGAAAGGTGACCAGCACACCCAAAGCGATCAGGGTGCCGGCAATCATATAGAGCGCGCTCATCTACTTTCTCCGCAATCCCGTTCAGTGCCGCGTGTAGCCATTGTGTTGCAAAACCTATCGACCGTGCCGGCTCAGCCACTGCTCAGCCAGAATGCGAGCCTTTGCATCCGCCGTGAACACCGCATCGAGATCATCCAGCGTGACCACCGGCTCACGATCCAGAACCTCTTCGATGATACTCGCGATTTCCAGATAGCGGACCCGTCCATCGAGAAACGCTGCGACGGCGACTTCGTTGGCCGCATTCAACATCGCCGGGGCGCTGTCGCCCGCTTCAGCAGCTTGCCGCGCCAGGCGCAGACAAGGGAAGCGTTGTTCATCGGGCGCCTCGAAATCCAGACGCGCAATCGCAAACAGGTCCAGCGGTGCGACGCCAGAGTCGATGCGCTCCGGCCACGCCAAGGCATTGGCGATCGGCGTGCGCATATCGGGGTTGCCCAACTGCGCCAACACCGAACCATCCACGTAATCAACCAGCGAATGGATCACGCTTTGCGGATGGATCACCACCTCAACCTGCGAAGGCTTGGCATCGAACAGCCAGCAGGCTTCAATCAGCTCGAGCCCCTTGTTCATCATGCTCGCCGAATCCACGGAGATTTTGCGCCCCATGGACCAGTTCGGATGCGCGCAGGCCTGATCAGGTGAAACATGCGCCAGCTCGGCCATCGGCGTCTGCCGGAAGGGGCCGCCGGAGGCTGTCAGTAAAATCCGACGCACACCTACCGAATTCAGCCCACGGGCAAAATCCTGCGGCATGCACTGAAAAATCGCATTGTGTTCACTGTCGATCGGCAGCAGTACAGAGCCGCTCTTGCGCACGGCCTGCATGAACAAGGCGCCGGACATCACCAGCGCCTCTTTATTGGCCAGAAGAATCTTCTTGCCTGCCTCGACCGCGGCCAGCGTAGGACGCAGACCCGCCGCCCCGACAATCGCCGCCATCACCGCGTCGACTTCCGGCGCGGAAGCGACCTGACACAAGCCCTCCCCCCCTACCAGAACGCGGGTCGGCAGCCCGGCAGCACGTAAATCATCCTGCAAGCTACGAGCGGCTTCGACCTGCGGCACCACCGCAAACTGCGGCACATGACGCACACACAGGGCGAACAGCTCACTCAGCCGAGTGAAGCCCGTCAGCGCGAAAACCTGATAACGCTCGGGATGACGAGCGATGACATCGAGGGTGCTCAGACCGATCGAACCGGTAGCCCCTAGAACAGTGATCTGCTGGGGACGACTCACGGCGCAGCCATCCAGAGCAGCACGGCAAACACCGGAATGGCTGCAGTCAAACTGTCGATGCGATCCAGAACGCCGCCATGGCCGGGCAGGAGATTGCTGCTGTCCTTGATGCCGGACTGACGCTTGAACATGCTCTCAGTGAGGTCGCCCACCACCGAAATGAACACGATCAACGCTGCACCGATCAAGCCCTTGAGCAATTCGGCTACGGTCCAGTCGCGCACCAGGCCGACGATTGCGGTAATCACCAGGCTTAGCGCCAGACCACCGTACACACCTTCCCAGCTTTTACCCGGACTGACCTGCGGCGCCAGCTTGCGCTTGCCAAAAGCCCGGCCCGAGAAATAGGCACCGATATCAGCACCCCACACCAACACCATCACCGCCATGATCAGCCAGTTGCCCAGCGGGTACTGTTTGATCTGCACCAAGCCTTGCCAGGCTGGCAGCAGGATCAACAAACCAATCACCAGTTTGGTAGCCGCGCTGGACCAGTGCTCGCTGGAGCGCGGGTAGGTCAGCACCAGCCAGGTCGCCACCGCCCACCACAGCACGGAAGCACCGAGAACCCAGGGAGCGAGGCCAGGCAGGATGTACATGACGAACAGCATCAACGCGACCACCGCGGCGAAGCCGACACGGAACGATTGTGCTGTGAAGCCTGCCAGGCGCGCCCATTCCCAGGCACCCAGACTCACGACCAGACCGATGAACAGCGCAAAACCGGAGCCCTCGAGCAGGAAAAACCCACACAGGGCGATTGGCAGCAGGATCAGTGCAGTGATGATTCGTTGTTTAAGCATTAAACCCGGGCTCCAGCTTCAACCTGTTCGCTCGTTTTACCGAAACGACGTTGGCGCGAAGCGAAATCGGCCAGCGCATTGCGCATGGCATCGTGTTTGAAGTCCGGCCAGAACAGGTCGGAGAAATACAGCTCGGCGTAGGCCAGCTGCCACAGCAGGAAGTTGCTGATGCGATGCTCGCCGCCGGTGCGGATGCACAGATCCGGCAACGGCAGATCGCCTGTTGCCAGGCAGGTCTGCAACAGATCCGGCGTAATGTCTTCGGGGCGCAGATGGCCCGCTTGAACTTCACGCGCCAGACGCTGTGCAGCCTGAGCAATATCCCACTGACCGCCATAATTGGCAGCGATCTGCAGCACAAAGCGATTGGCACCGACCGTCATGGCTTCCGCTTCGCGCATTGCCGCCTGCAGCTCCGGATGGAAGCGCGAGCGGTCACCGATGATACGCAGGCTGATGTTGTTGTCGTTGAGGCGCTTGGCCTCACGACGCAACGCCTTGAAGAACAGATCCATCAAGGCACTGACCTCATCGGCCGGACGCTGCCAGTTTTCACTGGAGAACGCGAACAAGGTCAGCACTTCAACCTTGGCCTCAGCACACACCTCGATCACGGCCCGCACAGCATCCACACCCGCTTTATGCCCGGCGACACCCGGCATAAAGCGTTTTTTCGCCCAGCGATTGTTACCATCCATGATGATCGCGACATGGCGCGGCACCGCGGACGGCGCAGTCTGCTTGGTCTTGTCCATTAAAAACTCGACCCTTATACGGCCATCAGATCCGCTTCTTTTTGCTTGGTAGCCGCGTCGATATCAGCCTCAGCCTTGTCGGTGATCTTCTGAATATCGGCAGCAGCACGACGCTCTTCGTCTTCGCTGATTTCCTTATCCTTGACCAGCTTCTTCAGCTCGCCCAGTGCGTCACGACGAATGTTGCGCACGGCAACACGAGCGTCTTCGGCGGCACTGCGCGCCTGCTTGGTGAAGCCCTTGCGGGTTTCTTCAGTCAGGGCTGGCATGGAGATCAGCAACAACTCGCCGAGGTTGGTCGGGTTGAGGTTCAGACCAGCGCTCTGGATTGCCTTGTCGACCGCCGCGAGCATGTTGCGCTCGAACGCAACGACTTGCAGGGTGCGCGAGTCTTTAACGGTGATGTTGGCAACCTGGGTGATGGAGGTATCCGCGCCGTAGTAAGGCACCATCACGCTACCCAGAATGCTTGGGTGAGCCTTGCCGGTACGAATCTGACCAAAAGCGTGGGTCAGGGAGTCCAGGGATTTTTGCATGCGCTCTTGAGCGTCTTTTTTGATTTCGTTGATCATTGTTGACCTTCCTCGATCAGGGTGCCTTCAGCGCCGCCATGGACGATGTTCAGCAGGGCGCCGGGCTTGTTCATGTTGAATACGCGCAGCGGCATCTTGTGGTCGCGGCACAGGCAAATAGCAGTCAGATCCATCACGCCCAGCTTGCGATCCAGTACTTCATCATAAGTCAGATGATCGAACTTCTCGGCATGCGGGTCTTTGAATGGGTCTGCAGTGTAAACGCCATCGACCTTGGTCGCCTTGAGCACAACGTCGGCGTCGATTTCGATTGCACGCAGACAGGCTGCCGAATCCGTGGTGAAGAACGGATTGCCGGTACCCGCCGCGAAGATCACGACGTCTTTGGAGTTCAGGTGGCGCATGGCTTTGCGGCGATCATAGTGATCAGTCACGCCAACCATGGAGATAGCCGACATCACGATGGCCGAGATATTGGCACGCTCGAGCGCATCGCGCATGGCCAGAGCGTTCATCACAGTGGCCAGCATGCCCATGTGGTCGCCTGTGACCCGATCCATACCGGCTTTGCTCAAGGCTTCGCCGCGGAACAGGTTGCCCCCGCCGATCACCAGACCGACCTGTACGCCGATACCGACCAGTTGGCCGACTTCCAGCGCCATGCGATCCAGGACTTTCGGATCGATCCCGAACTCTTCCGAGCCCATCAGGGCCTCGCCGCTAAGCTTGAGTAGAATGCGTTTATAGCGAGCCTGATAACCACTGCCCTGCTGAGCCATTGCGAATCTCTCCTGCGGCGTATTTTAAAAATTCTTTGCGAGCTGTTTACAGCTGGCGTTCACTCTAGCTTGGCGCTGCTTCAGCGCCATCGGAACATGGCTTTGTAAGTCAGTTCCTGAAGTAAACCAATAAAAAATTGGTTACCCCATCTGAAAAGAGGCTGCGCGCGTGAGCGGGCAGCCTCTTTCGGGCGACAGTTGAAAAACCGTCTTATTGCTTGGCGGCAGCCAGCTGGGCAGCAACTTCTTCAGCGAAGTTGTCGACCGGCTTCTCGATGCCGTCGCCTACTTTGTAGTAGGTGAAGGAAACGATTTCTGCGCCGCCTTTCTTGGCCAGCTCGCCAACCTTGATTTCAGGGTTCTTGACGAACGCCTGCTCAACCAGGCTCGCTTCTGCCAGGAACTTGCTGATACGGCCTTTGACCATGTTCTCAACAATGTTTTCTGGCTTGCCTTTGATCTTCTCTTCGTTCAGCTGCAGGAACACAGCTTTTTCGCGCTCGATCGCTTCAGCCGAAACTTGCGAAGGCAGCAGGAACTCAGGGTTGCTGGCAGCTACGTGCATCGCAATGTCTTTGGCCAGCTCGACGTCACCGCCTTTCAGAGCCACAACAACACCGATCTTGTTGCCGTGCAGGTACGAACCTACAACGTCACCTTCGATACGGGTCAGACGACGGATGTTGACGTTTTCGCCTACTTTGGCAACCAGCGCTTCACGAGCAGCTTCTTGCGAAGCGATCAGCGGAGCAGCGTCGGTCAGCTTGTCAGCGAAAGCTTTTTCAACGCTGGCAGCAACGAAGTTTTTGAAGTCGTCTTGCAGAGCCAGGAAGTCGGTCTGCGAGTTCACTTCCAGGATAACGGCAGCTTTACCGTCGTCCTTGATTGCGATTGCGCCTTCAGCGGCAACGTTGCCAGCCTTTTTCGCAGCCTTGATCGCGCCCGAAGCACGCATGTCATCAATGGCTTTTTCGATGTCGCCGTCAGCCTTTTCCAGGGCTTTCTTGCAGTCCATCATGCCTTCGCCGGTACGCTCGCGCAGTTCTTTAACCAACGCTGCAGTAATTGCTGCCATTTTCAAATTCCTCTTGGATAGGTTTTCAACCATTCCACCCGATCGAACGGGCGTTCAATTCGTCCCGAGCCCCACCTTGTAGCTGCTGCACGTTACAGGAGCTGTAGCTGCGCTGCCGACTAATGGTTTTCGAGGTGGCAAAAAGGGGGCCAAGCCCCCTTTTTGCTTACTGAGTCAACGCCAGGGCGTCAATTACTCAGCTGCAGCCTGAGTTTCTTCAGCTGCGAATTCAACAGTACCGCCAGCAACGTTGTTGCGACCGCGGATGACTGCGTCAGCCATCGAACCCATGTACAGCTGGATAGCGCGGATTGCGTCATCGTTGCCTGGGATGATGTAGTCAACGCCTTCAGGGCTGCTGTTGGTATCGACAACGCCGATTACCGGGATGCCCAGCTTGTTGGCTTCGGTGATCGCGATGCGCTCGTGGTCAACGTCGATCACGAACAGTGCGTCTGGCAGACCGCCCATGTCCTTGATGCCGCCCAGCGAACGATCCAGCTTTTCCAGGTCACGGGAGCGCATCAGCGCTTCTTTCTTGGTCAGCTTGGCGAAAGTACCGTCTTCGGCTTGAACTTCAAGGTCACGCAGACGCTTGATGGAAGCACGAATGGTTTTGAAGTTGGTCAGCATGCCGCCCAACCACCGGTGATCGACGTACGGCGAACCGCAACGTGCTGCTTCTTCAGCAACGATCTTGCCAGCGGAACGCTTGGTGCCGACGAACAGAATCTTGTTTTTGCCCTGGGCCAGACGCTCTACGAAAGTCAGAGCTTCGTTGAACATTGGCAGGGTTTTTTCAAGGTTGATGATGTGAATCTTGTTACGCGCGCCGAAAATGTACTTACCCATTTTCGGATTCCAGTAACGGGTTTGGTGACCGAAGTGCACACCGGCCTTCAGCATATCGCGCATGTTGACTTGGGACATGATAGTTCCTTAATAAGTCGGGTTTGGCCTCCACGTATCCCAATGACCAACCAGTGGCATAAAGCCAAGGGCACCCAGGTCATCGTGTCGACACGTGTGTGGATTTAAGCCTTTCGGGGTATCCCCGGAAAGCGGCGCATTTTATACCACAGGGTGCGCAGAAACGGAACACGAAATCTGTATTCGCACCAAGGACATGGGCGCAGCCCCCTTGGAATCGGCTTCAGGGCCACCATTGTATAGAGAGAAGCGATGCACGCAGGCGCGGATTTGCTCCTTTCGTCTGTTAGAATCGCGTTTTTCAGGGTCGCAAACCGAACACCTGCTGCCCAATCCGTATCTGCAAGCGCCGCCGAGCGCAGAGAGAGCCTGTATGACCGTCAACCTCAAAACCCCCGAGGACATCGCTGGCATGCGTGTCGCCGGCAAACTGGCCGCCGATGTGCTGGAAATGATTGCCGAACATGTCAAACCGGGCGTCACCACTGATGAGCTGAACCAGATCTGCCACGACTACATCGTCAATGTGCAGCAAGCCATCCCTGCCCCGCTCAACTACAAGGGCTACCCGAAGTCGATCTGCACCTCGATCAACCACGTGGTGTGCCACGGCATCCCGAACGACAAGCCGCTGAAAAACGGCGACACCCTGAACATCGACGTGACCGTGATCAAGGACGGCTATCACGGTGACACCAGCCGCATGTTCCACGTCGGCGAAGTGCCGGTCTGGGCCGAGCGCCTGTCGCAGATCACTCAGGAATGCATGTACAAGGCGATCGAGATCGTCAAACCTGGCTGCCGCCTCGGCGACATCGGCGAAGTCATCCAGAAGCACGCTGAAAAGAACGGCTTTTCGGTGGTCCGCGAGTTCTGCGGTCACGGCATCGGCAAAGTGTTCCATGAAGAACCGCAGATTCTGCACTACGGTCGCGCGGGCACCGGCATGGAACTGAAGGCCGGCATGACCTTCACCATCGAGCCGATGATCAACCAGGGCAAGGCCGACACCAAGGTATTGGGCGACGGCTGGACCGCAATCACCAAAGACCGCAAGCTCTCGGCACAGTGGGAACACACCCTGCTCGTGACCGATACCGGCTACGAGATCTTCACCCTGCGCGCCGACGACACCATCCCGCGCATCTCGGCCTGATCCAGAAAACGTTCCCAGCCTTATAGAAGGAAAGCCAATCGATGCCGCAGGTGGATCCCGAACTCTTCGACCGCGGCCAGTTCCAGGCTGAACTGGCCCTCAAAGCGAGTCCTATCGCGGCGTTCAAGAAGGCGATCCGCCAGGCTCGCGAGGTACTCGACACGCGCTTTCGCAATGGCCGCGACATCCGCCGCCTGATCGAAGACCGCGCGTGGTTCGTCGACAATATCCTGCAAAAGGCCTGGGACCAGTTCAACTGGAGCGAAGACGCCGACATCGCGCTGGTCGCGGTCGGCGGTTATGGTCGCGGCGAGCTGCACCCTTATTCCGATATCGATCTGCTGATCCTGCTGGACAGCGCCGACCACGAAGTTTTCCGCGACTCCATTGAGCGTTTTCTCACATTGTTGTGGGACATCGGCCTGGAAGTCGGTCAGAGCGTGCGCTCGGTCGATGAATGCGCCCAGGAGGCCCGAGCCGATTTGACGGTGGTCACCAACCTGATGGAAAGCCGCACCATCTGCGGCCCCGAGCGTCTGCGCCAGCGTATGCTCGATGTCACCAGCACCGCTCACATGTGGCCAGCCAAGGAGTTTTTCCTGGCCAAACGCGCTGAACAAAAGGCCCGCCACCACAAATACAACGACACCGAGTACAACCTGGAACCCAACGTCAAAGGCTCGCCCGGCGGCTTGCGGGATATTCAGACGATTCTCTGGGTTGCCCGTCGCCAATACGGCACGCTCAACCTGCGCGCCCTTGCCGGTGAAGGTTTCCTGGTCGAAAGCGAAAACGCCCTGCTCGCCTCCTCCCAGGAATTTCTCTGGAAGGTGCGCTACGCCCTGCACATGCTGGCGGGCCGCTCCGAAGACCGCTTGCTGTTCGACCACCAGCGCACCATTGCAGGTTTGCTTGGGTTTGAGGGTGACGACGCCAAACAGGCCGTCGAAAACTTCATGCAACAGTATTTCCGCGTGGTGATGAGCATCGCCCAGCTCAGCGACCTGATCATCCAGCATTTCGAAGAGGTCATCCTCGCCCCGGAAGACGAAGCGCCGCCACAACCGATCAATGCGCGTTTCCAGCTACATGACGGCTATATTGAAGCGCGCAACGACAACGTGTTCCGCCGCACACCGTTCGCCATGCTCGAGATCTTCGTGCTGATGGCGCAACAACCGGAAATCAAAGGCGTGCGCGCCGACACCATTCGCTTGCTGCGCGAACACCGTCACCTGATCGACGACAACTTCCGTAACGATATTCGCAACACCAGCCTGTTCATCGAACTGTTCAAGTGCAAGATCGGCATCCACCGCAACCTGCGCCGGATGAACCGCTACGGCATCCTTGGCCGTTATCTGCCGGAGTTCGGTTTCATCGTCGGGCAGATGCAGCACGACCTGTTCCACATCTATACGGTCGATGCGCACACGCTGAACCTGATCAAGCACCTGCGCAAATTGCAGTACACCCAAGTCTCGGAAAAATTTCCGCTGGCGGCCAAGCTCATGGCCAAATTGCCCAAGCCTGAACTCATTTATATGGCCGGCCTGTACCACGACATCGGCAAGGGCCGGCACGGCGATCACTCGGAGATTGGCGCGGTCGATGCCGAGGCGTTCTGCCAGCGCCATCAGTTACCGGTGTGGGACAGCCGCCTGATCGTCTGGCTGGTGCAGAACCACCTGGTGATGTCGACCACCGCCCAGCGCAAGGACTTGTCCGACCCGCAGGTGATACACGATTTCGCTCAGGCGGTCGGCGACGAAACTCGCCTCGATTATCTCTACGTGCTGACCGTGGCCGATATCAACGCGACCAACCCGACGTTGTGGAACTCGTGGCGCGCCAGCCTCTTGCGCCAGCTCTATACCGAGACCAAACGCGCACTGCGCCGTGGCCTGGAAAATCCGGTGGATCGCGAAGAGCAGATTCGCCAGACCCAGAGCGCCGCTCTGGATATTCTCGTGCGCGGCGGCACCGATCCGGACGACGTCGAGCAGTTGTGGGCGCAATTGGGCGATGACTATTTCCTGCGCCACACCGCCGGCGACGTGGCCTGGCACAGCGATGCGATCCTGCAGCAGCCGGTCGATGGCGGGCCACTGGTGCTGATCAAGGAAACCACCCAGCGCGAGTTCGAGGGGGGCACGCAGATCTTCATTTATGCACCGGATCAGCACGACTTCTTCGCCGTGACCGTGGCCGCGATGGATCAGCTCAACCTGAACATTCATGACGCCCGGGTCATTACCTCGAGCAGCCAGTTCACCCTCGACACCTACATCGTGCTCGACAACGAAGGCGAATCGATCGGCGATAACCCGACGCGGGTCAAACAGATCCGCGAGGGTCTGACCGAAGCCCTGCGCGACCCGGATGACTACCCCACGATCATTCAGCGTCGCGTGCCGCGCCAGCTCAAGCATTTTGCCTTTGCGCCGCAAGTGACGATTCACAACGACGCGCAACGCCCGGTGACCGTGCTGGAATTGACCGCACCTGATCGCCCGGGACTGCTGGCGCGGATCGGCGGGATTTTCCTCGAATTCGACCTGTCGCTGCAGAACGCCAAGATTGCGACCCTGGGCGAGCGCGTGGAAGACGTGTTCTTCATCACCGACGCGCACAACCAGCCGCTGTCCGACCCGCTGCTGTGCAGCCGCCTGCAGGACGCGATCGTTGAGCAGTTGAGCGTCAATCAGGAACCCGATATCAAGCTTTCGCGCCTCAGCATCTGATGCGCGCACGGATTCAAATGGCTTAGCACGAGACCCAGCCCCCATGAACAACGCTTTGAACCAGCTCCAGCCTTACCCGTTCGAAAAGCTCCGCGCCCTGCTCGGCACCGTGACACCGAACCCGGACAAACGCCCGATCGCCCTATCGATCGGCGAGCCGAAGCACCGCTCGCCGAGCTTTGTCGCCGAAGCGCTGGCCAACAGTCTGGATCAAATGGCGGTGTATCCGACCACGTTGGGCATTCCGGCCCTGCGCGAAGCCATCGCTGGCTGGTGCGAGCGTCGTTTCGGCGTGCAAAGCGGCTGGATCGACCCGGTGCGCAACGTACTGCCGGTCAACGGCACCCGTGAAGCGCTGTTTGCGTTCACCCAGACCGTGGTCAACCGTGGCGACGACGCACTGGTGGTCAGCCCGAACCCGTTCTATCAAATCTACGAAGGTGCGGCATTCCTCGCCGGCGCCAAGCCGCACTACCTGCCGTGCCTCGACGAAAACGGCTTCAACCCGGATTTCGACGCTGTCTCGCCGGACATCTGGCAGCGCTGCCAGATCCTGTTTTTGTGCTCGCCGGGCAACCCGACTGGCGCGCTGATCCCGGTCGACGTGCTGAAAAAACTGATCGCTCTGGCCGACGAATACGACTTCGTGATCGCGGCGGACGAGTGCTACAGCGAACTGTACTTCAACGAGCAAACGCCACCGCCGGGCCTGTTGACGGCCTGCGTTGAACTCGGCCGCAAGGACTTCAAGCGCTGCGTGGTGTTTCACAGCCTGTCCAAGCGCTCCAACCTGCCGGGCCTGCGTTCCGGTTTTGTCGCCGGCGATGCCGACATCCTCAAAGGCTTCCTGCTCTACCGCACGTACCACGGCTGCGCGATGCCGGTGCAAACGCAACTGGCCAGCGTCGCTGCCTGGAACGACGAAGTCCACGTGCGCGCCAACCGTGCGCTGTATCGCGAGAAGTTCGATGCGGTGCTGGCGATTCTCAGCCCGGTCATGGATGTGCAGCGCCCTGACGGCAGCTTCTACCTGTGGCCGAACGTACAAGGCGATGACGCCGCATTCTGCCGCGATCTGTTCGCCGAGGAGCACGTCACCGTGGTGCCGGGCTCCTATCTGTCCCGCGACGTTGACGGCGTGAATCCTGGCGCCGGTCGTGTGCGCATGGCGCTGGTTGCGCCGCTGGCCGAATGCGTGGAAGCCGCCGAGCGCATCCGCGACTTTATTCTTCGTCACAGATAAGTACCAAGTTCCCGCGCCAGGCAATCTGGCGCGTCGGCTTAATTGCAGGTTACATATCCAGGTATTTCCGCACTTTCGCCTGCTACTGCGCAAAGTTACCCTTCGAGCGCCAACCAACTTAGATAGGCGTCAGATACATATTGTTTTCATGGATGAAACAACTTCCTTACTCAAACCTGGGCTAACGCTCCCGTTTGTCAGTCGACGGCCCCACTCTTCAACCGGCGATTATAGAAATCAATTCAACTGACGTTCCTGTTAACAAAGGGATCGTTAATGATGAACCTACAAACTGTCTGCACCGCGAAACAACCTTCCGAACGGCCGCAATCCTACGCAGTGGCCATTACTGAAAACCCTGCGAACGCGCCGGCCTCTTCTTCGACCCGACAGAAACGCGCCGTCGCCCGCCATACCAACTTCTGGGCGCCCGGTCGTGTGTTGCGCATCGCCTTTCTAAACGGTGAGCCGCCGTTCAAAGAAGCGGTCAAGACCGCTGCCAGCCAGTGGTTGCCGTATATCAACCTGACGTTCGATTTCGTTGAGGGCGAGCAGGGGGATATCCGCATCGCCAGCGAGCCCGGCGCCTACTGGTCGCTCATCGGCACCAACGCCTTGCTGGTCGAAGAAGGGCCGACCATGTTGCTGTCTCCGGACCTGAGGATGCCGGCATTTTTCGCGGCCAATGTGATGCACGAGTTTGGTCATGCGCTGGGGGCGGAACATGAACACCTGCACCCACAAGCGAACATTCCCTGGAACCGCAAAGCAGTGTATCGGGCCCACGGTGTGGACGAAGATGCCGAAGAAGGTGATTACACACGAAATATGGTGGACGAGCGTTACTTCAATCTTCTCAACAGCAGTGAAGTTGATCACAGTCCTTACGACCCCAAGTCGATCATGCACTACGCGATTCGCCAGGAATGGACCGAGGGAGATTTCAAAATCGATTTGAATCTGGTGTTGAGCGAAAAGGACAAAGCCTTCATGAGCAAAGCTTACCCACGACAGAATGCTATTTAAATAACTTCTGCCATTTCTAAAACAAACAACCTCATCAATAAGGATATTGAACATGCAGGCTCGCGACTTTGTAAAAATGCTCAGCCCTGAACGAGATTCGAACGTACGGCCTAAACGTTCAGTCGGTTACTCGAACGCCTTTTGGGAAAACGCCAGCACCGTCACGTTTTCCTTTATGGACGATGTGTCGGATGAATTGGCTTACCGCATCGAAATGGCGATGCGTCAGTGGGAGCCCTTTGTCAGCCTGGCGTTCGAGTTGGTCGAGAATGGCAAAGGGCAGATCCGCATTGCGCTGGGCGGCACGGCCAATTACTCCGCGATCGGCACCAACGCCTTGAGAATGGCCGCGCAAGAACCGACCATGGCCATCGGTCTAGACCCTGCCAGCCCTTATTTCGAGGCGACGGTGATTCACGAATTCGGGCATGCGTTGGGCTTTCACCATGCGCATCTTCATTCCGATGCCAATATTCAGTGGAACAAACCTGCGGTGTATGCGTTTTACAACAAAGAGGTCAACTGGGATGAAGAGGAAGTTGACCTCAATCTCTTTGGTATCGAATCCGGTTCGACGGTTTTACAGGGCGAGTACGACAGGCATTCGATCATGCACTACGCGATTCCCGGTTTCCTCACCCTGAATAACGCCTGGTTTGCCTTCAACACCAAGCTCAGCGACGGCGACAAGCGTTTCGCCAGAAAGGTTTACCCCGCCATCGATTACCGTGCCGACCCTATTTGACCTGCCCCAGATTGGCCTCGCTCAAATCGAGATCCGCCAGCACTTCCCTGAGCACGTCATCGCCGATCTGGTGTTGACGGCTGAGGCTATAGAGTTCCAGGCGCTGCGCCCGTAGCGCCTTCAAGCGTAAACGGCGCTCCAGCAGATCCATCTGGAACGCCAGCGCCTGGGCTTCGGCCGAGTCATTGAAGACTTCGAGTTGATGGCGATATTCGGACATGATCCGCGCCTTCAACTCCGTCGCCAGCGCCGCTTGAGCCGCATCCTGCGGGGCGGCTTCTTCAGTCTCCAGCGCATGGATCGCCGCTTCGGCGGTCTTGCGCCAAGCGTCGCGCACTTCCTGGCGGCGCTTGTCGTCCGGACTCTTTTCGATGCCGCGCAACAACAGCGGCAAAGCGATACAGGCCGAGATCAGCGAGAGCAGAATCACGCCCGCCGCGATAAAGATCAGCAGATCACGCTCCGGAAACGCTTCTGCGCCCATCAACATCGGCACCGACATCACACCCGCCAGCGTCACCGCCCCGCGCACGCCACCGACGGTCAGCAGCCAGCAAGAGCGCGCTGTCGGCACTTGAGTCAGATCGCCTTTACCGCGCAAACGCCGCAACAGCACCGACAAACGCCAGATGCTCTGCACCCAGACAAACCGCAGCAGCACCAGGGCGAGGAAGATCGCAATGACATCGAGGCAGCGATAAAACAGCGTCGGCCACAACGTCGGCTCATGGCTGACCACGGCTTTGATGATGTCCGGCAGTTGCAGACCGAGCAGCAGGAAGATCAGACCGTTGAAGGCAAATTCCAGCAGCGACCAGACGCTTCGGTTGAGCAAACGCGTGCTGGTCTGGCGGGGCAGCAAGTCGAGCCAGCTCTGCATCATCCCCGCCGCGACCGCCGAAAGAATGCCCGACACGCCGAGGCGTTCAGCCAACACATACGCGGCGAACGGCAGCAGCAACATGAACACCACATGCGTCGCCGGATCGTCCCAACCCCGCGCGATCATCCACGAGCGCAGGCGCCCGACCAGCCAGCTCAATGCCACGCCAACCGCCAGACCACCGAGCGCTACGACGACAAAGCTCAGGCTGGCGTTGGTCAGCGAAAACACCCCGGTGATGGCCGCGGCCAAGGCGAACTTGAACGTCACCAGACCCGACGCATCGTTCATCAGCGCCTCGCCTTGCAGGATGTGCATCAGCGGCGTCGGCAAGCGGTTCTGGGCAATCGCCGATACGGCCACGGCGTCAGTGGGCGACAACACCGCGGCCAGCGCGAAGGCGACCGGCAAGGGAATCGTCGGCAATAACCAGTGAATGAAGTAGCCGGCGCCGACCACGGTAAACAGCACCAGCCCGACCGCCAGCGTCAGGATCGGCCCGCGCAAATGCCAGAACTCGCGCTTGGGCATGCGCCAGCCATCGGAAAACAACAGCGGTGGCAGGAATAGAAACAGAAACAGCTCGGGATCGAGCGCCACGTGCAGCCCCAAGGTCGGCCAAGCGAGCAAGGCACCGGCGGCAATCTGTACCAGAGGAAGCGGCAGCGGGATAACCCGTCCGACCAGACGCGAGACACTGACCAGCATCAGCAGGATCAGCACGGTGTAAGCAGTTTGCATAAAGCGGAAATCTCAGACAATCGACAGCGTTGAACTGCCATATTAGCCGCTTAGGCTGTGTCTGACCGTTGCACCTATGTCGCACGCCCTCATCGCCATTCCAGTCTGGGAGCGAGCTTGCTCGCGAATGCGGTAGATCATTCAACACTGATATTGACTGAAACGGCCCTTTCGCGAGCAGGCTCGCTCCCACAGGTTTTGCAGCCATGCGACAACCGTGGCCGACGAAACCGTTTGGTCATGGCATAATCCGTCACCATTTTTCTCCAGCACCTGTAAAGGGGGCGATTCCTTGACCGTTTCAAGTAAAACGTTGCACCTTTTCGGCATCAAAGCCTGCGACACCATGAAGAAGGCGCGCACCTGGCTCGATGAACACGCTGTCAGCTACGACTTTCACGATTACAAAACCGCCGGCATCGACCGTGAGCACCTGACCCAATGGTGCGACGAACACGGCTGGCAAACGGTGTTGAACCGTGCAGGCACGACCTTTCGCAAACTCGACGACGAACGTAAAGCCGATCTCGACCAGTCGAAAGCCATCGAACTGATGCTCGCTCAACCCTCGATGATCAAGCGCCCGGTGCTCGATCTCGGTGACCGAACCCTGATTGGCTTCAAGCCAGATATCTACGCGGCCGCTCTGAAGTAAGCAGCCCGTCACTCTTTGTAGAGGTGTATTTACATGTCCAATTCCCTGTTCAGCATCGCCTTTGGTGTCGGCACTCAGAATCGTCAAGGCGCGTGGCTGGAAGTGTTCTATGCACAGCCACTGCTCAATCCTTCGGCTGAACTGGTCGCCGCCGTTGCGCCGATCCTCGGTTACACCGAAGGCAACCAGGCCATCACCTTCACCACCGCCCAAGCCGCGCAACTGGCTGAAGCGGTGAAAGGCATCGACGCCGTGCAAGGCAAGCTGCTGACCCGTCTGGCCGAAAGCCACAAACCGCTGGTCGCCACCCTGCTGGCCGAAGACGCGCAGCTGACCTCGACGCCTGAGGCGTACCTCAAGCTGCACCTGCTGTCGCACCGTCTGGTCAAGCCGCACGGCGTGAGCCTGGCCGGGATTTTCCCGCTGCTGCCGAACGTTGCATGGACCAGCCAGGGCGCCATCGACCTCAGCGAACTGGCGGAAATGCAACTGGAAGCCCGTCTGCGTGGCGACCTGCTGGAAGTGTTCTCGGTGGACAAGTTCCCGAAAATGACCGACTACGTGGTTCCGGCCGGCGTGCGTATCGCTGACGCGGCACGTCTGCGTCTGGGCGCTTACGTCGGTGAAGGCACCACCGTGATGCATGAAGGTTTCATCAACTTCAACGCTGGCACCGAAGGCCCGGGCATGATCGAAGGCCGTGTCTCGGCTGGCGTGTTCGTCGGCAAGGGTTCCGACCTGGGCGGCGGTTGCTCGACCATGGGCACCCTGTCGGGCGGCGGCAACATCGTGATCAAGGTTGGCGAAGGCTGCCTGATCGGCGCCAACGCCGGTATCGGTATCCCGTTGGGCGACCGCAACACTGTTGAGTCGGGCCTGTACGTGACCGCCGGCACCAAGGTGGCGCTGCTCGACGAAAACAACAACCTGGTCAAGGTTGTGAAGGCGCGTGAGCTGGCCGGTCAGACTGACCTGCTGTTCCGTCGCAATTCGGAAACCGGCGCGGTGGAATGCAAAACCCACAAATCGGCGATCGAACTGAACGAAGCGCTGCACGCTCACAACTAAGCAGCCATACGATCCCCCTGTGGGAGCGAGCTTGCTCGCGAAGGCGTCCGGTCCGTCAACAGCAGTGCTAATGACACGACGCTTTCGCGAGCAAGCTCGCTCCCACAAGGTTCGGTGTACATCCCGCCCAAGTTCACAGGGCTGAACAGATGATGATTCCCTCCCCCTGGCGTGCCGATTTTCCGGCCATCGCCGCGCTGCAACGGCAAGACCAGACCTATCTGGACAACGCCGCCACCACGCAAAAACCCCAGGCCCTGCTCGACGCACTGACGCATTACTACGCCAACGGCGCAGCCAATGTGCATCGCGCGCAACACCTGCCCGGCGCGCATGCCACGCAGGCGTTCGAAGACAGTCGGCGCAAGGTTGCCCAGTGGCTGAACGCCGGTGACAGCGGGCAGATCATCTTTACCCACGGCGCCACCAGTGCGCTGAATCTCCTGGCCTATGGCCTGGAACATCTTTTCCACGCGGGCGATGAAATTCTCATCAGCGCCCTGGAGCATCACGCCAACCTGCTGCCGTGGCAGCAACTGGCGCAACGGCGCAATCTGAAACTGGTGATTCTGCCGCTGGATGCCGACGGCCTGATCGATCTCGCCGCCGCCGTGCACTTGATCGGCCCGCGCACGCGTTTGCTGGCGATCAGTCAGTTGTCCAATGTGCTCGGCGCCTGGCAGCCACTGACCGCGCTGTTGGGCATGGCCAAAGCGCAGAACGCACTGACCGTGGTCGATGGCGCGCAAGGTGTGGTGCATGGTCGGCACGACGTGCAAGCGCTGGGTTGCGACTTCTATGTATTTTCCAGCCACAAGCTGTATGGCCCTGATGGCCTCGGCGTGCTGTTCGGGCGCAACGCTGCGCTTGAGCAATTGAAGCCTTGGCAGTTCGGCGGCGAAATGGTGCTGGAAGCCAACTACCACGACTCGCGCTTCCGCCCTGCTCCGCTGGGTTTCGAAGCGGGTACGCCGCCGATTGCCAGTGTGATCGGCCTCGGCGCGACCCTCGATTATCTGGCCGGGTTGGATCAGGAAGCGGTGTCGGCCCATGAAGCGGCGCTGCATGATTATTTGCTGCGTGGCCTCGCGGCGCGTAACGGCATTCGATTGCTCGGCAAGCCGCAATTGGCCTTGGCCAGTTTTGTCGTCGAGGGTGTGCATAACGCTGATCTGGCGCACCTGCTGACTGAGCAAGGGATTGCCGTGCGCGCCGGCCATCACTGCGCGATGCCGCTGTTGAAAAGCTTCGAACTGGCCGGGGCGATTCGGGTGTCGCTGGCGCTGTACAACGATTCGGAAGATCTGGAACGCTTCTTTGAAGCACTGGATCAGGCGCTGGAGTTGTTGCGATGAGCTTGCCGGTCGAGGCCGCCGAAGCGCTGCAAATTTTTCAGAACGCATCCGGCTGGGAACAGCGGGCGCGGTTGTTGATGCAGTTTGGTGATCGTCTGCCGCCGTTGAGTGACGCCGACAAGTGCGATGCCAACCGGGTGCACGGCTGTGAGAGTCAGGTGTGGCTGGTTGGGGAATTGCACGACGGTCACTGGCAATTCAGCGCCAGCAGCGATGCGCGGATGATTCGTGGGTTGGTGGCGTTGTTGCTGCTGCGGGTTAACGGCTTGTCGGCGGCTGAGTTGCAGCAGATTGATTTGCCTGATTGGTTTAATCAGTTGGGCCTGTCGCGCCAGCTATCGCCCTCGCGCAGCAATGGCCTCAATGCCGTGCTACAGCGGATGAATGAGTTGGCCGGTTAATCGCTTTCGCGAGCAGGCTCGCTCCCACATTGGAATGCATTTCCCTGTGGGAGCGAGCCTGCTCGCGAAGAGGCCTTCAGCCTCACCATCAAACCTGAGGTTTAACCCGGTCTGAAGGACGCCGAACACCCGCGACAATCTTGTCCACAGCCTTGGTCGCCGCGACCATGCCGAACGTCGCCGTGACCATCATCACCGCGCCAAACCCACCCGCGCAGTCAAGCTTCACGCCGTCGCCGACAAAACTTTTCTGCAAGCAAATGCTGCCATCCGGTTTCGGGTAGCGCAGTTGCTCCGTGGAAAACACGCACGGCACGCTGTAATGGCGGGTCACGGTGCGCGAAAAACCATAATCACGACGCAACGTCGAGCGCACTTTCGAGGCCAACGGGTCATTGAACGTGCGGTTGAGATCGCACACCTGAATCAGCGTCGGATCAATCTGTCCGCCCGCGCCGCCGGTGGTGATGATCTGGATCTTGCGGCGTTTGCACCAGGCGATCAGCGCTGCCTTGGCGTTGACCGCATCGATGCAGTCGATCACGCAGTCGATATTTGGCGTGATGTATTCGGCCATGGTGTCGCGGGTGACGAAGTCAGCCACCGCGTGCACGGTGCAATCCGGGTTGATCCCGCGCAGGCGCTCGGCCATGACTTCGACCTTGGGTTTGCCGACGGTGCTGTCCAGCGCGTGCAACTGGCGGTTGGCGTTGCTGACGCAGACGTCATCGAGGTCGAACAGCGAAATCTCGCCGACGCCACAACGGGCGATGGCTTCCGCCGCCCAGGAGCCAACGCCACCGACGCCGACGATCGCCACATGGGCCGCACGCAAGCGCTCCATGCCTTCGATGCCATACAAACGGGCGATGCCTGCAAACCGCGGATCTTCTGTACTCATGACCATTACCCCAAAAACCGGCGCGCATTATAGGGCCACGCAGCGACAAGTTCTAAGCCTGCAGCTACAAGTGTAAGAACTTAAGTCAAAGAGGCTTGCCCAATGTGAGTAATTTCCCCGTCTGTTGTACGACTGGCGAACTACCGGTGTAGGATGCGCGCCCCTTTGGCGTACAGCCTGCCGATCCTTCGTTCCACAGCCTTTGGAACCTGAAACAGCTATGTCATCGCGTAAATTTGGACTCAACCTGGTGGTGGTTCTGGCAATCGCTGCCCTGTTCACCGGTTTCTGGGCGCTGATCAATCGCCCGGTTTCCGCACCGAACTGGCCGGAGCAGATCTCCGGTTTCTCCTATTCGCCGTTCCAGCAGGGACAATATCCGCAGAAGGATCAGTATCCGTCTGACGAGGAAATGCGCCGCGACCTGGAGATCATGAGCAAGCTGACGGACAACATCCGCATCTACTCGGTTGACGGTTCGCTGCAAGACATCCCGAAACTGGCCGAGGAATTCGGTCTGCGCGTGACGCTGGGGATCTGGATCAGCCCCGACCAGGAACGCAACGAACGGGAAATCACCCGCGCCATCGAGTTGGCCAACACTTCACGCAGCGTGGTTCGCGTGGTGGTGGGTAACGAAGCGATCTTCCGTAAGGAAATCACCGCGCAAGAGCTGAGCGTGTTGCTTGATCGCGTGCGCGCGGCGGTGAAAGTGCCGGTGACCACCTCGGAGCAATGGCACGTTTGGGAAGAACACCCGGAACTGGCCAAGCACGTTGACCTGATCGCCGCCCACGTTCTGCCTTACTGGGAATTCATCCCTGTCGATAAGGCCGGGCAGTTCGTTTTCGACCGCGCTCGCGACCTGAAAAAGATGTTCCCGAAAAAGCCATTGCTGCTGTCCGAAATCGGCTGGCCGAGCAACGGTCGCATGCGCGGTGGTGCCGATGCGTCGCCGGCGGATCAAGCGATTTACCTGCGCACACTGGTCAACAAGCTAAACCGCCAAGGCTTCAACTACTTCGTGATCGAGGCGTTTGACCAGCCGTGGAAGGCCAGCGACGAAGGCTCGGTGGGCGCGTACTGGGGCGTTTTCAACGCCGCGCGTCAGCAGAAATTCAATTTCGAAGGCCCGGTGGTCGCGATCCCGCAATGGCGCGTGCTCGCGGTGGGTTCGGTGGTGCTGGCGCTGTTGTCGCTGACCCTGCTGATGATCGACGGCTCGGCCCTGCGTCAGCGTGGACGGATCTTCCTGACCTTTATCGCCTTCCTTTGCGGTTCGGTGCTGGTGTGGATCGGTTACGACTACAGCTTGCAATACAGTACGTGGTTCAGTCTGACGGTCGGATTCCTCTTGGCGCTGGGTGCGCTCGGCGTGTTTATCGTCTTGCTGACCGAAGCCCATGAACTGGCCGAAGCAGTGTGGATTCACAAGCGCCGGCGCGAATTCCTGCCGGTTGAAGGCGACTCCAGCTATCGGCCGAAAGTGTCGATCCACGTGCCTTGCTACAACGAACCGCCGGAGATGGTCAAACAGACCCTCGACGCCCTCGCTGCTCTCGATTACCCGGACTACGAAGTCCTGATCATCGACAACAACACCAAGGACCCGGCGGTGTGGGAACCGGTGCGCGACTACTGCGAAACCCTCGGCCCGCGCTTCAAGTTCTTCCACGTTTCGCCCCTGGCCGGTTTCAAGGGCGGGGCGCTGAACTACCTGATTCCGCACACCGCGAAAGACGCCGAAGTGATCGCGGTGATCGACTCCGATTATTGCGTGCACCCGAACTGGCTGAAGCACATGGTGCCGCACTTCGCCGACCCGAAAATCGCCGTGGTGCAGTCGCCGCAGGATTATCGCGACCAGAACGAAAGCACCTTCAAGAAGCTCTGCTACGCCGAATACAAAGGCTTCTTCCACATCGGCATGGTCACCCGTAACGACCGTGACGCGATCATTCAGCACGGCACCATGACCATGACCCGTCGTTCGGTGCTGGAAGAATTGGGCTGGGCCGACTGGTGCATCTGCGAAGACGCCGAACTCGGTCTGCGCGTGTTCGAAAAAGGCCTGTCGGCGGCGTATTACCACAACAGTTACGGCAAAGGGCTGATGCCGGATACGTTCATCGACTTCAAGAAACAGCGTTTCCGCTGGGCCTACGGTGCGATTCAGATCATCAAGCGCCATACCGGCAGCCTGCTGCGCGGCAAGGACACCGAACTGACACGCGGCCAGCGTTACCACTTCCTCGCGGGCTGGTTGCCGTGGGTCGCGGATGGGATGAACATCTTCTTCACCGTCGGCGCGCTGCTGTGGTCGGCGGCGATGATCATCGTGCCGCAACGGGTCGATCCGCCGCTGCTGATCTTCGCGATCCCGCCATTGGCGCTGTTCGTGTTCAAGGTCGGCAAGATCATCTTCCTGTATCGCCGCGCCGTCGGCGTGAATTTGAAAGATGCGTTCTGCGCGGCACTGGCCGGCCTGGCGTTGTCGCACACCATCGCCAAAGCGGTGCTGTACGGTTTCTTCACCAGCAGCATTCCGTTCTTCCGCACGCCGAAAAACGCCGACAACCACGGCTTCTGGGTGGCGATTTCCGAAGCGCGGGAAGAGTTGTTCATCATGCTGCTGTTGTGGGGCGCGGCGCTGGGGATCTTCCTGGTCAACGGCATGCCGAGCAACGACATGCGTTTCTGGGTGGTGATGTTGCTGGTGCAGTCGCTGCCGTATCTGGCCGCGCTGATCATGGCGTTCCTGTCGTCGCTGCCCAAACCTGCGCCCGAGCCTGAGCCGGCGCCGGTCGTCTAAATCCTCATCGATGCACTAAACGGCGGCCAATGGTCGCCGTTTTGCTTTAAGATAACCGCCATTTTGCGGGGCTTGGCGTGATAACCGGTGTAACTGACCGAACCCAATCCCTGTGGGAGCGAGCTTGCTCGCGAAGGCTTTGTAACATTCAACCCCTATGTTGCCTGCTACACCGCTTTCGCGAGCAAGCTCGCTCCCACATTGGCCCTAGACCAATTTCAAGCTCCCGGAGTTTTCCATGACGGCCCACGCCGACCTTTCGCCGACCCTCCAACTCGCCATCGACCTGATCCGCCGTCCGTCCGTGACGCCGGTCGACGCCGATTGCCAGAAGCAGATGATGCAGCGCCTGGGCGATGCCGGTTTCAGCCTCGAGCCGATGCGCATCGAAGATGTGGATAACTTCTGGGCGACCCACGGCAACAATGACGGCCCGGTGCTGTGCTTCGCCGGTCACACTGACGTGGTCCCGACCGGTCCGGTGACTGCGTGGCAGATCGACCCGTTCAACGCCCTGATCGATGAGCACGGCATGCTCTGCGGCCGTGGCGCGGCGGACATGAAAGGCAGCCTGGCGTCGATGACCGTCGCCGCCGAGCGCTTCGTTGCCGACTACCCGAACCACAAGGGCAAGGTCGCGTTCCTGATCACCAGCGACGAAGAAGGCCCGGCGCACCACGGCACCAAGGCTGTGGTCGAGCGTCTCGCTGCGCGTAACGAGCGTCTGGACTGGTGCATCGTCGGCGAACCGTCGAGCACCACACTGGTCGGCGACGTAGTGAAGAACGGCCGTCGCGGTTCGCTGGGTGCCAAGCTCACGGTCAAAGGCATCCAGGGTCACGTGGCCTATCCGCATCTGGCGAAAAACCCGATCCACCTCGCCGCTCCGGCACTGGCCGAACTGGCCGCCGAGCATTGGGATCACGGCAACGATTTCTTTCCGCCGACCAGTTTCCAGATTTCCAACGTCAACTCCGGCACCGGCGCGACCAACGTGATTCCCGGCGATCTGGTGGCGGTGTTCAACTTCCGTTTCTCCACCGAATCGACCGTCGAAGGCCTGCAGAAACGCGTGGCCGATATTCTCGACAAGCACGATCTGGACTGGCACATCGATTGGGCGCTTTCCGGTCTGCCGTTCCTCACCGAACCGGGCGCGCTGCTCGACGCGGTGTCGGCGAGCATCAAGGACATCACCGGTCGCGAGACCAAAGCGTCGACCAGCGGCGGTACGTCCGATGGCCGTTTCATTGCGACCATGGGCACGCAGGTTGTTGAACTGGGCCCGGTCAACGCGACCATCCACCAGGTCAACGAGCGCGTGTTGGCGGCGGATCTCGACGTACTGACCGAGATCTACTACCAGACCCTGATCAAGTTGCTCGCCTGATGCTTGCTTGCCCGATTTGCAGTGAACCGCTCAACGCGGTGGATAACGGCGTAGTCTGCCCCGCCGGCCATCGCTTCGACCGTGCGCGCCAGGGTTACCTGAACCTGCTGCCGGTGCAGCACAAAAACAGCCGCGACCCTGGCGACAACCAGGCCATGGTCGAAGCGCGTCGCGACTTCCTCAACGCCGGCCATTACGCGCCGGTAGCCAAGCGTCTGGCCGAACTGGCGGCGAGTTATGCGCCGGAGCGCTGGGTCGACATCGGTTGTGGCGAAGGTTATTACACCGCGCAAATCGCCGAAGCGTTGCCCGATGCTGATGGCTATGCGCTGGATATTTCCCGCGAGGCGGTCAAACGCGCCTGCAAACGCAACCCGGCGATTAGCTGGTTGATCGCCAGCATGGCCCGCGTGCCATTGGCGTCGGGCAGTTGCCAGTTTCTCGCCAGCGTCTTCAGTCCTCTGGACTGGGAAGAAGCCAAGCGTCTGCTCAGTGTTGGCGGCGGCCTGATGAAAGTCGGCCCGACCAGCGGCCACCTGATGGAGCTGCGCGAGCGCCTGTACGACGAAGTGCGCGAGTACACCGACGACAAGCATCTGGCCCTGGTGCCGGAGGGCATGGCGCTGGCGCACAGTGAAACCCTGGAATTCAAGCTGACGCTGGACAAGCCCGAGGATCGCGCCAACCTGTTGGCGATGACACCCCACGGCTGGCGCGCCAGTGCCGAGCGTCGCGCGGCAGTGATCGAACAGGCTGAGCCGTTCGAGACCACCGTGTCGATGCGCTACGATTATTTCGTTCTTCAATAACTTTTGGTTCCGGGCCAGTGCCCGGGGCCGGCTAAATCCGCGAATGGATTTTTCAGACCCGCAGTGAGGACATCCATGCGCCAACCGGACATCGAGATTTACCTGAAAGACGCCGACGTCGACCACAAGGCGATTTCCGCCTGGCTGGGCGAAGCGTTGGGCCCGTGCAGCGACTGGGTGCAGAAAGGCCAGACCTACAAGTGCAAGGCCGGCAACGTGCCGGTGACCTGGCTGCCGAAAGCCGTGGGCAAGTGGAACAGCCTGTACCTGGAAAGCGACCAGACGCCATGGGACGACGACATCGCCTGCGCCCGCGCAGCCTTTGCTGCGCTGCAGGTGGAAGTGCGTTGCGCGCCGGGGACGTGGGTTGAAGAGGAAGGTGAGGAGACAGCGGATCGCTGGATGCGTATCAGCGCAGACGGTGAAGAAGAAATCACCTGGAAAACCGCCTGAACCATCTGAACCGCCCGCAGATTCTGCCAGAATCAGAATACGGGCGGTTCAAGTGTCTATCAGTTCCAGTTGCCTACTGACTGATCAGCCTTGTTGAATTCAAACCTTGCTGACTCGGCAGGCGTTTGGGGTAACGTCAGTTTGATGATGGGTATCGCTTTGCTGGCGTGTTTGTAAAAGTCCTGCTGGTAGAACCGGGCATCCGCCAAACCATTATTTGTATAAAAGAATGCCTTAATTGGAATGGTCGTATGGATGTTCTGTGGCCATGTCGCCAGACGGATTTCATTCCACGAGTTGAACGACTCGGCCCCCATTAACTTCATGGCCAGTATTCCCTGATAAAACGCATCGGCTGCAAGCGTTCCCTGACTGGCTCGCACATTGAACCCACACTGACGCTGGTATTTCCACCCCGTAGGCCCCTGATTGTAATGGCTAAGCCAAACTGCCGCAGTGGTTATTCCCTGCTGTTCGCATGAGCGACTGACCGTTGGATAATTACTGGATACACCACATCCCTGTGCGTCCCTTATATCACTGCCTCCGTCTATGGGAAAAATGCATAGAAGCTGAACTTCCAAGCTCCCCGCCGGGCGTTGCTGAGGTGGAAAAAAGACAAAACCACTGGTATTTGGATAATTGGCAGGAAACCCTTTGAAGTGCGCATCTTTACGCAAGTAGAAAAACGAAACGCCGCCGTTCTGCTGCGAAAGCGGACTCGGGTTCCAGGCGCGATAACCCGTATTGGTCTTTGTCGCCCGCAATATGACACCCGAGCACAACGCCGCAGGTAGTGAAGCAGTGCCGCAATTTTGTCGCGTATCGGCGTACTGTGCATTGAGATCATTGGCAACGCGTTGCCCATCCCCTCCCGACACCGTACCGATTACCCGCACGGGCAGCGGTGACGACGTAATCAGACTGCCCGCTCCGCCGACCTTGTAGGTGTATGTCAGATTGACCGTATGCCCCTTGTTTTCGGTGAGCCAGGCTTTGGGCAACTTGAAGGTCAGCGTACCTGCGGTGAACACGGTCTGGATCGGTGTATCACGCAACGCCACACCGGTCAGGCGAATACCGACAGTATCCTTTGGCGCCAGGCTCGGATAATAGACCTGTACGTTGGCTTCGGTGCCGAGCGTGTCGACGTTCAACTCGCCCGTCGGGGCTTCGACTACCTTGAACACACTCTGGCCCTGAGCGCTGACCACGCGGATGCTCAGTGGCGATGAGGTCATCGGATTTCCGACACCGCCGCGCTTGTAGGTGTATGTCAGGTTGACAGTACGCCCCTTGTTTTCAGTGATCCAAGCCTTGGGCAACTTGAAGGTCAGCAGCCCTGCGCTGAACACGGTCTGGATCGGTGTAGGACGCGACGCCACACCGGTCAGGCGCACACCGGCGGTGTCGTTCGCTGCCTGGCTCAGATAACTGAGCTGTACATTGGCTTCGGTGCCGAGCGTGTCGACGTTCAACTCGCCCGTCGGGGCTTCGACTACCTTGAACACACTCTGGCCCTGAGCGCTGACTGTCATCGCCGGAAAGCGGGGTTGCGCAACCTCCGATGGAGTGGGTTGCACCGAGCATCCAACAACACCCACTATCAGAAAAATCGAAACACTTTTCCACATGACCGCTTTCCTCTCGAACGGACTATGCCCTGAAAGCGCTGATTTACAGGGATCTTGTTCCGCGAAAGTAAGCGTGAGAAAAAAAGCCGTCTACTGTCATAACTGACAGGGTGATTATCCATACAGCGTGAAGCTCAAGACTTTCTTGCCCCAAAAGAATCACAGCCTGCGACAGCGCCTACAGGGTGATGTGTACACCTGTAAGCGCTGACGCAGGCTGCGATCTTTTGATCTTCAGGGTTACAGGCCTACAACATCCTCAGCCTGCAAACCCTTTTCGCCAGTAATCACCGCGTACTCGACCTGCTGACCTTCAGCCAGCGACCGGTGCCCTTCGCCGCGAATCGCGCGGTAGTGCACGAACACGTCCACCCCGTCTTCGCGCTGGATAAAGCCGTAGCCCTTGGCGTCGTTGAACCACTTCACGTTGCCGGTTTCACGTGTTGCCATCTGTTCATACTCCTTTCTTATTATTGAACAGGCTTTTCGCAGGAAAGCCTTCGCGGAACGTCAGCCTGCGCGCGACGTCCATTAAAGGGCCCCGGCGACAGAGCGCCGAGTATATGACAGGCGCAAAAAGTCTCAACAGGAGATTACTTCGCCGCTTTTTTGCCGATTTTCGCCTAATACGGCAAACTGTCCGTCCCGAGCGCCTGCTCGGTTTTATTCACTCACGCAGAAGCCGTATGACCCGTTCCCCGTTCCGCCGTCTTGTGTTTGGCACCCTGCGCCGACTGTTGTATCTCTGGGTTCGCTCGGAGACGATCAATCAGTCGTCGTTCACCCTCAACCTCGACCGCAGTCGTCCGGTGTTCTACGTCCTGCAAAACCCTTCGCTGACCGATCTGGCCGTGCTCGACACCGAGTGCACCAAGGCCGGTTTGCCGCGTCCGGTGCTGCCGGTGTCGGTGGGGTCGCTGATTGAACCGGCGGCGTTTTTCTACCTGACGCCGGATCCCGACTGGCTCGGTCGCCAGGACAAACGCGGCGCGCCGCCGACGCTGACCCGACTGGTCAGCGCCCTCACCCAGAACGCTGCTGAAGATGCGCAGATCATTCCGGTCAGTGTGTTCTGGGGCCAATCGCCGGACAGCGAAAACAGTCCGTGGAAACTGCTGTTTGCCGACAGTTGGGCCGTCACCGGGCGTCTGCGTCGGCTGCTGAGCATCATCGTCCTCGGCCGTAAAACCCGCGTGCAGTTTTCCGCGCCGATCCATTTGCGCGAGCTGATCGAGCACAACAAAGGCCACGAACGCACCGTGCGCATGGCTCAGCGGATCCTGCGCGTACACTTCCGCAATCTGAAAGCCGCGGTGATCGGCCCGGACATTTCCCACCGCCGCAATCTGGTCAAAGGCCTGCTCAATCAGCCATTGGTCAAGCAAGCGATCCTCGACGAAGCCGAGCGCGAAAACATCTCCCCGGAGAAAGCCAAAGCCCAAGCCCTGCGCTATGGCAACGAGATTGCCTCGGACTACACCTACACCGCGATCCGCTTCCTTGAAGTGGTGCTGAGCTGGTTCTGGAACAAGATCTACGACGGCATCAAGGTCAACCACATCGAAGGCGTGCAAAAGGTCGCCCAGGGTCACGAAGTGATCTATGTGCCGTGCCACCGCAGCCACATCGACTATTTGCTGCTGTCGTATCTGCTGTTCCGCAACGGCCTGACCCCGCCGCACATCGCCGCCGGGATCAACCTCAACATGCCGGTGATCGGCAGCCTGTTGCGTCGCGGCGGTGCGTTCTTCATGCGCCGCACGTTCAAGGGCAATCCGCTGTACACCTCGGTGTTCAACGAATACCTGCACACGCTGTTCACCAAAGGTTTTCCGGTCGAGTACTTCGTCGAGGGCGGCCGCTCGCGCACCGGGCGCATGCTGCAACCGAAAACCGGCATGCTCGCGATCACGATGCGCAGCTTCCTGCGTTCGTCGCGCATGCCGATCGTGTTTGTGCCGGTGTACATCGGTTACGAGCGCGTGCTGGAAGGTCGTACCTACCTTGGCGAACTGCGCGGTGCGAGCAAGAAGAAAGAGTCGATTTTCGATATTTTCAAAGTCATCGGCGCGCTCAAGCAGCGTTTCGGTCAGGTCGCTGTCAACTTCGGTGAGCCGATCAAACTGGCGGAATTCCTCGACGCCGAGCAACCGGACTGGCGCCAGCAGGAACTCGGCCCGCAGTACAAACCGGCATGGCTTAACGAGACCACCAATCGCCTCGGCGAAAAAGTCGCACAGCATCTGAACGAAGCGGCGGCGATCAACCCGGTCAACCTGGTGGCACTGGCGCTGCTGTCGACCACGCGCCTGGCGCTGGACGATCGGGCGATGGCTCGCGTGCTGGATCTGTATCTGGCGCTGCTGCGCAAGGTCCCGTACTCGCCGCACACCACGCTGCCTGAAGGCGATGGCCGCGCGCTGATCGAGCATGTGAAGGAAATGGATCTGCTTGCCGAGCAGAACGATGCGCTGGGCAAGATTCTCTATCTGGACGAGCAGAATGCCGTCCTGATGACCTACTACCGCAACAACGTGTTGCACATCTTCGCCCTGCCGGCGTTGCTGGCGAGCTTCTTCCAGAGCACTTCGCGGATGAGCCGCGAACAGATCCTGCGCTACACCCGCGCACTGTATCCGTACCTGCAATCGGAGCTGTTCATTCGCTGGTCGCTGGACGAGCTCGACGGTGTGGTTGATCAGTGGCTGGAGGCGTTTGTCGAGCAAGGTTTGCTGCGTTTCGAGAAGGATGTGTACCTGCGTCCGGCGCCAAGTTCGCGGCATTTCGTCCTGCTGACGCTACTGTCGAAGAGCATCGCTCAGACCTTGCAGCGCTTCTACATGACCGTGTCCTTGCTGCTCAACAGCGGCCAGAACAGCATCAGCGCCGAAGAGCTGGAAGATCTCTGCACCGTGATGGCCCAGCGCCTGTCGATCCTTCACGGTCTGAATGCGCCGGAGTTCTTCGACAAGAGCCTGTTCCGCCACTTCATCCAGACCCTGCTCGACCTCGACGTGCTGCGTCGCGACGACGCCGGCAAGCTCAGCTATCACGAATTGCTCGGCGAATTGGCCGAAGGTGCGGCGAAGCGGGTGTTGCCAGCCGATATTCGTTTGTCGATCCGTCAGGTGGCGTTGCATCGTAGTGAAGATGCGGCGGAGTTGGTCGAGCCGGTTTAATGAAGTTACGGCAGAAGCAAGGATGCTTCTGCCACGCAACGATGCCTATTCGACACGAAGCATCGGATCGTTCCTACATAGATATTTCGGCATCGACTCTATGGTGAACCGGCGTCAATATCGACGCGTGTTTGATAAGGAAATCAACATGACCAGCACTACTGTAAAAACACTAAAAGGCTCAGTGTTTTATTCTGTAAGACTTGCCCCTCCAATTGGCTTCACCTTGCATGCCAGCCTGCACGATGTGGACAATCCGAATACCGAGATTGCCAGTTGCACGTCGTCCAGCATGAAGTTCGAATTGACGTACGATGCGGCAGATGTCGTTGCCAACCATAACTACGCAATCACTGCTTGCATCGAGCATCAAGGTTATAAACATTATTTAAATGCCCGCCCCTTTCGGGTGGACCTGAACCATATTCATCGCCGACCGCTGCGAATCATGCTCCAGAGCCAACCCACCACTGCAGGTTGACCAACCTGGTCAGACTGAACATCTTTTGAAAACTAACCGAAGACCAGAGGTGTTCTCCGGTTAGTTTCGTTGTGAATTAATAGGCTCTTCTCCAGATCACGATAAGGACTATCGAGATGAGCCTGAATAACGACACATCAATCATCAACATCGACTTCAAACTTCCACCCGACTTCAACGCTCCTACCGGCGGTGAAAATGAAACGGTTGTCAGCGTCAAAGTTGTCAACGCCAAATCCCCGATCAATCTCAAAGACTGGCGCCATTCCTCGCTGTTCGATGTCGGCTGGACGTTTTCCTTCCCACACCGCTATAACGAAATGACAGTGAAGTACCAGATCAATATCCAGATGTTCCATGACCAGCAACCACTACTGGTCGAGCAGGATTACTTCGTGATTGTCCACACCGCTCCTCATCGGCAGACATTGCATCTGAGTCCGATCGGTTTTTTGTATGTCGAAGTTCAGGAGCCCCGCGCCATTGCTGTGCAGGAGGCGGTCACGGTCAGCCTGCATGATGTCGATAACCCACGGTGCGAACTGGCGAGCGCGACCCACGACGAACGCACGGCCACTTCGTTTTACTTGAAGTACGATCCCGCCCGAGTCATACCCGGCAAGCGCTACACCTTGAGCAGCATTGAAAACCGCTATCACCAGTCTATTGCGGTAACTCCCTGGCAAGTGGATCTGGCCCCGGTTTCGCCGAAAATGTCTGCACGGGTTCGCCAGACAATCTCGCGGTGGTTGCAAGCGCCCTTACGTTTGTTCACTGACGCTGAGGGCAAAATCCGCTAGATTTCCCTTCGGCGCCGGGATTCTTCCGGCGTAAAAGTCTCAGAGGTCCCGATGAAAAAACTCACCCTGCTCGCCGCCGCCACGCTGTTGAGCGCCTGCCAATCGACCACTCCTGCCGGCAAGGCCAGCCTCGACGGCGAAGTGTTCTACCTGCAGCGCATCGCCCTGCCACCGAGCGCGACCCTGAGCGTGAGTCTGCAGGATGTCTCCCTGGCCGATGCCCCGGCGACGGTGCTGGATGAGCAGAAAGGTCCGGTCAACGGTCAGGTGCCACTGCCCTTCCATTTGAACTACGATCCGGCGCAGGTCAAGCCGGGCCACCGTTACTCGGTGAGCGCGCGCATCGAAGTCAACGGTGAGCTGATGTTCATCACCACCGAAAACCATGCCGTGCAACTCGACGGCAACGATCCGCAGCCGCTGAAAATCCGCGTCGATGCCATTCGTTGATTCATTTTCTGTAACCATTTTCCGCAACAAGGAAGCCACCATGCTCCGCCCTACCCTTCGCTTCGCCGGCCTGTGCGCGGGCCTGATGATCTGCGCCAACGCTATGGCGCTCTCGCTGAGCGACCTGTCGCAGAAAGACGCCACCGGCGGCCTCAAGGATGCCCTGACCCAAGGCGCGCAAATCGCCGTCAAACAACTCGGTACCCCGGGCGGCTTCAGCAACAACCCGGACGTCAAAATCGAGTTGCCGGGCAAACTCGGCAAAGCCGCCAGCAAGATGAAAGCCTTCGGCATGGGCGCCCAGGTCGAAGAACTGGAAACCGCGATGAACAAGGCCGCCGAAGGCGCCGTGACCCAGGCTCAGCCGATACTCGTCGACGCCGTGAAGAAGATGAGCGTGGCAGACGCCAAAGGCATCCTCAGCGGCGGCAAAGACTCGGCCACGCAATACCTCGATAAATCCAGCCGCGAACAGATCCGCGCCAAGTTCCTGCCGATCGTCAAACAGGCGACCGACAAAGTGGGCGTGGCGCAGAAGTACAACTCGTTCGCCGGCCAGGCCGCTGCGTTTGGCGTGGTGGATGCGAAGAGCGCGAATGTCGAGAACTACGTGACCGAACAGGCGCTGAATGGCTTGTTCGAAATGATCGGCAAACAGGAAGAAACCATCCGCCAGAACCCGGCAGCTGCGGCGACGAGTCTGGCGAAGAAGGTGTTTGGGACGTTGTAACGTCCCGCTTAGGAGCGGCAGAATGCTGCGATCTTTTGATCTCGAGTATTTACATCAAAGACAAGATCAAAAGATCGCAGCCTTCGGCAGCTCCTACAGATTAAGTATTGTCAGGCCGCATTGGTCGCGCCGCTGTAAATCACGCTCTTTCGGTAAACATCGGTGAACCGGCTCAATGCCCGCTGAATGACCGAACACTGAAACTCGATGAAGTAGGTCAGATCCAACTCATCCGCTTCGGTATATAAATAAGAACGCCCATATTTCACCGGCGCATTGCGCAGCAGCAAACTGATCGCAATGTATCGAAACGCCGCGAACTCGCTCTTGAACATGAACCAATAAAACAATGCCCTCGCGACTCGCCCGTTACCGTCACGAAATGGATGTTCGTACCCCAAGGCAAAGTGCAGCGTGATCGCCTTGATCAGAGGATGCAGATAACCCCGCTCCTGCGGTAATCCCTCGGGCAGGTTGATCCAGTCCGACAGCCTCTTCAGCCGCGAAACCAACCCTTCTGCCGGTGGTGGCCGGTGCACCGTATTGCCGGCTCAGTCCTGAACCACCACTTCATCATTCGTGCGGAAAACGCCCGGAGCATAATCCTCGTCAGCAATCCCCTCCACCCCCACCCGATGCATCGGTGCGATCAAATCCACGCTCATGGGCTCATTGCGTTTTTCCCAAGCGAAATTCATCATTCTGTAGTTACCCATTACCATGCGCTCGTCCGGCGTACGTGGCTGACGCCGGTGCCTGAGCATGTCCTTGGCCACACGCGTGGTGGTCGCAGCGCCCTCCAATTGGCTACTGGCGATGGCCTCATCCTCGATCAAGTCATTCAGCAGATAACTGCAATGCGCGCGCTCGCCGAGCTGACGAGTCATGTAATCCAAGGCTGCGGAAGTAGTCTGCCGATCCACGACCGAAAGCGTAATCTGCGCCAACGGCGTCAGTACATATTTACCCCACTGCACCGGCTCCCCCAAGGGGAGCAAATTGACATACTGCGCAACGCGCGCCTTCTTGACCAACGCCCAACACAAATTCACATCGAGCCCGGACGCCCAGCGATAACGCAGCGCCTCAAAAGGCAGATAACGCCCCTGATCGTCGAGCGGCTTGAGCAACGCCAGATAATCCGCCAGACGCTGCTTGTGAGGCGGGCGCCCCAACAGGTCAAACACAGGGTCATTTCTGCCTTTTGATACTGGCGGATTTTTCATCAGGGACGGACTCAAAAGCTCGTGGAGACAGAGGCTGGAGTACAACACCCGAGGCACGTTGGCTCAAGATCGGAGGTTTCTGAAAAAGTTGTAGGAAGCATGCGAAGGATATTCTGGCAAATTGGCATCGCCCATCAGGCCCCATCGCGAGCAGGCTCACTCCTACAATTGGATTCGGTGCATTCAGCTTCAGAATGGTCGACTGAAAGGACGCCATCGCCAGCAGGGCTGGCTCCCACAATTGGATTCGGTGCATTCAGGCAGAGCATGGTCGGCTGGCAGGCCGCCTTCGCCAGCAGGCTCACTCCCACAGAAAGCAAAAGCAGAATCAAAAGCTCGCAGCCTTCAGCTCCTCCACCAAACCCGCGGCGTAGCCGCACCACTCAACAATGAGCGCAAGCTCGAGTAAAGCTCTTGATCTTGCCATGCCGGCCCCATCGGCAGGCTGAGTGGAGGGGTTGATCCGGGGGTGGGAGCGCAGCGACCGTTTGGCGCAGCCAAACACATCGAGAGGAGGTGCAGCGAAGCAAACCGTAGGCGATGCCCCCGGATCAATCCCGGAACGAAGGAACCCCGAGCCCCAGCGAGCGGGCCGAACGCCGGGGCCCAGCCTTTTGCTTACTTTTCGGCGTCTGGAAAAGTGAGTCGCCGTAAGGGCGAAACCGCCAGCCGCAACACCCAAAGCAACGGATATTCACCCCCCCCCCAAGAAAATGGTCGGCCCGAAGGCCGCCACGTCACACAAAAGATCAAACCTCGCGCCGAACCCTGAACCAAGCCGCATACAACGCCGGCAAAAACAACAGCGTCAACGCCGTAGCCACAATCAACCCGCCCATGATCGCCACCGCCATCGGCCCGAAAAACACACTGCGCGACAACGGAATCATCGCCAGCACCGCCGCCAGCGCCGTCAACACAATCGGCCGAAAGCGCCGCACCGTCGCCTCGATAATCGCCTGCCAAGGCCTGAGACCCGAGGCAATATCCTGCTCGATCTGATCCACCAGAATCACTGAATTGCGCATGATCATCCCGGACAACGCAATCGTCCCCAGCATCGCGACAAACCCGAACGGCTGACGGAACACCATCAAAAACAGCACCACCCCGATCAACCCCAACGGCGCCGTCAGAAACACCATCGCCGTGCGCGAGAAACTGCGCAACTGCACCATCAGCAAGGTCAGCACCACGACGATAAACATGGGCACCCCGGCATTCACCGACTTCTGCCCACGCTCGGAATCCTCCACCGTGCCACCCACATCCAGCAGATAACCGTCCGGCAACTCAGCCCGAATCGGATCGAGCGTTGGCATGATCTGCTTCACCAGCGTCGCCGGTTGTTCCTTGCCATAAATATCGGCCCGCACGGTCACGTTTGGCAGCCGGTTGCGATGCCAGATAATGCCTTCCTCAAAGCCGTATTCCAGCGTGGCGACCTGCGACAACGCCACACTGCGACCGTTATCCGTCGGCACTGCCAGGCTCGGCAACAACGACAACTCAGTACGCTCATGCACCGTGCCGCGCAGCAGAATCTCGATCAACTCATTGTCTTCGCGATACTGGCTGACGCTCGAACCAGTCAACGAACTTTGCAGGAATTTCGCCAGATTCGCCGTGCTCACACCCAACGCCCGCGCGCGATCCTGATCGATGTTCAGGTACACGACTTTGCTCGGTTCCTCCCAATCCAGATGCACATTGACCACATGCGGATTCTCGCGAACCTTGGCCGCCACTTTACGCGCCAAAGCGCGGACTTCCTCAATGTGCTCGCCAGTGACGCGGAACTGCACCGGGTAGCCCACCGGCGGACCGTTTTCCAAACGCGTCACCCGCGAACGCATGGCTGGGAACTGCTCGTTGAGCGTGTCGATCAGCCAGGAGCGCAGCGCTTCACGCTCCTCGATGTTCTTCGCCAACACCACAAACTGGGCGAAGCTGGCCGCCGGTAATTGTTGATCCAGCGGCAGGTAAAAACGCGGCGAACCGGTGCCGACATAGGCGACGTAATTGTCGATGCCCGCATTATCTTTGAGCATCGCCTCCAGCCGTTTCACCTCTCCGGTGGTGTTGGCCAGCGACGCACCTTCGGCGAGTTTCAGATCGACCATCAGCTCCAGGCGATTGGAGGCCGGGAAAAACTGCTGCGGGACGAAACGGAACAACATCACCGAGGCGATAAACAGCCCCACCGTCAGCACGATCACCGTCTTGCGATGCGTCACGCACCACTCGACCAGACGCCGTACCCGCTGATAGAACGGCGTGCCGTAAGGGTCCGGCTGACCATCGCCCGTGCCATGTTTGGCCGCATGAATTTTCGCCAGATCCGGCAGGAGTTTTTCCCCCAGATACGGCACAAACACCACCGCCGCCACCCAGGACGCAAGCAACGCGATGGTCACCACCTGGAAGATCGAGCGGGTGTATTCACCCGTGCCGGATTGCGCGGTGGCAATCGGCAGAAACCCGGCGGCAGTGATCAACGTACCGGTGAGCATCGGGAACGCGGTGCTGGTCCAGGCATAACTCGCCGCACGAATGCGATCGAAACCCTGTTCCATTTTGATCGCCATCATTTCCACAGCGATGATCGCGTCGTCCACCAGCAGACCCAACGCCAGCACCAATGCGCCAAGGGAAATCTTGTGCAGGCCGATGTTCAGGTAATACATGCAGGCGAAGGTCATCGCCAGCACCAGCGGAATGGTCAGCGCCACCACCATGCCGGTGCGCACGCCGAGGGAGAAGAAGCTCACCAGCAAGACAATCGCCAGCGCTTCGACCAACACTTGAACGAACTCGCCGACCCCGGTTTTCACCGCCGCCGGTTGATCGGACACCTTGCGCAATTGCAGGCCGGCCGGGAGGTTTTTCTGGATGCGCGAGAACTCGCCTTCCAGCGCTTTGCCGAGCACCAGAATGTCGCCGCCATCCTTCATGGCCACCGCGAGACCAATCGCGTCTTCGCCCATGAAGCGCATGCGCGGCGCCGGTGGATCGTTGAAACCGCGACGCACATCAGCGACATCGGAGATGCGGAACGTACGATCGCCGACGCGGATCGGGAAGTTTTTTATCTCATCGACTGTCTGAAAATTCCCCGACACCCGTAGCTGCAATCGCTCGCTGCCGGTTTCAAAAAATCCTGCGGTCGACACCGCGTTCTGTTCTTGCAGCGCCTGCTGCACCGCCGCTAGCGGCAAACCGAGTGTCGCCAGTTTGACGTTGGACAACTCGACCCAGATCTTCTCGTCCTGCAAACCGAGTAGGTCGACCTTGCCAACGTCCTTGACCCGTTGCAGCTGAATCTGGATGCGATCGGCGTAATCCTTGAGCACCGCGTAGTCGAAACCTTCGCCGGTCAACGCATATATATTGCCGAACGTGGTGCCGAATTCATCGTTGAAAAACGGCCCCTGAATATCCGGCGGCAGAGTTTGGCGAATGTCGCTGACCTTTTTGCGCACCTGATACCAGAGGTCGGGGATTTCCTTGGAATGCATCGAGTCGCGGGCAATGAACGTCACCTGCGATTCGCCGGGGCGCGAGAACGAGACAATGCGTTCGTACTCGCCGGTTTCCATCAGTTTCTTTTCGATACGTTCAGTGACCTGGCGCGAGACTTCCTGCGCCGTCGCCCCCGGCCAACGGGTTTGAATCACCATTGCCTTGAAAGTGAACGGCGGGTCTTCACTCTGGCCGAGTTTGGTGTAGGACAAAGCGCCGACGATGGCCAGCAAAAGCATCAGGAACAGTACGATCTGGCGATTACGCAGCGCCCATTCGGAAAGGTTGAAGCGCATCGGGGCTTACTCCTTGTCCGCCAGATTGACCACACGGTTGGAGCGATCCACCGGGCGCACCTGCTGCCCTTCGAGCAACACATGCACGCCGGCAGCCACCACCCAGTCACTGGCGTTCAAGCCTTCGAGCACCGGCACGGTTTTTTCGCCGAAAGGCCCGACGCGCACCGGGGTTTTCTTCAAGGTGTTGTTGCCGTTGACGACCCAGACATAGGTCGCGCCGTTTTCCGCAGTGAGTGCCGAGAGCGGCACCGACAACGACACGCTGTCGGCCGATTGCACAAACACCCGGGCGCTCTGGCCCAGTTCGGCGGGGACTTTGCCGCCGGTGAAGGAAATCCGTGCGGCGAAGGTGCGCGAGCGCGGATCGGCGGCGGGCGACAGTTCGCGGATCTGCCCGGCGAAGCGCTGATTCTGTTGCGTCCATAGTTCGACTGTCACTGGCTGACCGACTTTGAAGCGACCAAAGCTTTGTTCCGGCAGGCTGATCAGCACTTCGCGTTCGCCGTCGGTGGCGAGGGTAAACACGGTTTGCCCGGCGGCCACCACTTGCCCGACTTCCACCGAACGCTTGGCCACCACGCCATCCTGCGGCGCACGCAACACCGCGTAACTGGCCTGATTGGTCGAAACGTTGAATTCAGCTTTGATTTGTTTAACGCGCGCTTCACCGGAACGGTAAAGGTTTTCGGCATTGTCGTAGGCCGAGCGGCTGACCATCTGCCGATCCATCAGCGTTTTGTAGCGATCGCGCTCGGCGCGCACCATGTTCAAATTGGCTTCGGCGGCGGCGACTTGTGCGCGGGTGGCTTCCAGTTGCAGCCGTACATCTTGCGGATCGAGTTCGGCAAGCGCTTGATCGGCCTTCACGCGCTGGCCCTCATCGACCAGTCGTCGGCTGACTTTGCCGCCGATACGAAACGCCAAATCGGGTTCGTAACGGGCGCGCACCTCGCCCGGATAACTTTCCATCGCCTGGGCCGAAGGCTCTGGCTGCACCACCATGGCCGGTCGCACGGTGACTTGCGTCGCCTCTTCCTGACCGCATGCGGACAATATCAACGCCAGACTCGCTGGCAACGCAAAGGACAACGCATGGCGGAACATGGTGACGGACCTTTCGCAAATGGTGCTTGGAATAATTATACTGGCGGGTATGTTATTAATAGCAAACTCACCAGTCCAGTATTAAAAGCGAAGAATGTCGAACACTCCTTCAGCTCCAAACGGCCCGGGCCGCCCCAAGGATCTGGCCAAGCGCCAGGCGATCCTCGACGCGGCGAAAATTCTGTTTTTGCAACATGGCTATGCCAACACCAGCATGGACGCGGTCGCCAGCGAGGCCGGCGTGTCGAAGCTGACGGTCTATAGCCATTTCAACGACAAGGAAACGCTGTTTTCCTCGGCCGTGGTGGCCAAATGCGAGGAGCAATTACCGCCGTTGTTCTTCGAATTGCCCGAAGGCATTGCCGTGGAAAATGTGTTGCTGAACATTGCCCGAGGTTTTCATCACCTGATCAATAGCGATGAATCGGTGAATCTGCACCGTTTGATCATGGCGCTGGGGGTGCAGGATCCGAAGCTGTCGCTGATCTTCTTCGAGGCCGGTCCGCAGCGCATGGTGCAGGGCATGGAGCGGCTGCTGACGCGCATCCACGAGACCGGCGCGCTGAGCATCGATCTGCCGCGCAATGCGGCCGAGCATTTCTTTTGCCTGATCAAGGGCGCGGGGAATTTTCGGCTGTTGTATGGCTGTGGGGAGCCGTTGACTGAAGAGGCAGCGGAAAGCCATGTGCAGGAAGTTGTGGCGTTGTTTATGCGCGCCTATCGGCCCTGATTCTGTGGTGTCTGGGCGGACGCTTTCGCGAGCAGGCTCGCTCCCACAATGGAATGCATTTCAATGTGGGAGCGAGCTTGCTCGCGAATGGCAGCGACCCGGTCTCAAGCCTTGAGCGCTTTCTTCGGGTAGATGTCATACCGGCTCGATTTACCATCCAGCGCATGACTCGGCTTCGGCCCTTCGATGCACGGTGCCTTGCGCGGTCGCTTGACCACCACCCGGTGCGTCGCCAATGCCAGCGCAGCCTGCAACAGTGCCGGCGCATCCGGATCATCTCCCACCAACGGCCGGAACAGGCGCATTTCCTTCTTCACCAGCGCAGTCTTCTCGCGATGGGGAAACATCGGGTCGAGGTAAATCACCTGCGGCGGCTCCCCCTCCCAATTCTGCATGACCTCGATGGAATTGCCCTTGAGCAACTTCATCCGCGCCACGATCGGCGCGACATCGAAATCTTCCGCACCACGCGCCAGACCATCCTCCAGCAGTGCACCAATCAGCGGCTGACGCTCGATCAGGCTCATCTCGCAACCGAGGCTCGCCAGCACGAATGCATCCTTACCCAGCCCCGCCGTCGCATCCAGGACCCGCGGGCGCACGCCTTGGGCGATGCCGACAGCCTTGGCGATCATCTGCCCGCTGCCGCCGCCGTACAAACGACGGTGCGCCGCGCCACCTTCAACGAAGTCGACCCGCACCGGCCCCGGTGCGTCCGCGCCGAGCTGTTGCAGCTGCAAACCCTGCTCACCGACCTGCACGGCGAACTCGGCGTCCGCCACTTCACGCGGCAGACCGAGACGCTCGGCCCACTGCTGCGCTTGCGCTTCAAACGTCGCGCCGAGGGCTTCGACATGGATGCGGCAGGCCGCGGGTTGCTCAATCATGGAAAACACGCTCAAAAATTCAAGGAGCGGCAAAAACCGCCGATAACTCATTCAACGCGCATTTTGCCAGAGCTGAGCGTCAACCGAAAAAAATGTCAGGCATTCTTCCCACATCGATTGGCTACATTTCGCCCCATGGCGACTTCAGCCGTCAAAACACTCAAGCACTGAGCGGCGTCAGTCACCTGTGGCAGGATTTCTTTGCCCAAGCGATGGCCGAACAGACGAGTGAAGTGGTACCGGCCTGTGGCACGTTTCCACCGGTTGACCTGAACAGCCCTGAAGAGCCGACCGTTGGCAGCGAATTGCACGCGCACATCGTCAGCCAGCGCGAATGCGATGTGGTCGAGACTCAAGTGCGTCCGCCAGAGCCGCTGTTTCTGCCGATCGCCGAATTCGAAATGGAGCTGCTGGACAAGCCGTTCCCACCGTTCCCGGCAGACGAATTGAAAGCTCAGCAGGCCCAGCAGGATTTCGACAGCAGTTGGGTCCGTCCGGTGGTGATCAACAATGGCCAGCCAACGCCAGAGCCTGGCCCGGCTCCGCAGAAAAAACCGCTGTACCTGCCGATTGCCGAATTCGACCTCGACCTGATGCAGAAGCCATTCCCGCCATTCCCGCCGGAAGAAATCGTCGAGCAGCAGAAAGCGCTGGACTTCGATAACGGTTGGGCGCGCCCTATCGTTCTGCAGAACCTGCGTCTCGCCGCTTAAGCCTCAGCGACACACGCTCCAGCGCCCGACATCGACATGAAAGTGATTGCGATGAGCGGCGTTGTAATCCGGACTCAACACCACACTGAATGCCTCACAGGCGCCGTTGCGCACCTGACGCAGAAATTGCGCGTCCTGATTTTGCTTGGGCCAGTCCTTGAGCACAGTGATGCTGCGCCCGTCGGCCAGACGAAAACCGGCGATGTCCAGCGCATCGGCACTGGCATGCCGGCTGAGCGCCCCACTCTCGCGGTTGTAGACGTTGCGGCAGGCGAAGCTGCCGAGGTGATCGACACGTGCGATTTTCTGCCCGTAAACCGACTGAGCGGCGGGTTGCAGGGTGTGCTGTTCAAACATTGCGTAGGCCACGGCCAACGGACAACTGGCGAGGAAACTGCTGCTCAGCGCCACCTCGCCGCCCTGCACCCGCAAGGCGCCGATCAGCGGGCACTTGGCGCCCGGGCTGTCGGATTGCCGCGTGACGCGCAACTCAGAGCTGCTTAACGCTTGCGCACAGAGTTCAGGGTCACTGCGCAAGCGCATCATCTTGTAGCCGGTCAGCCAGTTGGGTGCGGCTTTGACGTCCAGCGGCGCCCACGGATTCCACTGCGGCGGCACGTCCAGCCAACCGCGCCAGACACTGACCGCAGCGCCGCCAATCATCAGCAGCACCAACCAGAATATCCATCGCCCCATGTTCAGCCTTTGAAAAACTGGTTGGCCGTGGCGTAAGGCATCGATTGCGAAGTGAAGCCGAACGTGCCGGATTGCTGAATCTCTTCGGCAGCGCGGAAGAACTCACCGAACGCCGCCAACGCCAATGCCGAACCGGTGCTGATCCGGCGCACACCCATGTCCTGCAATTGCTGCACGGTGAGTTTCAGACCGCCGGACATCAACACATTCACCGGTTTCGGCGCCACCGCACGCACCACCGCCAGCACCTCTTCGGCATTGCGCAAACCCGGTGCGTAGAGCACATCGGCGCCAGCGTCGGCGAAGGCTTTTAATCGGCGAATGGTGTCATTGAGGTCAGGATTGCCGTGCAGATAGTTCTCCGCACGCGCGGTGAGAATGAAAGGAAATGGCAGCGTACGCACGGCAGCGACAGCGGCTTCGATGCGCGCCACGGCGTGTTCGAAACCATAGATGGGCACATCCGGACGTCCCGTCGCGTCTTCGATCGAACCGCCCACCGCGCCCGCTTCGGCGGCACGCAACAGGCTTTTCGCGGACTCGGCCGGGTCATCTGAGAAACCGTTTTCCAGATCCACCGCCACCGGCAGATCCGTCGCGGCGACAATCGTGCGGACATTGTCCAAGGTCTCATCCAGACTCAACGCGCCATCGGCCTTGCCCTGGGAAAACGCATAACCGGCGCTGGTCGTGGCCAAGGCCTGATAGCCGAGACTGGCGAGCATCTTCGCCGACCCCGCATCCCACGGATTGGGAATGACGAAGATCCCCGGTTGTTCATGCAGGGCTTTGAAGGCGTGGGCTTTACGGGTCTGTTGTTGAAGGGCTTGCGCGTCCATCGGCTGGCTCCCGGGCAGGAAATAAATCCGCCTCAGAGCAGGCCAAGTTGCTCGGCGGCGGGTTCTCTGTATAGCTCAGGCAGCGATGGCAGGCCAGGCAAACGTTGCATCAATTGTGCGTGAAAACGTTGCGCCAGTTTCGCCGCCAACAGGTTGTCGGCGGTGTGCAGGAAGATGTACGGCGTGCGCCCCTCTTCGATCCACTCGGCGATTTTCGCCACCCACGGCACCAGGAACGAGTCGTTGGCCTCAAGCTCGGGATGGCCGATGAAGCGCACCTGCGGGAATTGCGTGAACGCCGCCGGGCGCGTCGGCACTCTTGGTTTTTTCGATTGCGCGTGGATCACCGAGGACTCGGTCGACAGGCAACTGAACAGCGCGCGCGGATCAAGGCAAATGCGCTCGACGCCACGGTCCAGCAACAGACGATTGAGCAAACGTTCGCTCTCGCCTTTGGCGAAGAACTGTTCGTGCCGCACTTCCACCGCCAGCGGGCAGTCCAGTGCATCGATGAACCCCGCCAGTTCCGGCAGCCGCTGCGGCGTGAAGCTTTTCGACAGTTGCAGCCACAGCGGCGAGACACGCTGACCGAGGGGCTTGAGTAATTGCAGGAAAGTTTCGGCAGCGGTCAGCTGCTCGCGCAGGTCACCGCTGTGGCTGATGTCGCCGGGGAATTTGGCGGTGAAACGAAAGTGCTCGGGCATGATCTCGGCCCAACGCTGCACGGTGGCGGGCGACGGGCTGGCATAGAAGGTCGTGTTGCCTTCGACGGCGTTGAACACTTGGGAGTAGAGACTGAGGAAGTCAGAAGTTTTTGCGTCTACCGGGTACAAATACTCGCGCCAGGCGTTTTCGCTCCAGGACGGGCAACCGAGGTAGTAAGGCAGATCCATCAGATGTACAGATCGAGGCCCAGCACGTCTGCATCCCAATCGACAAATCCGGCGGTGCTCAGGTAGCTGGCGAGGGCCATCGCTACACTTTTGCTCATCGTGCGGTGGTAGATCATGTCTTGTTGGCGGGCGGGCAGATTGCTCAGGCGTTGCGCGGAGGCTTTGGCAGCACGGGCGGCCAGTTGCTCTTCAGTCGGAAACTCCAGCTCGCCGTCGATATCGTCGACGGATTCATCCACCGTCACAGGGCCTTTGCGAGGCTTGCGCTTGATGGGGTAGGACTGAGAGGAGAGGCCGTCTATACGCATAATTTCATGCTCGGTATCGATGATGGCAATTTAGCGGCACTTGACCGACTTAGCAAACCGCCGAGTGATAACTAGAACACATAAAGCGCAAAAGGTTTAAAGCGAAGGGTTAGAAACTGACGATTGGCAGACATCTGGCAGCGCACTGCCCACTGTGGGAGCGAGCTTGCTCGCGAAGAGTTCAGCACATTCAACATTGATATAGGCTGATACGACGCCTTCGCGAGCAAGCTCGCTCCCACAGGGAATGTGTTGAATCAACGAGCCTTGGGGGTGGCGACTTTATCGCGCAGATACACCGGTTGCGCGTCGTCAGCCGGGATCGACTCGCCGCGTTCCCAGGCAAAACGAGCCAACGTCAGCAGGTCTTCGGCGTGGGGCAACATACCGGCGTCCGAGCCGCTGAAGTTGACGCCGATCCGCTCGCCATAGCCCCAACCGGTGCCAGCACCGAACCACTCGCCACTGGCATCAGCCGGCAGCGCCGCGACTTCCGGCGGCAACACCGCTTCGGCACCGACCAGACGCATCTCCCCCGCCGTCTCGCGATAGCAGCCCCAATACACTTCATCCATCCGCGCATCGATGGCCGCCGCAACCTGGCTCACGCCATGTTCGCGATAGGCACGCTGGGCCAGCACGGCGAGGTTGGACACCGGCAACACCGGGCGATCCAGCGCAAACGCCAAACCCTGCACGACACCAATGGCGATCCGCACACCGGTGAACGCACCCGGCCCGCGACCGAAGGCAATCGCATCGACCGCTTGCAGCGTGGTGCCGGCATCGGCCAGCAGTTGCTGGATCATCGGCAGCAGCTTCTGCGCATGCAGGCGCGGGATCACCTCGTAATGGCTCGTGACCTTGCCGTCATGCAGCAAGGCAACGGAGCAAGCTTCAGTCGCGGTGTCCAGGGCCAGCAAGGTGCTCATCGATGTTTCCAAAACAGGGGTGGGAAAAAAGTGCGTCAGTATAAACAACTACGGCCCGCAAGCGGGCCGTGGATGATGCAGCCGATCAGACTTTTCAGCTCAGCGCGGCCAGCACCTTGGCGGTGATCGCATCGACCGAACCGACGCCAGGAATGTGGCTGTACTTCGGCTTGCCAGCGTTTTTGGCGGACAGGTTCTGATAGAACTCCACCAGCGGCTTGGTCTGCGAGTGGTAGACCGACAGGCGATGACGCACGGTTTCTTCGGTGTCGTCCTTGCGCTGTACCAGCTCTTCGCCGGTGATGTCGTCTTTGCCCGAGATCTTCGGCGGGTTGTAAACGATGTGGTAAACGCGGCCGCTGGCTTCGTGAACACGACGACCGGCAATGCGTTGAACGATTTCTTCGTCTTCAACAGCGATTTCAACCACTGCATCCAGCTCGACGCCAGCAGTGACCAGGGCTTCAGCCTGCGGAATGGTGCGCGGGAAGCCGTCGAACAGGAAACCGTTGGCGCAGTCTGGCTGAGCGATACGGTCCTGAACCAGTGCGATGATCAGGTCATCCGACACCAGGCCGCCGGCATCCATGATGCTCTTGGCTTGAACGCCCAGCGGAGTACCGGCCTTGACCGCTGCACGCAGCATGTCGCCAGTGGAAATTTGTGGAATGCCGAATTTTTCGGTGATGAACTTTGCCTGAGTACCTTTACCGGCCCCGGGAGCTCCCAGCAGAATGACGCGCATTAGATGTGCTCCTCAATTTTTTTATAAAAAGCTTTTACAAAACAAAGGATTCGCCTCTTGGGACGAATCCTGAAAATACGGGTCGTGGCCGCAGAAACGGCCAAAGGCTGATCAAGATACACAGCAGGCTGCGCCCACACAAGACGCCAAAAGTCGGAGAAACCGCAGCCTCTCGCGACCTTGTGACGTGGTAACCCAAGTCGCAACCCCATCATTAACTGTCGCCTGCCGGCACATTCGCTCGTCAGGCAACGCGGCAACCGGCGCTTAATGCCGGTGCCGCACATCACGAGCAAAACCTTAGCCGGTATTTCGCAAACCGGCGGCGATCCCCGCCACAGACACCAGCAACGCCTGTTCCACCGGGCTGCCCTGCTCGACATTCTGCTGCCGTGAACGGGCCAATAACTCGGCCTGCAATAGATGTAGCGGGTCGAGGTAAGTGTTGCGCAACCGGATGAATTCGAGGGTGTCCGGGCTATGTGCCAACAGCTGCGACTGGCCGGTCAGGCCGAGCACAACCGCGCACGCCTGCGACAATAGGTCGCGTAACTGCGCGCCCAACGGCAGCAGATCTGCCTCGACCAGACGCTCGTCGTAGGACAGCGCAATATCCGCGTCAGCCTTGGCCAGAACCATTTCGAGCATGTCGATGCGCGTACGGAAGAAAGGCCACTGCTCGCGCATCTGCCCGAGCAACTCACCTTCGCCTCGCTCCAGCGCTTTGCTCAGCGCCGATTCCCAACCGAGCCACGCCGGCAGCATCAGCCGCGTTTGCGTCCAGCCGAAGATCCACGGGATCGCCCGCAGACTTTCGATGCCGCCGGCGCGGCGTTTCGCCGGACGGCTGCCAAGCGGCAAACGGCCCAATTCCTGCTCCGGTGTGGACTGACGGAAGTACTCGACGAATTGCGGATTTTCACGCACCACCTGACGGTAAGCACTGACACCGTCAGCCGCCAATTCGTCCATCAGATGGCGCCATTCCGGCGTCGGTGGCGGCGGTGGCAGCAAGGTCGCTTCAAGCACTGCCGCCAGATACAGATTGAGATTTTGCTCGGCGATGTCCGGCAGACCGAATTTGAATCGAATCATTTCCCCCTGCTCGGTGGTACGGAAACGCCCCGCCACCGAACCCGGTGGCTGCGACAGAATCGCCGCGTGCGCCGGGCCACCGCCACGGCCCACGGTGCCGCCGCGACCGTGGAACAGCAGCAATTCAACTTGCTGCTCACGGCAGATTTCCACCAGGCGTTCCTGCGCGCGATATTGCGCCCAGGCTGCCGCAGTGGTCCCGGCGTCTTTGGCCGAGTCGGAATAACCAATCATCACTTCCTGCGGGCCTTGCAGCCGCGCGCGATAACCCGGCAGCAGCAACAGCCGCTCCATCACCGGCCCGGCATTGTCGAGGTCGGCGAGGGTCTCGAACAGCGGCACCACGCGCATCGGTCGCAGCACGCCGGACTCTTTGAGCAGCAGTTGCACGGCGAGCACATCGGACGCGGCGCCGGCCATGGAGATCACATACGAGCCGAGCGAAGCGCCCGGTGCGGCAGCGATTTCCTTGCACGTGTTGAGCACCTCCGCAGTGTCGGCGGACGGTTTGAAATGCGCCGGCAGCAGTGGCCGACGATTAGTCAGCTCTTGCGTGAGGAAACGGATGCGCTGTTCTTCATCCCAATCTTCGTAGCGCCCGAGACCGAGGTAGTCGGTGATTTCGGTCATCGCCGAACTGTGCCGCGACGAGTCCTGGCGCACATCCAGACGCACGAGGAACAGGCCGAACGTCACCGCCCGACGCAGGCAATCGAGCAACGGGCCGTCGGCGATCACGCCCATGCCGCATTCGTGCAGCGAGTTGAAACACAGTTCCAGCGGATCGAGCAGATCGCGATTGTTGCTCAGCACATCGGCTGGCGCAGGCGTTGGCGCGGTCAGTGCGGCGTGTGCCCAATTGCGCGTGGCACGCAGGCGTTCGCGCAGTTGCTTGAGGACTGCGCGATACGGTTCGGCGCTGTCGCCCGCCTTGGCTTTCAACGCATCGCTGGCCTGCTGCATCGACAGCTCGGCCGCGAGATGATCGACATCGCGCAGGTACAAATCAGCGGCCATCCAGCGCGCCAGCAGCAACACTTCGCGGGTCACAGCGGCGGTGACGTTGGGGTTGCCGTCACGGTCGCCGCCCATCCACGAAGCGAAGCGAATCGGCGCCGCTTCGAGCGGCAGCCGCAGGCCGGTCGCTTCAAACAAGGCCTTGTCAGCCTTGCGCATATGGTTGGGAATCGCCTGCCACAGCGAATGTTCGATCACCGCGAAACCCCACTTGGCTTCGTCAACCGGCGTCGGTCGCGTGCGGCGGATTTCTTCGGTGTGCCAGGCTTCGGCGATCAGCCGTTGCAGGGTGTTTTGAATTTGCTCGCGTTCGGCGCTGGTCAGGTCGCGATGATCCTGCGCGGCGAGTTGCGCGGCGATCGCGTCGTACTTCTGGATCAGCGTGCGCCGCGCGACTTCGGTCGGGTGCGCGGTCAACACCAGTTCGATTTCCAGTCGCGCCAGTTGCCGGGCCAGCGACTCGGCGCTGTGGCCTTCGTTGCGCAAACGTGCGAGCAACTCGGGCAATACGCGGGATTCGAACGGCGCCGGCTGCGACTCTTCGCGCCGATGGATCAACTGATACTGCTCGGCGATGTTCGCCAGATTGAGAAACTGGTTGAACGCCCGCGCCACCGGGAGCAATTCGTCCTCGCTCAATTGATTGAGGCTGGCGCTCAGTTCAGCGTCCATCGAGCCTCGGCGGTCGGCCTTGGCGCCTTTGCGAATCTGCTCGATCTTGTCGAGGAACGCCTCGCCGTACTGGTCTCGAATGGTGTTGCCCAACAGCTCTCCGAGCAGGTGAACGTCTTCGCGCAAGCGTGCATCAATATCGGTCATCAGCAATTCCCCAGCAGTAATCCGGACGGCTTAGAAACGAGTGCATGACCTAGAGAGTGCCGCTCTGCGCCGCTTCTTACAAGCATCCGACCAAGGGACTTTAAACCTTGTGGCCGAAAGCTAGTCTCAACAGTAAGCCGTACAACGGCTTGCCGCCGGCCCCGGCGGACACTCACCCAGACCTGCCATGAGCAGGTGCGAAATGAGGTCATCATGAAAATTCGTGAACTCGCCCAGCATTGGGAAGAAAACGCCAAAGGTCGCCTGACCGACACTGGCTACACGATTCATCTGGACGTTGAGGCGGCTGCGCGACTGGCCGCGATTGCCGAGATGTACCCCAAACGGCATGCCGAAGAATTGCTCGGCGAACTGATTGGCGCAGCGCTTGAAGAGTTCGAAGCGAGCCTGCCGTATGTGAAGGGCTCGACGGTGGTGGCGACGGATGAGGAAGGTGATCCGTTGTATGAGGATGTCGGGCCTACGCCGCGGTTTCTGGCGTTGTCGCGCCGGCATTTGCATGACCTCTCGGCTGTTGAAGGCAAGCAGAAACACTGACACAACACCCATCAAAACTGTGGGAGCGAGCCTGCTCGCGATAGCGGTATATCAGTCGACATCGATGGTGACTGGCACACCGCTTTCGCGAGCAGGCTCGCTCCCACATTGACTGTATTTCTGCCTTGAAATCGACGTATTTTCGGTATTAGAAATTCCCGCGCGTACCGCTTCATCCCGCCAAAGTTCCCGCTCTAGAGCCTTGTCCATTCAGTCAAAATTTTTTTTGGCGATGAGCCATCTTTTCTGAACTTTTGAAAAATCGCTCCGGTCGGAAGCTGTAACCACGCCTGGAACGAGCGTTTCAAATAACGCACTTGGATACGACATTTTCGGCTCCTCGACCAGGATGGATTTAGATGTTTTCAGGAGATGCCTAATGGAGTTGAAGACCATGAAAAACCAAACCTCGTTTACCCACCTGCGCGGTCTGAAATTGGCTGCTCTGGCGATCGGCACCAGCTTCGTACTGGCCGGTTGCGCTGGTAATCCACCGACCGAGCAGTACGCCGTGACTCAGTCCGCCGTGAACAGCGCGGTCAGCGCTGGCGGTACTGAATTTGCCGCGGTTGAGATGAAGCAAGCGCAGGACAAACTGAAACAAGCCGAAATCGCCATGCACGACAAGAAGTATGACGAAGCTCGCACCCTGTCCGAGCAAGCCGAGTGGGATGCTCGCGTAGCAGAACGCAAGGCTCAGGCAGCCAAGGCTGAACAAGCCGTGAAGGATTCCCAGAAAGGTGTTCAGGAACTGCGTCAGGAAAGTCAGCGCACTGTGCAGTAAGCGCGCATCCCGATAGCAACGCTGAAACTTTATCGATTGAAAGGACGAAAAATTATGCGTAAGCAACTGATGATCCCAGCTCTTCTGGCCGCAAGCGTCGCACTGGCTGCCTGCTCCACTCCGCCTAACCCGAACCTGGAACAGGCGCGCACCAACTACGCCGGCCTGCAAGCCAACCCACAGGCAAGCAAAGTCGCAGCACTGGAAACCAAAGACGCCAGCGATTACCTGGACAAGGCCGACAAGGCTTATCTGGACAAGCAAGACGCGGCCAAGGTTGACCAACTGGCCTACCTGACCAACCAGCGCGTGGAAGTGGCCAAGCAGACCATCGCCCTGCGCACCGCAGAAAACAATCTGAAGAACGCCGCCGCGCAACGTGCCCAAGCGCGTCTGGATGCTCGCGATCAGCAGATCAAGCAGCTGCAGGACAGCCTGAACGCCAAGCAGACCGATCGCGGTACGCTGGTGACTTTCGGTGACGTGCTGTTCGCCACCGACCGTGCTGATCTGAAATCCAGCGGTCTGGTCAACATCAACAAACTGGCGCAATTCCTCCAGGAAAACCCGGATCGCAAAGTGATTGTCGAGGGTTACACCGACAGCACCGGTACCGCGAGCCACAACCAGACCTTGTCTGAGCGTCGCGCTAACTCCGTGCGTACCGCTCTGGTGAAAATGGGCGTTGATCCAGCGCGCATCGTCGCTCAGGGTTATGGCAAGGAATACCCGGTTGCCGAGAACAGCAACGCTTCGGGCCGTGCGCAAAACCGTCGTGTGGAAGTGACCATTTCCAACGACAACCAGCCAGTTGTGCCACGTTCGGCTGTCAGCTCGAACTAAGCGCCCTGCTGTAACGCAAAAGCCCCGCCTGAGTGATCAGGCGGGGCTTTTTCATGCACGAACACAAATCCCTGGTGGGAGCGAGCCCGCTCGCGAAAGCGGTGTGTCAGTCAACATCCCTGTTGACTGTGAATCTGTATTCGCGAGCAGGCTCGCTCCCACAGTTTGATCGGGTTACTGCTCGAGTTTTTGCGGGGTTTCTTCGCCCATGCAGCGCACGGCTTTTTTCTGTGCGTTGATCAGTACGCCGGTCAGGCCTTTCTGCTCGGTATCGAACAACACCAGCACGCCATCAACGCACTGTGCCACTTGCGGCGCCGGGTCGAGGGAGACTTTATAGTCCTCGCCCGGCACAGTCTTGAGCATGGTGAATTCGTTGAGCAGCAACGCATCCTCGGGTTTGGCGAAGTGCAGGTAACCGTAGTACCACAGCGCCCCGACGGTGCCGAGGATGCTGCAGATACCGGTGATGATCAGCGGGATGGCGTTGCGTTCTTCACTCATTGCGGACTCTCATCTTCAGAATTCGGAGGTTGCGGATAATTGGGGATTTCGCCGAGGCGGCGCAGGCCGTTGAAATGCTCGGGATCTTCCAGATAGCGCAGCATCACTTGGCGCCACACCGGGTCGCCAAAAGTCTGCACATGACCGCCACGGGTCAGTTGCAGCACGCGCGGTGGCGGCGCAGCTTGATACAGACGGATGCCGTTGGACAGCGGCACCAGCGGATCGTCGAGACTGTGGAAGATCAGCTTCGGCACGCCATTGAGCTGCGGCATCGAGTTGATCGCACTGTCGCCGTCCGGCACCAGCCACGACAGCGGCACCTGGAACGGCCAGGTCAGCCAAGACGTGCTCAGCGCGTATTGGCCGACGCCTCGATAACTGGCGGGCACGCCGTCGAGCACCAAGGCCTTGAGTTGTTTCTGCCGCTCTGGATGTTGCACCAGCCAATGCACGGCCATCGCACCGCCGAGGCTCTGACCAAGCAGCACCAGCGGCTTGCCTTTGACCTCGGGCGCCTTGTCCAGCCAGGCGAACGCGGCGTCGATGTCTTGATAGATCGCCGGCAAACTCGGCTCACCCTCGGACAAGCCGTAGCCGCGATAGTCCACCAGCAGCACTTGATAGCCGTTTTTCGGCAGCCACCAACTGCCGCCCAAATGCATCGGCAGGTTACCGCCGTTGCCGTGCAGGTGCAGGACGGTGCCCTTGACCTCGACGCCGGGTTTGGCCGGCAGCCACCAGGCATTGAGCTTCAAGCCATCGGCCGTGACCAGCGTGACGGTGCGGTATTCGAGCTTGGCTTTTTCCGGGGTGAAGATCTGGCCCGGCTCGGGGTAGAACAACAAAGAGCTGCAACCGCTGAGGGTCAGGAGCAGGCAGAAAATGCCGAGGATTCTCATCCGGTGAAACCTCGCAAAAATTCAGGTTCAGATCGTTCCCACGCTCTGCGTGGGAATGCATGCCGTGACGCTCTGCGTCACAGTGGACGCGGAGCGTCCATGGCGGCATTCCCACGCGGAGCGTGGGAACGATCGGTCTGTAGTGGGTTAGAGGATATTGGAGTAATCCGCTTCGATCCGGTCCAGGCTCAAGTGATTGAGGAAGTTGGAGAAGCACATCCACGCCGACAACGCATTCAAATCGCGGAACTGATCCGGCAAGTACTTCGGCGCCACCACCAGCCCTTCATCCACTAACTGACGCAAGGTGCGCATGTCTTCTAGCGTGGTCTTGCCGCAGAACAACAGCGGAATCTGCTCAAGCTTGCCCTTACGCACGGCCAACTGAATGTAGTTGTAAACCATGATAAAGCCCTTGAGGTAGGACAAGTCTTTGGTGAATGGCAGACCGGTCGGCGTCGATCCACGGAAAACGCGACTGGCGTTGCCGTAGCTTTCGGCCATTTCGAAGCCCTGCTCGCGGAAGAATTCGAAAATCTGCAGGAAGTCGGCGCCCTCCTCGACCATGTGAATCGCGCGGGTGCGGTTGGTCAGTTTGCGCAGGCGGCTCGGGTAGGAGGCGAAGGTGATGATTTCCATCAGGATCGCCAGGCCTTCCTGAGTCACCGTCGACGACGGCGGGCCTTTCGACAGGAAGGTGCAGATCGGCTGGTTCAGGCCGTTAAGCGTGGTGCCGACGTGGACCAGACCTTCGTGGACCTCCAGCGCACGCACATCACGATCGTTGAACATCGCGTCGGTGCGGATCTTGATGTAGTCCGCGCCCGCCGCCGCGTCGGCAACGATGCCGTCGGACTCGAACACGCGGATGGTTTCTTCGGCTTCACCGAAGACTTTGTTCAGACGGGTTTGCAGCAAGTGCACGGCGTCTTTGGCGGTAAGAGTTTTCGGCTCATCCTTCAGATCGCCACGGCCATCGATGTTGTTCAGGTAGTCAGACATCATCAGGCCGAGGTCGGCCAGGGTCGGGTCACCGGCGTGGAACGCATCGGACGCGGCGCCGTACAGTTCTTGCGAGATCAGGCCGAAATCCTCGGTACCGCGCGCTTCGAGCATGCGCACCACCATGCGGTACTCCTTGCACATGCGCCGCATGATCTGCCCGACCGGGTTGAACTGGCCGAGCTGGCGGGTGATGTCACGCTCGATGTTCTGGAATTCCAGTTTGACCTTGCTCGAATCGAAACTCAGTGGTCGATTGAGGTAGTAATCGCGGTCGATCGCCGGCATTTCCTTGCCTTTGGCCTTGAGAAATCCCTTGCGGATGTTCTCGTCCCACTTGACCGCGTCGAGCACGCGGATCGGCGTCTGCGCCAGCACAATGCGGTCGGACAACATGCGTATCGTCTGCTGGTAATCGTCCACCCGAAACTCCTGTAGAACACCTGACGTGTGAATTATTTGGCGCGGGCCTGGCGCTGGTAGCGCACGGCTTCGACGAAGACATCGGAATTGGCCGGATCGTCGAGGTAAGCAAAAACCTTGTCGAGACTGCTGTCGACCTGCACGCCGTCGCCATCGTCGGTCGGGAAGGCCTGACCGTCGAGGGCTTTTTGCTTGATCGCTTGATTGATCTGCTCGAGATCGAGGTTGTAGACCACCAGTTCGCCTTTGTCGGTGAGTTCGAACCCAGCGATGGTGTAGTGGCCGCCGTACTGTGCCGGGACCTTTGCCGACAGATACCAGCGGCTGCCGTGGCGCGCTACGGTGAAGGGATGGGCTTCGCGTTCATGGGGTTTGGCCTTGAAGTACGTGACCGCCTGATAGCGATCATTGCCCAGTCGCGTCAGTTCAAGGTTCATGGCATCGCCCCAGGCATTGGTGCTCGACCATTTGCCGAGCAGGCCCTTGGGCGCCGGGTCACTGGCGGCCAGCGGTTCCTTGAACGTCACCAGACAGCCACTGAGCAGCAGGAACGACAAGGCGATCAGCACACCACGCCAGGCTTTCATTCAGAACTCCCTATGAACATTGGCCGCCCTCATGGTGATCGATCGTTCCCACGCTCTGCGTGGGAATGCATCCACTGACGCTCTGCGTCATGTCGACGAAGGGACGCGGAGCGTCCCCGGCGGCATTCCCACGCAGAGCGTGGGAACGATCTTGTGGTCACACCGACGCGAGCACCAGGTGCATATAGCGCGTCAGAATGCCGAGCATGTCCTCTTCGGCCAAAGGCTCGGCGTCGTTGAGCAGGCCCTGATATTCCATCCGACCGATAATCGCCGTCAACACCTTGGCATCCTGTTGCGGTTCGCGCGAGCCCAAGACCTGGAACAACTGGCAGGTGCCCTGCAACAGAATCTGCTGATGCGAGCGCACCAGAATCGCCAGACGCGGGTTGAGCAGCGCTTCCTGGCGGAACGCCTGCTCGGCCATCAAATGCTCGCGACGGTTAACCAACTGACGATGCACGTAGTCGGCCATCAACCGCGCAATGTCATCGGCCAGTTGCGAGCGCGATTCGGGGCTGCCGTCGCCGCTGACGACCATGTCACGCAGCAGACCTTCATTGTTGACCCACAACTTGGCCATGTACGCCGCGCTGCGTTCGACATATTGGGCGAAGGTGTCGGTGAGCAGGTCATCGATGTCCTTGAAGTAATACGTGGTTGCCGACAGCGGCACACCGGCCTCGGCGGCCACGGCACGGTGGCGCACGGCGCGCACGCCGTCACGCACGACAATCCTCATCGCCGCGTCGAGAATGTCCTGGCGACGCTGCTCACTGCCCTGTCGGCTGGCCTTGCGGCCCTGGTACTGAACGCTTTCAGCGACCGCAGTGGCGATACCCGCTGCACCTTCTTGAGCTATTGCACCCCTCACGACAGAACTTCCTCTGCTATTGCGAAATTAACCAATTGATACATTTGTACCAGACAGGCAATAAAAAGCCGCCTGTTTTAGGCGGCTTTTTAACTGAAACGTTTACGCTTGCGGTCGCATGTGCGGGAACAGGATCACATCGCGGATCGACGGCGAGTTGGTCAGCAACATCACCAGACGGTCGATGCCGATACCTTCACCGGCCGTTGGCGGCATGCCGTACTCCAGCGCGCGAACGAAGTCGGCGTCGTAGTGCATGGCTTCGTCGTCGCCGGCGTCCTTGTCGGCCACCTGCGCCATGAAGCGCTCGGCCTGGTCTTCCGCGTCGTTCAACTCGGAGTAGGCGTTGGCGATTTCACGGCCACCGATGAACAGTTCGAAACGGTCAGTGACGTTCGGGTTGTCATCGTTGCGACGCGCCAGCGGCGACACTTCGAACGGGTACTGAGTGATGAAGTGCGGCTGCTCCAGCTTGTGCTCGACCAGTTCTTCGAAAATCATCACCTGCAGCTTGCCCAGACCTTCGAAGCCCAGCACCTTGGCACCGGCCTTCTTGGCGATGGCGCGAGCCTTGTCGATGTCGTTCAGATCATCGGCAGTCAGTTCAGGGTTGTACTTGAGGATCGAGTCGAACACCGACAGACGTACAAACGGCTCGCCGAAGTGGAACACCTTGTCGCCGTACGGCACGTCGGTGCTGCCCAGAACCAGCTGCGCCAGTTCACGGAACAGTTCTTCGGTCAGGTCCATGTTGTCTTCATAGTCGGCGTAAGCCTGATAGAACTCCAACATGGTGAATTCAGGGTTGTGACGGGTCGAAACGCCTTCGTTACGGAAGTTGCGGTTGATCTCGAAGACTTTCTCGAAACCACCAACCACCAGACGCTTCAGATACAGCTCTGGGGCGATACGCAGGAACATTTCCATGTCCAGCGCGTTGTGGTGGGTTTCGAACGGCTTGGCTGCGGCGCCGCCAGGAATGGTCTGCAGCATCGGCGTTTCGACTTCGAGGAAGTCGCGCTTCATCAGGAAGCTGCGGATGTGCGCGATCACTTGCGAACGCACGCGGAAGGTCTGGCGCACTTCTTCGTTGACGATCAGGTCAACGTAACGCTGACGGTAGCGCTGCTCGGTATCGGTCAGGCCGTGGTGCTTGTCCGGCAGCGGACGCAGGGATTTGGTCAGCAGACGCACGCTGGTCATTTCAACGTACAGGTCGCCCTTGCCGGAACGCGCCAGGGTGCCTTCGGCAGCAATGATGTCGCCCATGTCCCAGGTTTTCACCGCGGCCAGGGTGTCTTCCGACAGGGTCTTGCGGTTGACGTAGACCTGGATGCGACCGGTCATGTCCTGAATCACCATGAACGAGCCACGGTTAAGCATGATGCGACCGGCAACCTTGACCGGGATTGCAGCCTCTGCGAGCTCTTCCTTGGTCTTGTCCGCGTACTGTTTCTGCAGTGCATCGCAGTAGTTGTCGCGGCGGAAGTCGTTCGGGAAGGCGTTGCCCTTGGCGCGCTCGGCAGCCAGCTTTTCCTTGCGCAGTGCGATCAGGGAGTTTTCTTCCTGTTGCAGGGCTTGCGGGTCGAGTTGTTGGTCGCTCATGTCTTTAGATATTCCATCAGGTTCGTTGCCCCCGGACCTTGCGGCCCGGGGATCGCCAGCAGGGCTGGCTCCTACAGGGATCGTGCTGAATCAGCCGATGCTGTATTGCGTCTTTTACAGCCCGGATTTCAGGCTGGCTTCCAGGTATTCGTCGATATCGCCGTCGAGTACCTTGTCGCAGTCGCTGCGTTCGATGTTGGTGCGCAGATCCTTGATCCGCGACGCATCGAGCACGTAAGAGCGAATCTGGTGACCCCAGCCGATGTCGGACTTGGTGTCTTCCAGCGCTTGCGACGCGGCGTTGCGTTTCTGCATTTCCTGCTCGTACAACTTGGCCCGCAGCATTTTCATGGCGGTGTCTTTGTTGGCGTGCTGGGAACGTTCGTTCTGGCAGCTGACCACGGTGTTGGTCGGTACGTGAGTGATACGTACGGCCGAGTCGGTGGTGTTTACGTGCTGACCACCGGCACCTGAGGAACGATAGGTGTCAATCCGCAGGTCTGCCGGGTTGATTTCGATTTCGACCTTGTCGTCGATCTCTGGCGAGACGAAAACCGCAGAGAACGAGGTGTGGCGCCGGTTGCCGGAGTCGAACGGGCTCTTGCGCACCAGACGGTGCACGCCGATCTCGGTCCGCAGCCAGCCAAAGGCGTATTCGCCCTTGATGTGCACGGTCGCGCCTTTGATACCGGCGACTTCACCGGCCGACAGTTCCATGATGGTCGCTTCGAAACCGCGTTTATCTGCCCAGCGCAGGTACATGCGCAGGAGGATGTTGGCCCAGTCCTGGGCTTCGGTGCCGCCGGAACCGGCCTGGATGTCCAGGTACGCGTTGTTCGGGTCCATTTCATGGCTGAACATGCGGCGGAATTCCAGCTTGGCCAGATTTTCCTCGAGACGGGCCAGCTCGGCGACGACATCGCCCACTGCGCCTTCGTCGTTTTCTTCGACGGCCATGTCCAGCAGGTCGCGGCAATCGGCCAGACCGGCGTTCAATTCGTCGAGAGTGTCGACGATCTGCGCCAGCGCAGCGCGCTCGCGGCCCAGCTCTTGGGCGTATTCAGGTTTGTTCCAGACGCTCGGATCTTCAAGCTCGCGATTGACTTCGGTCAGACGCTCATGCTTTTGATCGTAGTCAAAGATACCCCCGAATAGTTTCGGAGCGCTCGGACAGGTCCTTGATGGTGTTCAGGATCGGGTTGATTTCCATGACGGGCAGCACTCGTTGGCGAACTTTTGAAAGCCGGCGAGTATAACGTAATCAGGCTGTCACGGCAGCCCGTCTGGCGGGTGTTGAGGCGATTCGCTTGACACATTTCACCAGTAGGAGCTGCCGAAGGCTGCGATCTTTTGACTTTGATTTTAGAAACAGATCAAAAGATCGCAGCCTGCGGCAGCTCCTACAGGGAATTGCGGCGGTTATTCGATGCCGACCTGGTTACGACCGTTGTTTTTGGCCAGGTACAGGCCACGATCTGCCGCCGAAATCAGCAGGCGGCAATCGTTGCCCGCCTGCGGCACCATGGTCGCCAGGCCAATGCTGATGGTCAGGCTCGCGCCATCCGCCGGGGTGTTGTGCGGAATCTTCAGCGAGGCCACGGTCTGCCGTAGCTTCTCAGCCACCAGCCGCGCGCCGCCCGGCGAGGTATTCGGCAACACCAGCGCAAACTCTTCGCCGCCATAACGGGCCGGCAAGTCCGACGGTCGAGCGCTGGCATCACGAATCGCCGTGGCGACCTTGCGCAGCGCCTCGTCACCCTCGACGTGACCAAAGCTGTCGTTGTAGGACTTGAAATAATCCACGTCGATCATCAGCAGTGACAACTGGCTCTGATCACGCAGCGAACGGCGCCATTCCAGTTCCAGGTACTCATCGAAGTGCCGACGGTTGGACAACCCGGTCAGGCCATCGGAGTTCATCAAGCGTTGCAGCACCAGATTGGTGTCGAGCAATTGCTGCTGACTGACCCGCAATGCGCGATACGCCGCATCCCGCTGCAACAACGTCATGTACGAGCGCGAGTGATAGCGGATGCGCGCCACCAGTTCGATGGTGTCCGGCAGTTTCACCAGATAATCGTTGGCCCCGGCGGAGAACGCCGCGCTCTTGATCAGCGGGTCTTCCTTGGTCGACAGGACGATGATCGGGATGTCCTTGGTCGCCGGGTGATTGCGGTATTCGCGCACCAGACTGAGGCCATCGAGGCCGGGCATCACCAGGTCCTGAAGGATCACCGTCGGCTTGATCCGCACCGCCTGGGCGATGGCCTGATGCGGGTCGGAGCAGAAGTGAAAGTCGATGTTCTCTTCATTCGACAGCCCACGGCGCACGGCTTCGCCGATCATCGCCTGATCATCCACCAACAACACCATGGCGGCGTTTTCGTCGGTTTTAATGTCGTCGATCTGTAAATCATTCATGGACTGTCACCTGAGTGCTGCGGGGGCCAGGATTGCGGATTGACCGGCTCATTTGGGGAACACCTCCTGCAATCGTGACGCTATCTTTTCCAGTGGACGGATTTCCACGGCGGCATCGATGGCGGCTGCGGCCTTGGGCATGCCGTACACCGCACTGCTTTGCTGATCCTGCGCGATGGTCAGGTAACCCTGCTGGCGCATGAGCTTAAGCCCTTGCGCCCCGTCGCGCCCCATCCCGGTCAATAAAACCCCGACGGCGTCACCTCCCCAATGGGCGACAACGCTCTCGAAAAACACATCGATCGAGGGACGGTAGATCTCGTTGACCGGCTCGGCGGTATACGCCAGCGTGCCGTTTTTCAACAAGCGGATATGGTGGTTGGTGCCGGCCAGCAGCACCGCGCCGGCCTGCGGCGGTTCGCCTTCGCGGGCCAGACGCACATCGAGGCCACTGGCGCTGGCCAGCCATTCGGCCATGCCGGCGGCGAACACCTGATCAACGTGTTGCACCAGCACGATGGCCGCAGAAAAATCCTTGGGCAAGCCTTTGAGCAGCACTTCCAGCGCTGCCGGCCCGCCTGCGGACGAACCGATCGCCACCAACCGCTGGCGCGAACCCGAACTGCGCGGAGGCGTCGGTGCCGGGCGCGAGCGCGGCGCTTTGTCGCCGATCAGCCAGCCGATGTTGAGGATTTTGCGCAACAAAGGCGCGGCGGCTTCGCGCGCGTCGCCGGCACCGAGGGCCGGGGTGTCGACCACGTCCAGTGCGCCGTGACCCATGGCTTCAAACACGCGGTGCACATTCTGCTGGCGGTCGACCGTGACGATGACGATGGCGCACGGGGTTTCGGCCATGATCCGGCGGGTGGCTTCGACGCCGTCCATGATCGGCATGATCAGGTCCATCAGGATCAGATCCGGGGTATTTTCAGCGCACAGTTGCACCGCCTCGGCGCCATTGCGGGCGACCCAGACCACTTGATGCGCCGGTTCGAAAGCCAAGGCGCGCCGCAGGGCTTCTACCGCCATTGGCATGTCGTTGACGATTGCGATCTTCATGCCCGCGCTCCTCCGATGAGCTCGACCACTGCGTCGAGCAGGGCGTCGTCATGAAAACTGGCTTTGGCTAAATAATAGTCGGCACCGGCGTCCAGTCCACGACGGCGATCCTCTTCGCGATCCTTGTACGACACGACCATCACCGGCAGCGATTGCAGACGGTTGTCGCGGCGCAACAGGGTGACCAGTTCGATGCCGTCCATGCGCGGCATGTCGATGTCGGTGATCAGCAAATCGAAGTCCTCCGAACGCAGGGCGTTCCAACCGTCCATGCCGTCCACCGCGACGGCGACGTCGTAGCCTCGATTGAGCAAGAGTTTGCGTTGCAGTTCGCGCACGGTCAGCGAGTCGTCGACCACCAGCACCCGCTTGCGCGCGGCTTCGGCGGCCTGATTACCGTGGCGGGCAATGCGTTCGAGGCGTCCGGTATTGAGCAGTTTGTCCACCGAACGCAGCATGTCTTCGACGTCGACGATCAACACCACCGAGCCGTCGTCGAGCAAGGCGCCGGCAGAGATGTCCTGCACTTTGCCCAGACGCTCGTCGAGGGGCAAGACCACCAGCGTGCGCTCGCCAATGAAGCGTTCGACCGCCACGCCGTAAATCGCATCACGCTCGCGAATCACCACGACCTTGAGGGTTTCGCCGCTGTTTTGGCTGGCCGGGCGGTTGAGCAACTGACTGGCCGCGACCAGGCCAACGTGTCGTTCTTCGTGCCAAAAGTGTTGGCGACCTTCGACCTGCACAATGTCCTCAGGCTCCAGATCACACATGCGTTCAATGTGTGCCAAGGGAAACGCGTAAGCCTCCTCGCCGACTTCCACCACCAGACTGCGCACCACCGACAAGGTCAGCGGCACTTCCAGATGGAAGCGGCTGCCCTCGCCCGCCGTCTGTTCCAGCACCACGGCACCGCGCAACTGGCGAACCATGTGTTGAACGGCATCAAGGCCGACGCCTCGGCCAGAGACTTCGGTGACGGTGTCGCGCAGACTGAAACCGGGCAGGAACAGGAAGGTCAGCAGTTCTTCCTCGCTCAACTGCGCCGCCGTTTCCGCTGGGGACAACTGCCGTTCGACGATGCTGCGGCGGACCTTTTCCAGATCGACGCCGTTGCCGTCATCGCTCAACTCCAGCACCAGCAGACCCGCCTGATGCGAAGCGCGCAGGCGGATCAGGCCCTCTTCGGATTTGCCTTTGAGCAGGCGCTGCTGCGGGGTCTCGATGCCGTGATCGACGGCGTTGCGCAGCAAATGCGTCAGCGGTGCTTCGAGCTTCTCCAGCACGTCGCGGTCGACCTGAGTTTTTTCGCCTTCGATTTCCAGCCGCACCTGTTTGCCAAGGCTGCGCCCCAGATCGCGAACCATGCGCACCTGACCGGTCAACACATCCGCGAACGGGCGCATGCGGCAGGCCAGCGCGGTGTCGTAGAGCACTTGTGCGCGCTGGCTGGCCTGCCAGGCGAACTCGTCCAGCTCTGCGTTTTTCTCGCTGAGCAGTTGCTGGGATTCGGCGAGCAATCGGCGCGCATCCTCCAAGGCTTCCAGCGCTTCAAGGCTCAGCGCATGTTCCTTGAGGTGCACGTTGAGGTTTTCCAGCGCGCGCAGGCCATTGTTCTGCATGCGCTTGAGGCGTTGCATGGTCGCCAGATGCGGCTTGAGGCGCTGGGTTTCCACGAGGGATTTGCTCGACAGATCGAGCAGGCTGTTCAGGCGTTCGGCGGTCACGCGCAGGACGCGTTCGCCACCTTCGGGGGTGCGTTTGTTGTTGCGTGGGGCCAGCTCTGGCGTTTCCACCGGGAGTTCCATGGAAGGCGCTGGCATCGCCTCGACTCGCGGGGCTTCGAGCTGCAATTCGGCCATGACCGGTGGCGCGACGGTTGCTGGCGCGGACGACGGATCGAGCACGCGCGCCATCAACGCCACGTACGCCTCAATTTCATTGGGCTGCGGCGCATGAGTCGGCGTGGCGATGCGCATCAACAAATCGGTGCCTTGCAACAACGCATCGATGTGCTCGGGCCGCAGCAGCAAGCGGCCATCCTGCGCGCTGACCAGACAATCTTCCATCACATGGGCAACGCTAACGCCGCTGTCGATGCCGACGATCCGCGCCGCACCTTTAAGCGAGTGCGCCGCACGCATGCACGATTCGAGTTGATCGGCCTGGGTCGGGTTGCGTTCCAGCGCCAGCAGCCCGGCGTTGAGCACTTGGGTCTGGGCTTCGGCTTCAAGGCTGAACAGCTCCAGCAGCGAGGCGTCGCGCATTTGCTCGGGGGTCATGTCAGGCTCCGGGTCACGGCGGACAGCAGCTGCTCTTCATCCAGCCAACGCAGACTGCGATCGCGAAACTGCAAGACGCCTCGGGTGAATTTGGCGCTGGTCTGCACGCCGGATTGCGAGGCGGCGTCGAGAATCCGTTCATCGATGGCGTGGATGCCGTAAACCTCATCCACTGGCACTACCACCGGCCCGCCATGGGCGGCGATGATCAACATGCGCGGCATGATTCGTCCGCTGACTGCCGGGGCGGCGTTCGCATCCAGATCGAGCAATTCGACCAGCGACAGGCACGCCACCAGCGCACCACGCACATTGGCCACGCCGAGCAAGGCGCGCGAGCGCTGATGCGGCAGCGAGTGAATCGCCTGCATCGGCGCCACTTCCACCAGACTGCGCGTGGCCAGCCCCAGCCATTCTTCGCCGAGGCGAAACATCAGCAGCGACCGTGTTTTGACATCGGTTTCGACGGCGGTCGCCACCGGGTCGCGCTCGTCCTGTTGCAGCGAATAACGGTCGAGCAGGCGCGTGGCGGCGGCGGAATACACCGAGCAGTTGCGGCAATGGATGTGCTCGTCGAGCAGCGGGCACGACTTGTCACCGTGGATACCGATGCGGTTCCAGCAATCGTCGATGGCCCGGGCGTCTTCGTGGGTGACGTTCAAGGTGTCGGACGCGATCATCGTTTACGCTCACTGTCGGCGGTGCGGCCGCTGCGGGCGGCGCGCTCCTGCAATCGTCTGGCACCGGCACTGTCGCCCTGAGCCTGCAGCAACGCGGCCAGGTGCATCAACGCTTCGGAGTGTTGCGGTTCGAGGTACAACGCCTTGCGATAGAAGCCTTGGGCTTCGAGGGTCAGGCCAGCGACATCGCTGAGCAGGCCGAGCCAGTAAAACACCTGGGCCACCGGTTCGTGGCTGCGCAAATACTGTTCACACGCGGCGCGGGCCTCGGCGCTTTTGCCTTCGTTGGCCAGTGCGGCGATGTTGGCCAACAAAGTGGCCGCGTCCGGATTGGCCGCTTTGCTGGACGTCGGCATCGGCGTGACCGCGGCAAACGGGCGCTGACGCACCGGCGCTGGCGGCATGCTCCGTGGCGGCGGGCTGACAGGCATCGCGACTGGTTGCGCTGTCGGCAGCGGTTCGGGGTGCGGATCACTGTGGCGGCTGAACGCAAACGACTGCGGGATGCCGATCGAACGCATGCCCAAACGCCCGAGCAGACTGCCCTCGGCGGGGCCGATAAACAGCACACCGTCGAAATGGGTCAGGCGCTTGAGCACCTCGAACACCTGCTTCTGGGTCGGCTGATCGAAATAGATCAGCAGGTTGCGGCAGAACACGAAGTCGAACGCTGGCTCGCTGACCAGCAGCGTCGGATCGAGCACATTGCCCACCTGTAAACGCACCTGCTCACGCACATCGTCATTGAGCCGATGACCGTCCTGCTCGGACTTGAAGTGCCGTTCGCGAAAGTCCAGATCCTGACCGCGAAAGGCGTTCCTGCCGTACAACGCCCGGCGCGCTTTTTCCACCGACAGCGGGCTGACGTCCATGCCTTCGACTTTGAATTGATGAGGCTTGAGTCCGGCGTCGAGCAAGGCCATGGCAATCGAATAGGGTTCTTCGCCAGTGGAACACGGCAGGCTGAGGATGCGCAGTGCGCGCATATTGTTCAGCTCTTTGAGGCGGTTTTGCGCGAGTTTGCCCAGCGTGGCGAAAGATTCCGGGTAGCGGAAAAACCACGTCTCGGGGACGATCACCGCCTCGATCAACGCTTGTTGTTCGTCCCGCGAACCTTGCAGCAACTGCCAGTATTCTTCGCCATGCGCCGCTTGCGAAAGCGTGGTGCGTTGGCGTACCGCGCGCTCGATAATCGCCGGGCCCACCGACGTGACATCGAGGCCGATACGTTCCTTGAGGAAATCGAAAAAGCGCTGATCGCTGCTCATGCCTGCGCCTCAAGCTGCGCCGGACTCAGCGGCGGATCGGGGAACAGCACCTCACGCACGGCGTCATCGAGCAAGTCGTTGACCCGGACCCATTGCACCAGGCCTTGGGCATCTTCGCGCACCGGGCCGAGGTACGGCGCCTCACGATTGTCGAGGCCGTAAGGCTTAAACTCCTGCGGATGACAGCGCAACGTGTCGGTAGCCTGTTCGAGAATCAGCCCCAGCCGTTGCGCCGGCTGCGTCTCATCGGGCTGGTAATTGACCAGCACCAACCGCGTGCTGGTGCGCGCCTCGGCAGGATGGCCGAAGGTCAGTGCGCTGAGATCGATCACCGGCACCACCGCGCCGCGATAGGCAAACACTCCGGCAACCCAGTGCGGCGCCCGCGCGATCGGTTTCAATGGCAGGCGCGGCAGCACTTCCGCCACTTCCGTGGCGCGCAAGGCGTAGCGCTCGCTGCCAATGCGAAACAGCAGGAACAACGCCGGCTTCGCCACGAGTACGGCGCTGCGTTTGGCGATGATTTCGCTCATCAGACTTTGAATCGCGAGACGCCACTGCGCAGCCCAACGGCCACCTGGCTCAGTTCGTCGATGGCGAAACTGGCCTGACGCAACGACTCTACGGTCTGGCTGCTGGCGTCACCCAACTGCACCAGCGCATGGTTGATCTGCTCAGCGCCGGTGGCCTGCGCCTGCATGCCTTCGTTGACCATCAACACCCGCGGCGCCAGCGCCTGCACTTGATGGATGATCTGCGACAGCTGCTCGCCGACCTGCTGCACTTCGGACATGCCACGACGCACTTCCTCGGAGAACTTGTCCATACCCATCACGCCAGCGGACACCGCCGACTGGATCTCGCGAACCATTTGTTCGATGTCATACGTGGCGACTGCGGTCTGATCCGCCAAGCGCCGCACTTCAGTCGCGACGACGGCAAAACCGCGACCGTATTCACCGGCCTTCTCGGCTTCAATCGCGGCGTTGAGCGACAGCAGGTTGGTTTGATCGGCGACCTTGACGATGGTCACCACCACCTGGTTGATGTTGCCGGCCTTCTCGTTAAGGATCGCCAGTTTGGCGTTGACCAGATCCGCCGCGCCCATCACCGAGTGCATGGTGTCTTCCATACGCGCCAGGCCCTGCTGGCCGGAGCCGGCGAGTACCGAAGCCTGATCGGCAGCGGTGGACACTTCGGTCATGGTGCGCACCAGATCCCGTGACGTGGCGGCGATCTCGCGAGAGGTCGCGCCAATTTCGGTGGTGGTCGCCGCGGTTTCGGTGGCGGTGGCTTGTTGTTGCTTGGAGGTCGCGGCGATCTCGGTCACCGAAGTGGTCACCTGCACCGAGGAGCGCTGGGCCTGGGACACTAGCGCGGTCAGCTCGGTCATCATGTCGTTGAAGCCGGTTTCGACGGCGCCGAATTCATCTTTGCGGTCGAGATTCAGGCGGGTGCTGAGGTCACCGGTGCGCATGATGTCGAGAATCCGCACGATCAGATTCATCGGCGCCATGATCGCGCGCATCAGCAGGAAACCACACGCTGCCGCAGCCAGCACCGCCACCAGCAGGGAAATGCCCATGCTGACTTTCGCGGCGGCCACCGCATCATCGATGTTGTTCATGGCTTCATCGGCGACGGCTTTGTTTTCACGGATGATGTCGTTGAGTTTCATGCGCCCGGCAGTCCAGGCGGGGGTCAGTTGCTCAGTGAACAGCCTGGTCGCTTCATCATCGAGATTGCGCTGGTGCAGATCGAGAACTTGCGTCTGGATCTTGTTGTAATTGAGCACGTCCTGCTTGAACAAGGCGAACTCGGACTTGTCCTCATCGGTAGTGACGGTGCCTTGATAGTTGCCCATCTGCTCTTCGAGACGCGCTTCGAAAGCCTTGAAGTCCGCCGCGTCCTCGGCACTGATGCCCTCGCCTTTTTTCAGGCCCAGCAACTCTTGGGTTTGCAGGTAACTGTCGACCCAGGCACTGCGGATCATCGAGCTGTAATACACACCCGGCACCGCGTCCTGACGCACGCTCTGCTCGCCGGCCTCGATCTTCAACAGCCGTGAATACGAGACGACGACCATCAACAGCATGATGGCGATAATCACCGCAAAGCTCGCCAAAATGCGTTGGCGCAACGTCCAGTTCTTCACAGTGAGTCCTCGTACCTGATCGAAATGCGGGGAGTATAGCCGAGGGTGGTGTTTCATTTATAAGACGCTTTTTAACCCTCGGGCCTGCCTGACGTCTTTGCCGGGAACGCTTTGGGCTGGGACTGTCCGCTAATTGAGGGCTGTCGCACCAGTGGGGGAATGGCAAAAAGGAGCAATGGATTGGTCATTTCCGAGCGTTCCATTTCAGCAAATTGCTGGCAATGCGCCTGTATGCGCAACTTTTTGCGCACTTGATCGCCGATTTTCGCCGGTTGAATCGCTACAGCGCCCATGCCCCGGCGCCTGTGGACAAGTGCGCAACTTCTTGCACACCACTGCGCAAGAAGTTGCGCACTTTTAGCTTGAAATCAGCATGAAACATCTTGAAACATGAGCTTTTCGGCACTTTAGCACCGTGTTTACGGGAATATCAGCAAACC